>SHZM01000073.1 GCA_009692265.1 Gammaproteobacteria bacterium
GTGACAGCGTAACAATCCGCGTTTGCGGATCACCGAAGCAACCGCGAACGGTCGTGCTGGCACGAAAACCAGGGAATGTGTACGCATCGGCCAAGTGGCGGTGCTTCGGTATTTTAGCCATCGGCAAATCATGCCGGATTTATCCTCACGAAGATTACAAAGGAAAATCCCCCGCCACTGCGAGACGACCCCTTTTGAGAGAGGGAAGTGAGGGAGATTTCCTCTTTGCTCGGCACTCTGCTTCGTCGAAGGGCGAGTCCAGGCTCCCCGGTGATAGCGCCACGCCGAAGATTATTACTTTCAGCTACCAAGACCGGCGCTCGTCGAGAAGGTTCAAGAATTTGGTATATTTGTTCACCCTGGGTACAGAAATTCGAAGAAGGATAAACCGCCGGTAAATGGCGTCAGTGAAATCTCGATGCGTTGGATGACCCCGCACGCGACAGGCTCGTCGATAAACTCGAAGGCGGCTCCTCAAGCAAGTGCGAACGAATTGCCTCAATTTACCAACACAACATTCTGTACTCTCCCCACCGATAAAAAATTTTTGTTGTCGTTACAATGAATACCAGGTGCCGCGACCTGCGCCATGGCGCATAAGATGTCCTTTCTCGGTGAGTGCTGTGACATGGTCTTTAATCGTGTTACGGCTGATCCCCGTGGCTTTGGATATTTCGGCGATCGTTACCCGACCGCGTTCGCGACACATTTCAAGGATTTGAACCGACAGCTCGGGTAAGTCACCAAGCAGAATACGTTCACGATCGATTTTCTTGTCGAGTCGGTCTTTCTGCTTTTTGAGCGCATTAAGAAAATACGTCACCCATGGTTGCCAGTCTGGCTTTTTCGTGCGGATTTTCTCTTGGGTCCGACGTAGGGCGAGGTAGTACGCTTCTTTACTTTGTTCGATGATGCTCTCTAATGAACTGTACGGCGTATAGGCATAGCCAGCGCGCAGCAGCAGTAGTGTTGTTAGAACCCGAGACAGGCGGCCGTTTCCATCCTGAAAAGGGTGAATAGCAAGAAAGACAACGATAAAGATAGCAATTGAGAGTAGCGGGTGAAGCACATTTTTGCGCAACGCGACTTGCACCCAGGGCACCAGCTCTGCCATCAAACGCGGCGTATCGAACGGTGTTGTTGTCTCAAAAACGATGCCAATGCTCTTGCCGTCCGGACCGAACGCTTCGACGTGATTGGCCTGAGTTTTATATTCACCCCGGTGGCGATGGTCCTTGTTTGAATATTGCAGAAGATCGCGGTGAAGCTGCTTGATGTGGTTTTCGGTGAGATCAATAGCGTCCCAGCGGTCGAAGACCATCTCCATAACGGCCGCGTATCCGGCGACTTCTTGTTCGTCTCGGGTTGCGAAATTCTTGAATTCTAGATTGGAGAGAAGCCGTTCAACTTCGCGATCGGACAGCTTCGCTCCCTCAATGCGCGTTGATGAGCCAATACTTTCAATCGTAGCAACGCGCCGCAGACTGGATAAGCGATCGGGTGCAAGTCGACCGAGGGCTCGCCATGCGCCTTTAAATTCGTCGAGCTCAGCGATCAGCGTCAGAAGCTGAGGGGTGATTTTCAGCGTGGCTATGTTAAAGCTCGTATCCATTTATCCATCCATTATCATCCAATCCAGAATGGCAGGTCGCCATCCATTTGTCCATCCAATTCCATCCGAATAGGCAGAAGCCAGCGTTCGCAAGCCGTTAGCGCTCCAAATCGGGTTCGTGCTTCCGGCCTGACTTCGGCCCACCAGCATGTTTCAGCGACTGATTAGCCTCCAGAAACCGCTCTCAAAGCTTTTTTGGTCGGATTATTGGCCCCCTAATGTGCGGTCTCGTCGGTATTTTCGATCTGAGGGGAGAGCGGATGTTCTCAAGGACGCTGCTGTGGGACATGAACGAAACGCAGCACCATCGTGGCCCGGATGAAACGGGTATCCATCTTGAGCCCGGAGTGGGCCTTGGACATAAACGACTATCTATTATCGATCTGTCATCGGGTCAGCAACCGTTATTTAACGAGGACGATAGCGTTGTCGTCGTTTTCAATGGAGAGATTTATAACTTTCAAACCCTCGTCCCGGAACTCGAAGCTTGCGGGCATCGCTTTAAGACCCATTCCGATACCGAGGTTATCGTGCACGCTTGGGAGGAGTGGGGTGAGTCGTGTGTCACCAGATTTCGTGGGATGTTCGCTTTCGCGCTATGGGATCGGAATCGGCACATCTTGTTCCTGGCACGCGATCGTTTAGGGGTTAAACCGCTGTATTACGCCGACGTAGGCGGCTTGCTGCTATTCGCCTCGGAACTCAAAGCGCTCGCTGCCCACCCGGAATTCTCGCGCACAATTGATCCACCGGCGGTCGAAGAGTACTTCGCGTTTGGATACATCCCCGAACCTCGAACCATCTACGCATCGGCGAAAAAGCTTCCTCCTGGAACGACACTCACGGTTAAACGGGGAGCCGCTCTACCAAACCCAAGGCAGTATTGGGATCTGCCGAGTTCAGAAGTGATCACGATTTCGGAAGACGATGCCTGTGCGGAGTTGCTTAGCCGAATCCGCGACGCGGTAAAAATACGCTTGATTTCGGAAGTCCCGTTAGGCGCGTTCCTCTCCGGCGGTGTTGATTCCAGCGCTGTCGTCGCCGCGATGGCCGAACTCATGGGCGACAGTGTAAATACCTGCTCGATATCGTTCCAAGAGCAGAAATATGACGAATCGCGCTACGCGACAATGGTTGCGGAGCGCTATCACACGAATCATCGCAGCGAAACCGTGGCCTCCGATGATTTCGCTCTGATTGATCGACTCGCGACAATCTATGACGAGCCGTACGCCGACTCCTCCGCCATGCCAACGTACCGAGTCTGTGAACTTGCGCGCAAGCATGTGACTGTGGCACTTTCGGGCGACGGTGGCGGTGAAAATTTGGCAGGCTACGGTCGCTATCGTGGCTATCTTCGCGAAGAAAAAATGCGCGGCTTGCTACCATTATCGGTGCGTAGGCCATTGTTCGGAATGCTGGCGAAAATTTATCCCAAGGCTGACAGAGCACCGCGGTTTCTCGGCGCGAAATCCACCTTTCAAGCGCTGGCAAGTGATAGCGTCGAGGGATATTTCAACGGAGTGTCGATCGTGCGGGAGCCACTCCGCAGGCAATTATTTACCGCGAAATTCCAGGCTGGACTAGATGGCTATCGGGCAGTAGAAGTGATGCGACGCCACGCCGCTACCTGTCCATCCGATCACCCGTTGTCGAAGGTCCAGTACCTCGATTTCAAAACCTACTTGCCCGGAGATATCTTGACCAAAGTCGATCGCGCGAGCATGGCGCACAGTCTCGAAGTTCGCGAGCCGCTGCTTGATCACCCGTTAACGGAATGGCTGTGGACCTTGCCGCCGGATTTAAAGTTACGCGGAAGCGAAGGAAAATATGTCTTCAAGCGCGCGTTGGAATCGCAACTTCCCGCCGAAGTCTTGTATCGCAAGAAGATGGGTTTTTCGATTCCGCTTACGGAGTGGCTACGCGGTCCGTTAAGGGAACGCGTCCGCGCCACTTTAACGAGTCCATGCCTAGTCGAGACTGGAATTTTCAATATCAGGTATTTGACACAGATATTCGAACAGCATGTCAGCGGGCAGCGTGACCATAGTGCCCCGCTGTGGACTGTCTTGATGTTTGAATCTTTCCTCCGGCAGCATCAACAGTAGCGTTGAACCGGGGCTCATCCGTGCGAATACTCCATATTCTGGATCACTCTATTCCTCTGCATAGCGGTTATACCTTTCGAACCGCGTCGATTCTGCGAGAACAACGCAGATTAGGCTGGGAGACGTTTCACCTTACCAGCGCGCGGCAGATGACAAACGGGGAGCCCCGGGAGATGGTCGAGGAGTTGGAGTTCTTCCGCACTCCAGTAGTTTCGGAACGGATGAAACGTGTTCCAATCGTGAACCAGATAGCGGACATGCATTTGCTGTCAAAGCGTCTGGAAACGGTTATTCGTGAGGTCAAACCAGACATCCTGCATGCACACTCGCCGGTCCTGAACGCGCTACCAACCCTCCTCCACGGACGCCGGCAGCGACTGCCGGTGGTGTACGAAGTCCGTGCGTTTTGGGAGGACGCGGCAGTCGATCACGGCGACACGCGCGAAGGAAGTCTTCGCTACCGCGCGACACGCGCCCTCGAAACCAGCGCCTTAAAGTCCGCCTCGGCGATTACCTGCATTTGTACTGGCTTACGGGATGATATCGTCGCGCGCGGGATTGAATCCGCGAAAGTTACCATCATCCCCAATGCAGTGGATCCGGATAAATTCCAGTATGGATTAGGCAGCGACTTGGATCTTAAATCCAGTCTTGGGCTGAATTCTAAACGCGTACTCGGTTTCGTCGGTTCGTTCTACGCGTATGAAGGACTGGATTTGCTTTTAACTGCCCTTTCGCGACTCTTGCCTGAAGCGCCGGACCCGCATGTGCTATTGGTCGGCGGCGGGCCTCAGGACGAGAACCTGAAAAAACTTGCGAGTAAACTCGAACTCAACGGCCATGCGACTTTTACAGGGCGAATCGCGCACAACGACGTTGCCCGCTATTACGGCATCATCGATGTTTTGGTCTACCCCCGGCATTCGATGCGCCTGACCGAACTAGTGACTCCATTGAAACCGTTAGAGGCGATGGCTCAGGGCCAGCTATTCATTGCCTCGGATGTCGGAGGACATCGGGAGCTGATTCAGGACGGCGTCACTGGAGTTCTATTCAAGGCCGGCAATGTCGAAGATCTGTCCCGTGCGATCCTCGGATTGCTGAATAATCCAATTGGTTGCCAAGCAATGCGCGCTGCCGCTAGAAAATACGTCGAGACCGAACGAACCTGGACCCGATCGATCGCCCGTTACGACGGAGTCTATCGCTCGCTATTGGCACATTAATGTCCCACGCATTAATTTTCCACGCCCCACGAATTGCGCTAATAGCACCATTTCCCCCGCCGGCCGGTGGTATGGCGAACCAAGCTCGGCAGCTCCAAGGGTTGTTGGCAAGCGAAGGCGTGATTGTTACCGATGTCCGAACGAACGCGCCCTACTGGCCGCCATGGGTAGAATCGGTTCCGGTTGTGAGGGCGCTGTTCCGATTAATCCCTTTTAGTTTTCGGACCTGGAAAGCGCTTGAGAAGGTCGAGCTGGTGCACTTGCTTGCGAACTCGGGGTGGTCCTGGTATCTCAATGCAATGCCGGTGATTTGGCTCGCAAAGCTGCGTGGCAAACCGGTAATTCTGAATTATCGTGGTGGCAACGCAGCCGAATTCTTCGCGAAATCACGCAGGTGGATTTCGCCGTCGTTACGGCAGGTTGCGAGAATAATCGTGCCCTCGAAATTTCTGTCTGGCGTGTTTAGTCGTTACGGGTTCACGACTATTATCGTTCCTAATATCGTGGATCTGGCGCGATTCACTCCGAATGCCAAAGGTCGTGATCCTTCGCGCCCGCGACTCCTGGTCGCCCGGAATCTAGAGGCACTCTACGATAACGCCACGGTGATCCGTGCATTTCAAAGGGTACTCCGGCACTATCCGGGAGCGAGGCTAGTGATTGCGGGCACGGGGCCCGAACAGGCGCAACTCCAACAATTGACCCACGAGCTAGGCGTCGCCCAATCCGTCGCTTTCATCGGACAGATAGAAAATATCAAGATCCACGAAATCTATGCCGAGACGGACCTCGCCTTAAATCCGAGCTTGACTGACAACATGCCGATCTCGATCCTCGAGGCTTTCGCGAGTGGGGTACCGGTTGTCAGCACCTCGGTCGGCGGGATCCCGTACATGCTTGAAGATGGCAAAACAGGGCTGCTCGTCGATTCTGGCAACGATGTTCAGATGGGCGAAGCCGCGTTGAAGCTCCTAGCTGATGAGAATCTATATGCGCGGATCGCGGCGACGGCAAGGGCCGAATCCGAACGTTATAGTTGGGAGCAGGTTAAGGGGGGGGTTTTTGGCACTCTATTCGGAAGTGCTAGCGCGTAAAGCGACTGAACTTGGTAGACAACGAGCACGCGAATAAGCGTCGTGCCGCGGCACTGCAAGACCAGAGTTTTTCATCGAATCAGTTGAACATCCTAGTTTGAAAGTACTTCAAGGGGAGAGGAATTGTGCGAAGAATAAAGTATTGGATTGGGCTGTGTGTATTGAGTCTCGGCGTGAATGCGGAAACGCTCGTTGACGGCAAGGCGATTTATAACCAGCACTGCGCAGCCTGCCACGATTCGGGTGCGGCGCGTGCGCCGACCCCGGAAACGCTCAGAGAGATGGAACCCGTTGCAGTTGTGCGCGCACTCGAAACGGGGGTAATGCGCATCGTCGGCACGTTCAGCTTGAACGGCCCGCAACGAGTCGCGGTTGCAGAATATGTAACGGGCAAAAAATACGTGGCCAATTGGGCTGCAAGTACCACAAACCAGTGCGCGCCTTCGACGTGGCCATCGGCGGCACCACTCGCCGCCCCACAGTGGAATAGCTGGGGTGCGAATCAGCAGAACACGCGCTTTCAGCCGAGCGAAATGGCGAAGCTCGCGCGCGATGAAGTAAAGGATCTCGAACTCCAATGGGCGTTTGCCTTTCCGGGCGAAACTTTAGCCGAGGCGCACGCCTCGGTGATTGATGGTCGCTTATTCGTCGGCAGCCGCAGTGGCACAGTCTATGCGCTCGACGCTAAAACCGGTTGTACGCATTGGACTACGCAAGCTAACGCCGCGGTGAAAGGGCCGGTATTACTCGGACAGATGACGGACGGGCGTTGGATGGCTTTTTTCGGTGACGTCAGTGGACGCGCCTATGCCGTGGACGCCGCGAGCGGCGCGCCAGTGTGGCAGATAGTGGCGGATGAACATCCGTCCGCGCGCTTAACCGGTGGTTTCCAATTGGTCGATGGCAGACTTTATATTCCGATCTCGTCGCTCGAAGAGGGTTTGGCGGCAGATCCGAATTATCAGTGCTGCACCTTTCGTGGCGCGGTAATTCGGGTCGATGCGGCGACCGGCAAGATCGATTGGAAACAGCACACGATCGCAGACCTTCCAAAGCAGGAAACGTCGTCGGTCACGGGGAAAACCCATTTCGGCCCGAACGGCGCGAGTGTGTGGTCGGCACCCACGATCGATCTACGGCAGCGACGGATGTACGTCTCCTCGGGCGATAACTACACGCAGCCAGCCACAACCACCAGTGACGCGATCCTCGCGCTGTCGCTGGAGAAAGGCGAAGTGCTGTGGAGTTACCAGGGTTTGCCCGGCGATGCCTGGAATGTGTCCTGCAGCTTACCGGTGAAAACCAATTGCCCGAGCAGCGGCGGACCTGATCACGACATGGGCTCGTCGCCAATTCTCGTGAATCTCGACGGCGGCAAGCGATTGCTGCTCGGTGGCCAGAAAACCGGCGTCATGCACGCGATCGATCCCGATCACGAAGGGGCATTGGTGTGGAAAACTCGGGTCGCGAAAGGCGGCATCCTCGGTGGGATTGAATGGGGTTCCGCCGCAGATGATAAGGCCGTGTTCGTCGCGGTCTCCGACGCTCAGTGGGAGAAGGGCTTATTTTTTGGTGACAAAGTGGCGCTCGACCCTAAAGTTGGTGGCGGCTTGTTTGCGCTGGACTTAAAAACCGGTAAGCCGCTATGGCAAGCACCGCCCGTGTCGTGCGCGGGGCGTGAACGTTGCAGTCCTGCGCAAACAGCGGCAGTTACGGCGATCCCCGGCGTTGTGTTCTCGGGCTCGATGAGCGGGGTGATGCGGGCATTCAACAGCGAGACCGGCGAAGTTCTATGGCAGTACGACACCGTCCAAGAGTATAAAACTGTCAACGGCGCACCGGGCCGCGGTGGCGCGATCGATCAATCCGGCGCGGTAGTCGTCGATGGCTGGGTCTATATAAGTTCCGGCTACGCTAATTGGGGCGGGTTGCCGGGTAACGTGCTGTTGGCATTTAAGCCCAAATAATCAAATAGCAGGGATTACGCCGATGTCAGCTTCCATCGCCATGATGAACCTCATGACCCCGGTCATAGAAAGGACGTGTTCCGAGCGCGAGATCTATTCGCAGGTACTACCGCTCGACGGCGCGAAGATTGTGGACCTCGGCTGTGGGCGCGCCGAGCTAACTCGCTTAATCGCGAGCCACGGCGTGAATCGACAGATCACGGCGCTCGAAGTGGATAAAATTCAGCATCTACTGAATCTCGACATCGTCGATTTACCGAATGTCGAGTTCAAGCTCGCCGGCGCACAGGAAATTCCTGCGAGTGACGCGACCTTCGATGTTGCGCTGATGTTTAAATCCCTGCACCACGTGCCCGCGGAGTTGATGCTCCCGTCGCTGTCCGAAATTCATCGCGTGCTAAAGCCGGGCGGGCATCTCTACGTCTCGGAGCCGATTTTCGCTGGCGATTTCAACGATATTCTGCGTTTGTTCCATAACGAGGAGCGAGTGCGAACCTTGGCATTTCAAGCGCTCAAGGACAGTGTCGCACAGGGCGTTTTCGAATTCTTGGACGAAATCTTCTTCAATGCACCAGTGAAGTTCCAGGATTTTTCCGACTACGAACGCACGGTGATTGGAGTCACTCATACGCGCCATCATCTGAGCCCCGAAGTCCATGCCGAGGTGAAAAGGCGCATAGATCTTCGCCGCACTCCCGAGGGCGTCAAGTTCTTGATGCCGATGCGAGTGGATCTTTTGCGTAAACCTAGCTTGCGTGAGGCCTAACGCAATCAGCCTATTCAGCGCGGGCGTTGGCGTATTCCTCGCGCTTTCGATCTCGGCGGGCGCTGCTGAAACCTTCGTCAACGGCACGGTGACAAAGGTGCACGATGGCGATACGGCGACAGTAGTGACTAAGAATAATAAAACTCTCCAAGTGCGCTTGTACGGCGTTGACGCGCCGGAACTTGCGACCAAACACTGGCCCGAGCAAGCGTACGCGCAGGCGGCGGCGCGGTTTATGCGAGAGTTGCTCATCAATAGCCCGGTCAAGGTCCGATTACTCGGCGAGCGAACTTATCACCGCGAAGTCGGCGAGATTTTTGTCAATGGCCGCTCGGCATCACGCGAGCTCGTGCGTAGGGGATTCGGGTGGTGGAATGCCAGGTATGCCCGCGACGATATCGATCTGAAACGTCTAGAGACTGCCGCCAGGCGGGAGAAATTAGGACTTTGGAGAGCCGCCCGTCCGGTACCGCCTTGGACCTTTCGAAATCAACACCGGCGGCGCAAATAGTCGCCGCAGAGAATCACCTCTGAAAGATAGGAAGCAAGCATGAAAAACCACTTCGGATTTACCGCCTGCGCGTTCGCAGGGCTAGTATTACTCGGCACCGGCTGCACCGAAGAAACCCAGAATAAACTCTCGCGGATTGGCGTGACCTGGCTCGAAGGTGACTATCGAGTTACTTTCGCGGAAGGGCAGCACGTGAAGCAGTGGGAGGTCCGCGATAGCAAGGTGACCAGTGAAGCCGCGAAAGGCTACTATTATTTTTGGGCGGTGGAGAACGGTAAAAAAATCTACGTCCAAACCCCGATCGAGCGAACTTACATCGAAGAGATCCCGTAGGACATGCCCAGCAAGAAGAAAATTGTCGCTAAAGTTGGCAAGGTGCGGAGTCGAATCGCGACCCATCCGTTATTGAAGAAGGGTGGGGTGCATGAGAAAACCCGCAAGGCGGAGCGCAAAGCGGACAAACAGAACCTGGGGCGCGATTATCCGGTTCCAAGCAACTAGGCCGATTGTCTGGAATGGGCACCTTCGCTTAGAGCGCGGATAAAAATTCGTCGAGCGCGCGATTGAATTCCAACGGTTGCTCGATATTTGACAAATGCCCAGCCTCGCGCAGCACCACGAGCCGAGCACCTGGGATCGCGGCCGCCATTTCGCGCGCGATCTCCGGCGGCGTGAGGCGATCCTGATCGCCGACGACGACCAAGGTCGGCACCCGGATTTCGGTCAATTTGGCGATCGGCTTATACCGGGTCATGGCTTCGATTGCCTTGATGTAGGACTCTTTGTGTAAGGCCGAAATGCTTGCGACCAGCCGCTCATAGTGTTTGAGACTCGCACCGGTGCTCAACAACGTTTTGGTGATTGCCGCGGCAATATCCTTCGGTTCCTTGCCCTCGATCAGTGGTTGTTTGCGCAGACGAATAAATTTCTCGCGGGCGTCAGGCGTAAACGAAGCATCGTAGCCAGGAAAGGTGTCGACCAAGCACAGACTCAACACTCGTTGTGGCGCAGTTTCGTAGAAGTCGAGTGCAATTCGACCACCCATCGATAACCCGACCACGTGCGCTGCCTTAACGTTGAGCGCATCGAGCAGCCGGCGGAGGTCGGCGGCGAAATCGGTGAATTGCAACGCCTGCGCGTAATCCTCGCTTTCCCCATAGCCGCGTGCATCCCAGGCCACCGCGTGAAAACGCGCCGCGAAATATTCGATCTGCTCGGCCCAGTTGCTGCGATTACCCCCGATCCCGTGCAAGAACACCACCGGAGTGCCACTCCCGGCGCTGCTATAAGCCAGTCGCGGGGTACCAGAGACCCACGCTGGAGTTACAGGCATTTGCTCAGGCATCCCAGGGCAGTGGCATCGGTGCCCCTTCCGCGGAGCGCACTCTGACCGGTGACATCGCCAACGTCGCCACAATATTGAGATCCTGATCTCCGGTGTTACAGATCTGATGCACAACGCTGCTGGGAATCACCAATGTTTCGTCCGCCTTGAATGCCAGTACTTTATCTTCGAATCGACATTCGCCCTGGCCGCTTAGAATCACGATGACTTCTTCACAATCGTGGCAGTGCACTGGAGTGGTGGCGTGAGGCCCGATTTTCTGGCGCCAGACTTCGAAGCTTTTCAAGCCATCGCGATGACTGGCGAGGGTTTGGTGTTCAAGTCCTGGAAGATTCAGTTTCGGCAGGGCGGTGTGCTGGTTGACGTGCATCGCGGTTCTCCAATGGCATAAGGCGGCTGATCCCAAACCACTACCGAGTCACTGTCAAGCAATTGGAGAGATGCCACGGAGGCGGCCGACTTCGTGCAATAGCAAGCCGCCGAGGATTAAGCCCGCACCAGCCACAATCCGCCAGGTCAGTGGTTCGGCGTTGAAGGCATAGCCGGCGAGCAAGGCCAGTACCGGGGTCATAAACGTGATCATCGCAACCCGGGTCGCTGTGTAATGTTTGAGTACGAAGAAATACCACGACATGCCGACGGTGGTCGCGACCAGTCCAAGATAGACTATCGACAGAACGCTGCGGAGCGGAAGCTGCGCCGGGCAGCCGTCTTCTACCCACCACCACGTAATGAGGTACGCCGGTACTGACAGGAGCAGGGCACCTGCGACGGACGCCAAGGCCGGGACGTTGGCATTAACACGCTTGATGAGTACGGCGCTCAATGAATGGATAAACGCCGCAACCAATAAGGCGCCGATTGCGAGCACCGCACGTGGGCCGAGGGCGCTCGCCGTGCCATAGATAATCCACAATCCAAACAGACTCACCACCTGCGCGGCAAGTTTGCGCGGTGTTAACGAATTCTCAGCGAGAACGATCCGCGACAAGAAAGCAGTCATCAGCGGGGTTAGACCGAAGAGCACCGAGACCCAACCCGAAGGAATTTGTTGCGCCGCCCAGTAGGACAGGCTCATCGAAAAGTAAATGCTAATGGCACCTGCTCCGTAGTGAAGCCAGGCGCGACGATTAAACGGGAACGCTACTCGTCGCAGGACCAACACTAGAAGTACGCAGACTAGCGCGAGGCACATTCGACTGGTTACGGCGAACAAGAAACCAGGCCCTTCGCCGCTCCATTTCGTCGCGAGCGGGGCGGTGGCCCAAATCAGAATTACGCCGACATACGCGGCAAAAACCTGCGGCGCCTGGGCGTTGGGGTGGTTTGGAGTGGTCATGGGAGGTCTGAACTCTACGGCCTTCGCTGGCGTCTCGCTACCAACCACTAGTGGCCTGTAGCGGACAAATCTGACCGACTACAGGAGGATACAGCTTAGGAATTTCTAAACAGCTCTACCGCGAGTTGGACCCTGTCAGCCGGGGTCGATGGCAAATTAGGCACACGATCGATCGCATCCAAACGGGTCTTCAGGCCCCGATGATTCGCAATTTGAATCCCAAGCCCGGGGCGCGCGTTCAATTCCAGCAACAGCGGTCCATGGGTGCGATCGAGCACGATATCAACCCCGAGATAACCGAGCCCGGTTAATTCAAAGCAGCGCGCGCCGAGTTCTAACAGACGCGGCCATGTTGGGATCTGTAACCCCGCGAGCGGCACCCCAAAATCAGGGTGTTCGGCAACCGTGCGGTTGTGCCACACGCCCTTAGTCGTCATCCCGGAAGAGATCTCAATGCCAACCCCAACTGCGCCTTGGTGCAAATTCGCTTTACCATCGGACTGTCGCGTCGGTAGGCGCACCATGCCCATCGTCGGCACGCCACGGTAGACCAACAGACGGATATCAGGCACACCTTGATAGCTGACCGGATTGAAGATCGGATCGACGCGAACTCGATACTCGATCATCGCGTTATCCGTAACACCACCGAGGCTGTAAATTCCACTCAGGATATTCGACGCGTGGTAGACGATTTCCGAAAGAGGCAAGCCACGCCCATCGGGCTTGACGAACAGATCCTTGCGGCGCCCGTCGATCACCAGTACACCACTGCCGCCTGAGCCTCGCGCCGGCTTAATCACGAATTCTGAATAAGAACTCAGTAATTGGCCGAGGCTGGCGAGGTCATGCTCGGTTTCCATCACGCCATACAGCTCGGGTACCGAAATCCCGGCTTCAATCGCGAGCCGCTTGGTTTTGAGTTTATCGTCAACGAGCGGGTAGCGCCGACGCGGATTGCGCCGCATCACATAGGCGCGATTGCGTGCGTTTAATCCCAAAATGCCGCGACTGCGGAGTGCTAACCAGGTGCCGATCATCGGTGCTTAATCCTTCGCGAGATCCTTGAAACGAAAGATCTCGCTTAAGCGATAGCCGGTGTACGCCCCGAACATGAGGCAGAAAGAAAGGACGACTAGCAATAACTCCGGAAAAACGAACATCAGGTACACGAGATGCTCTTCGGTCATTGCGAAGTAGGCACCAATGGCAACTACCAGGCTGCCGATAAATTCCTTGATCGCGGTGGTGGGTCCGCGTTCTTCCCATACGATCGACATACGTTCGATCGTCATCGTCAAGATCACCATCGGAAAGAGCGCGATGGACAGCCCCTGTTCGATGCCCAATTCATTACTGAGAAGGCTTATGGCGAGCATTAAGCCGATCACGATAACCAGCACGCTCGTTAAACGAGGCAAGAGCAATAGGCGCAGATGGGTTAGCGCGCTTCGGATCATCAAGCCAGCCGAGACTACCAGTAAAAATAGCACCACCCCGGCGGCCAACCGGGTTTCGCGAAAGGCGAGCGCGACGAGGACCGGCATGAAAGTGCCGAAGGTTGGCACGCCGACTACCATGCGCATCACAACGATAACCAAAGCTCCCAGCGGCACCATTAACAGGACGCGGTAGACGTTTTGGGTGCTTACCGGTAGTTCCGACAGCGACAGCGCCAGCAGCCCCGTGTTTAGTTTCGATTCGACCTGCTTGGCGACGCTGAGTTGGGTCTGAGGGTTGCGTGCCGCGGCAAACGTCACGTGCACATGCTGCACGCCGCGTGTGTCGGTGATATCGGGACTGCCGTAGGACCAAATTAAGAAGCTCTCCGGATAGCCCTCTTCACCGGTATCAGGGTTGAATCCTTGCCAGTGTTCACCGTTGTGGACTTCGAGCCATGGACTTAGGCTGCGATCGACGAACTCGATGTCCAGCGGCAAGCCATAGACGATGCGACTGGGGATCCTGGCACCGGCTAAGATGGTCGTCAGTAGGTTCGGCCATTCTTCAGCCGTGGCTGACTTACGGATGAGCTTCACGTTCTCATCGTCGGAGTTGGTCAAGGTCGTAATGAGTAGGCTTGTAAAGGTAACGACATCCGCGGATTCTTCGCGCGCTTGTTTGAGCACAGCATTGATCGCGGAAGCCAGCGGCTCCTGATACTCGGGAACTTCAGGGAAGGTTGGCGCGGCCCCATCGATGATCGCTGCGTCGCCTCGTTTCGGATACACCTTAACGTGGTAGTACAGCGCCTGCGCGCCGCTGGCGCGGCGAATGGTCCACACCGCCCGGCGCGCATTAGGGGTGCCGTTTCCTATGGCGAGACCATAGCCACGCGAGACGAAATCTTCGTCAAGGACCGCGAAGCCGCGGGGCGAATCCGGTAGCGCGAGTTTCACCTTGACCGGCAAGTTACGGCCATCAAAGCCAACCCGCGCTTCGACATCCCAGACGGCGGCTTCGACGGACGGGTCTAGTGGGATTCCAAGGCGCGTGACCTTGAGGTAGACCAGACCCAAGCCGAGTGCGGCAAACATAAAAGCCCAAATGAAAACGACGGACACGCGCACGGTCTACTTCCTCTAACGAATCGTTGATTCTTACTGCTTCTTAATTTTTCGGCAGGTCGGGGTCGAGTTGTATTTCGCCCCTGGATCAACTACTGCGAGGTCCGTTAGAAAGCGCCGACCCAACAGCATTGGATAATTAAATTTTTCGCGATTCACGAGAGTAAAGAGCGCTTCATAGCGGTCATTTCCGAAGCAAAATTCAAGTTTGACCGTTGGTCGCAAGTCGTTTTTCTTGGTGCCGCGTAATTTGATTTTGACTTCGCGCGCCAAGGGCCGTTCGACTAGAAAAGTTCCACTGTTGGGATCGCGATGATCGAGCGAAAGCTTGAACCGCACCCAGGATTTACCGTCTTTTTTGAATCGCGTGATATCGGTGGCATGGATCGCCGCGGTTTTCGCCCCGGTATCCAGCTTCGCCTTGACGACAATATCCCAGGGTTGAAGACGCACTCGCTCAAGCCAACCTAGGGTTAAGGGGTCGCGCGCAATGGCGGTGGTGACGATGGTAACGAGAAAAAACAAGACAGCCAGGCAGTGCCAGGATCGTTGCCGCACTCGGTGCATCGGGAGGTCCACCTTCAGGGTTATCGAAATCGTTCAAGCACTGTCGAGAGCACCGCGTGCGACTGGTCTGCCGGGCGATGTTCGCAGTAAAAAAGTACCCCGACACGGCTGGTGTCGAGCGCGCGTACTATACGACGAAATGTTGCGAGGATGTTATAGGGAGCCTTGTCCAATGGGGTATGAGTCTGAACAGAGCTGGCCCCAATCGTCTGCACAGTGGGCCGGAATCTATAAGTGGATTCTCCGCGGATGTTTAAGCTGCCGTGGCCACTGGCAGTGATGCAAAGTAGACCTGATCCGGTGTCTTTTGATCAAGGCTACTGTGAGGTCTTCGATT
>SHZM01000074.1 GCA_009692265.1 Gammaproteobacteria bacterium
CAATAAAATCCGTGTGTTGCAGCGTCGCGCCTACGGACTGCGTGACGAAGAATACCTTCGATTGAAGACCCTCACCTGCATGTTGCCTAAGCTTTGACCGAAAAATGATCAAGTTTTACCCACACTAAGTCCGGAAGACCCATTAAAATTAACGCGCAATCACGAGATCCGGGAACTGCTCAATGCGCATGTTGTTAATGTTGACAGATTCGTTACAGAACTCGCGCCGATCGGTAATCGCGTTTTCCAGGCCGGTGATCCGCTCGCGCAGATGCTGGAAGTTTGTATCTGCTCTCAGCTCTGGATAATTTTCAGCGAGTGCCAATAAATTGCCAAGCCTTGACGCAAAAACGTCTCGGCCATTCCTAACTTTTCCAACGTCGCCGCTTTCGCGCGCCGCGAATACCGCTGAACGGGCTGTGGTCACCCGTTCGAGCGTGTCTTTTTCGAACGCCATGTGTTGTTTTGCGACTTCAACCAATTTGGGTAATTCGTCATGCCTTTGCTTCAGCAGGACATCGATGTTCGACCAGGCTTTACTGATGTTGTGTTTTAGGGCGACCAGACCGTTGTGGAGCCCGACCCCATGAAGAAAAACGACAGCACTGGCGATCAGCAGGACGAGGGTTCCGATTTGCACCGGTTTACTCCTTAAGGTGGCGCGAAGCACAGTGAGATTCGTTGGGCTTTCGGCGCCTCTGCCCGCCTGGTCAGGCATTTAACGTAGCGGCACCGCGGTTTTCTTTATAGAGCCTGCTGCGGCTGCTGGAATATCGACCTCGATGAATCGCCGCAATCAGAATGGAAACCTCGACCTCTTCGGAGGAGTAAGCGACCCCCGTAAATTGCAGCTTTCCTCGGTTGTTAAATTTTTACGAAGCACATTTTTTGATAATAGTTCTCATTCGTACTACGATTCATATTAAATAACTTCGCGTCCATGGGCATTCGACGGCCTCGAAAAGCCTACGCAACGAATTCTCAAGTGCCCAGTCGCTTCCACGACTCAACTCTGTTCGAAAGGAACGTCATATGAATTGCCGATTTTATGCGCTCGTGGCTATGGTCGTCGGGTCGTCGGTGCACGCCGCTGAAACGCCGAATTTAGACGAAATGTGGCGGCTTTTGCAGGCGCAGCAACAGAAAATCCAAGCGCTTGAAACCGATCTGCGCGCGGCTCAAGCGGAGCTGGGCCTAGCGCAAGCAACACTAACCGACACCCGCCAGCAGATCGCCCACACCGACGCCAAGATCGAAGCAACCGCAGACGAACTAGAGGCCTCGAAGTCTCAATCGGCGTCAGCCTCTGGTTGGGCCGATCGCACCCAAGTGGGCGGTTATGCGGAACTCCATTACAACAATTTGGACGACGATGCCGTGATCGCTGATGGGACCGCCAACGATTTAGATCAGGTCGATTTTCATCGCTTCGTGATTATGCTGAGCCACCAATTCAACGATCGCATTCGCTTTGCCTCGGAACTCGAAGTCGAACATGCAGTGCTCGAAAGCGCCGATGACAGCCCTGGCGAAGTAGCGCTCGAACAGGCGTGGGTCGAACTCGATTTGAGTTCGAAGCATCACCTTAAAGCCGGCCTCGACCTAGTCCCGATCGGGATTATCAATGGCACCCATGAACCGCCGACTTTTTATGGCGTTGAACGCAATCCGGTCGAACTCGAAATCATCCCAACCACCTGGTCCGAAGCAGCTGCTGGGATCCACGGCGAGATCGGCGCTGGTTTCTCCTACGATGCTTTTGTGCACACCGGTTTAAACGTTCCCACTACCGGCGGGAGCGCCTTCCGGCCGCGCAGCGGCCGGCAACATGTCGCTGAAGCGGAAGACCAAGCTGCGGCGATCACCGCGCGCCTCAAATACACCGGCATCCCTGGCTTGGAACTCGCAAGCTCTTTGCATTATGAAAACGATTACACGGGTAGCGCGGATGGCGCGGATCCCAGCGCCTATCTCGCGGAGGTCCACGGCGACTGGCGCCACGCGAACGGAATCGGGCTACGTGCTTTGTATGCGCATTGGCACTTAGAGTCCGATCGTGCACATGGAATCGATCCTGAACTAGTCGGCGCCGATAATCTCGGCGGTTGGTATCTTGAGCCAAGCTATCGGTTTCCCTTGCCGGAAATGGCGTTGGGCGAATTAGGAATGTTTGCGCGATATAGTCAGTGGGAGCAGCGCAATGGGCTCGACGGGCCAACGTATCGCTTTGCGACGTTTGATCGAACGAACGTCGGCTTCAATTATTGGCCACATCCTCGGTTAGTGTTTAAATTCGACGCTCAGTGGGAATCGGCGGATGCTGCGGTTGCCACCGAACTCGACGGTTTCAACTTAGGGGTCGGTCTACAGTTTTAAGGATAAAATTGAAATTCC
This sequence comes from Gammaproteobacteria bacterium, assembly GCA_009692265.1. Lineage (GTDB taxonomy): Bacteria > Pseudomonadota > Gammaproteobacteria > CAIKBL01. Next base: position 2,395 of record SHZM01000074.1, read on the forward strand.
GGCCTTACTTATTTGCGCGAACGAACCTGGCTTTCTTCGCTCTCACGCTAGGATTTTCGCTGCTCCCGCCAGTGTACGGAGCCGAAATTCTCCAGACGCCTGAGACTTTCGTCGCCAACGCGTTCAACGGATCGCCACCAGCCCCACAACGGCTGTGGCTCGATAAGACGCAACGGCGTGCGATCCGCGCGATTTTGGAGCGCGAGCTCGGCATGCTACGAGTGCGTTATTGGCGACGCGACACGCGCACAGCGTGGATACTCGAAGAGATTGGCAAAGAATTGCCGATTACGACGGGACTACTCGTCGAGGGGCAGGCACTCGCTGATGTTCGGGTGTTGGTCTACCGCGAAAGTCGCGGATGGGAAGTTAAATACCCGGCGTTTACGGACCAATTTATAGGCTTGCGTTTGCAATCAAATCACCAGCTCAGCGGGCCGATCGACGGAATTTCTGGTGCGACCCTCTCGGTGCGCGCCTTGACTAAACTCGCACGTCTCGCGTTATTGCTGGATAGCTACGTACAGCAGTCTCCGCCGTGAGCGTTGCCCGTCTTCATCGTTGGCACCGCGCAGTTGGGCTGTTTGTCGCGCTGCTGATCGCAATGCTGACGACCACTGGTCTCGCGTTAACCTACACCGAAGCGCTAGGTTTAGATAAACACTTCATTACCACGCCTTCTCTGCTGAATTGGTATGCAATCAGACCACCGCCGCTTCCCCTCGCCTACCAGGTCGGGCCACACTGGATCTCGCAAGTCGGAACACACCTTTATTTCGACCAGACCCTGTTCCCAGCGCGGGCGACCTCGCTACACGGCGCCTGTCTGACGCGTGAGGTGATAGTCGCCGCGGTCGATCAAGAACTCTGGTTTCTCACCCACGGGGGAGAAGTCATTGAGCGCTTACCTATCGCAGAGCCGATTGAGTCACTAGGTCTCAGCGCCGACGGCACGCCTGTAGTACGCGCCCGTAACCGAAGTTTTTCGATTGACGTTGAGAGTGGAGACATTGGAGTTGCCGAGTCGGGAAAAATCACCTGGGCAGAACCGACATCGTTACCACTCGCCCTCGCGCAGGCACTTACGGCACTTTATCGTGGCCGCGAATTGACCCTTGAGCGAGTCGTGTTCGATCTCCACACCGGTCGGATATTCGGCTTTATCGGTGTTACTCTGGTCAGCCTAAGCGCGCTTGGTATGCTTTTTCTGGCGGGCAGCGGAGCCGTCACGTGGTGGAGGCGGTGGCAACGTCTGCATCGGCGTCATCACCATTAAAAACGACGTTCCTGCTTGCTCTCTATGCGGGGATCAACGATTGCCGCACACCGGGCACGCCGGATCTCGTTGGAAACGCATGTTATGCCATTCCATTGAAAGCGCATCCAGTAGCAAGAGGCGTCCATTCAAGACCTGCCCGACGTTCATCAGCACTTTCAAGGTTTCGAGCGCCTGAATGCTGCCGATGATCCCCAACAGCGGGGCAACCACACCGGTTTGCGTACAGGTTTCGTTGGTGCTCCCGCCATCGTCATACAGACAGCGGTAGCAAGGGCTCTCTGCCTGTCCCGGGTAATACACGCTGACCTGTCCTTCAAAGCGAATTGCAGCACCAGAGATCAATGGCTTGCGTTGTCGGTAACACGCACTGTTGAGCGCAAACCGGGTCGGAAAATTATCAGTCCCATCAACCACCACATCGACCTTCGCGACCGTTGCATCCAGCTCGGCGCCCTCTAGCGCTTTAGCAATGGTCTCGACCACAACCCCCTCGTTTAAGGTCCTTAGTTTATCTCGCGCCGAATCGACCTTAGGGCGCCCAAGATCGCCTGTCATGTGAATGATCTGGCGTTGAAGGTTCGATAACTCAACGTGATCAAAATCGATGAGGACTAAACGCCCGACTCCGGCGGCGGCTAGATACAGTGCAACGGGTGACCCTAATCCACCTAATCCAAAAATCGCAGCGCTGGAGTCCAGTAAACGTTGTTGGCCGCTGATGTCGATTTCGGGCAACAGAATTTGCCGGCTATAACGCAGCAGCGTCGCATCATCCATCGGCGGTTACTCCTTTGCGTCCTATCGTGACACGGTCTAATTCGGCCAAATCGGTGAGAGTCGTTATCGCCGTCAGCCCAGCAGCCAGTAACAACTCTCTAACCGCGGCACCCTGCGTCGCACCATGCTCCAACATCAGCCAACCACCCTCCACTAATGCCCTCGGCGCTTGTGCGGCGATCGCAGATAAAGCGTCGAGTCCGTCGATGCCGGCGGCAAGGGCCATCAGGGGCTCATAGCGTAGACCAGTTTCTCTCAAGCGTGGATCGCCAATTTCGACATAGGGTGGATTCGCCAAGATCACATCGAATGACCCCTCGCGAAACGAGCCTAACCATGCACCCTGCAGTAAGAAAACGTTCGCCACTTTATGGTGTGCTCGATTGTCACGCGCCACCGCTAGTGCCGCATCCGATCGATCCAGCGCAATAATCGTCGCCTGTGGCAGTTCGCGCCCAAGCGCCAGCGCAATCGCCCCGCTACCAGTGCCTAAATCCGCTAGCATCACGGGAGCAGTCCGGGACAATTTCTCTAACGCGGTGGCGACTAACAATTCGGTTTCACGACGTGGCACGAGCACGTGCTCGTTGACTCTCAAGGTTAATGACCAAAACTCCTGCGACCCGCGCAGCTGCGCGAGCGGTCGTTCTTGCGCGCGCGCACCCACGAGTGTTTCGAACGCCGCGCGGCTTGCACCATCCACGGCATGATCGGAATCACGGAGCAGTGCGACCCGATCGCAGCCGAGCACGTGCGCAAGGAGAAGTTCAGCGTCCAATCGAGCCGACGGCAGATGCGCGAGACGGCGCGCAGCGCTCTTGAGAAGATCACCAACCTCAATCGCATTAGAAGCAGCGCACTCAGTCATCCGCCATTTGCGCCATTAAGTCCGCCTGATGTTCATTCATCAGGGGTTGGATAATTAAATCCAAATCGCCGGCGATCACGGCATCGAGTTTATATACCGTTAAGTTAATGCGGTGGTCGCTGACCCGACCCTGTGGGAAATTGTAGGTTCTGATCCGCTCCGAGCGATCGCCCGATCCGACTAAATTGCGTCGATTCTGCGCTTGTTCGGCGGTCTGCTTATCACGTTCGGATTGCAGCAATTTCGCCTTCAACAAACTCATCGCGCGCGCGCGATTTTTATGCTGCGAACGTTCATCCTGACACTCAACCACGACCCCGGTTGGTAAATGCGTAATCCGGATCGCCGAGTCGGTTTTGTTCACGTGCTGCCCACCCGCGCCGGAGGCACGAAAGGTATCTACCTTCAAATCCGCCGGATTTAAATCTACGTCGGCGATTTCATCTTGCTCGGGCAGGATAGCGACAGTGCACGCGGAGGTGTGAATGCGGCCCTGTGATTCAGTCGCCGGAACCCGTTGCACCCGGTGCGCGCCGGATTCAAATTTCAGTAGCGAGTACGCGCCGTGACCAATAATGCGCGCGATCACTTCTTTATACCCGCCGAGTTCGCTGTCGCTCGCGCTCAAGATCTCCACCTGCCAGCGTTGTCGCTCGGCATATTTGCAGTACATCCGAAATAACGTAGCGGCAAATAGTGCGGCTTCGTCGCCGCCGGTGCCGGCACGGACTTCGAGAAAGATATTCGCGTCATCCGCCGGATCCTTCGGCAACAATAGGCGGTTGATGTGCGCCGCGAGAAGTTCCAGCTTTCTTTTCGCGATGCCGATCTCATCGCTTGCCATCGCTCGCATTTCCGAATCTTCCTCGCGCAGCATCGTTTCCGCATGCGCTAGATCGTCAACGACTTTCTGATAGTCACAATAGCTGTTGACCACCGGATCGATCTCGGCCCGCTCGCGCGACAAGCCTCGAAACCTATCCTGGCTCGAAATAATGTCCGGGCTGGCCAGCAGCGCGTCGAGTTCATCGCGGCGCTCGCGCAGGATGTCGAGTTTTCTTATTAACGATGCTTTCATGGCGGCGGCTCTTTAGGCTCTTCGATCAATAACTCTTGCGCATGTTCGAGCAGATCTGAGCGACCCTCGCTCGCCGCTTCGCGGATTTTGGCCAGCGGGCGGTGAATCAGCTTATTCGTCAAACTATGGGTCAGCCCGGATAGCACCGTGGCCGGATCCTCCCCATTGGCAAGCTTGCGTTGGGCTTTAGCAAGAGCTTCGCCCGCGATCGTGTCAGCGTGACCGCGATAAGCCTTGATCATGTCTTCACCGTCTAACGATTGCATCCATTCCATAAACCCCGCCGCATGCTGATCGACGAGCTCTTCGGCCTGAGTCGCGGCAGCGCGACGCAGGTCGAGATTCTCGCTGATAACATGGTTGAGATCGTCCACGGAATACACATAGACATCGTCGAGTGTGGCGGCCGAGGGCTCGACATTACGCGGCACCGCTAAGTCGACTACGAAGATGGGCTGCTGCCGGCGCGCTTTTACAGCTTGTTCCAGCATCGCGCGGGTAACTAACGGGATTCGGCTAGCTGCGGAGGCAATCACGATATCCGTGTGCGCTAAGGTGGCCGGGATATCATCGAGGCCGATACCACGTCCGTCGACAATTTCTGCCAGTGCGTGCGCGCGGCTCACGGTTCTATTTGCGATCACGACTTCGGCAATCTTCTGTCGGTGCAAATGTTGGGCGACTAACTCGATGGTGTCACCAGCACCGATTAATAGCGCGCGGCACTGGCTCAAATCACCGTGAACTTGGCGAGCTAGGCGAACCGCGGCATAGGCGACTGAGACGGGTGTGGCACCGATAGCCGTATCCGTGCGAATCTTTTTTGCGGTAGTAAAGGCGTATTGCATGAGCTTGTTGAGGGTTTTCCCGCTCGTCCCGCTGGCGACCGCCGCCCGATAGGCCGCTTTCACCTGACCGAGGATCTGCGGCTCGCCGAGCACCATCGAATCCAAGCCGCAGGCGACGCGGAGGGTATGGCGAACAGCCTCCTGGTCGGTATGCGTGTAGCAATACTGCAGAAGCGTAGATTGGTCGATCGTGTGGTGCCGAATTAACCAGTCCACGAGTTGTCTGTCCCCCGAAGGCTCACCAACGGCAAACAGCTCGGTACGATTGCAGGTCGACAGTATCAAGGCTTCCTTAACAGCGTCGCAGGCAACCAAATCCTGCAAGGCCGACGCTAACGTCGCCTCCTCGAACGCAATTCTCTCGCGAAACGCGACCGGCGCTCTAAGGTGGTTCACCCCGAAGATGAATATGGCCATGTCGCAGTGGTCATTACGTTGCCACCAGCGCGGCGCGATCGGTGGCAGTTGAACGAAAGGGTATTCGGATCACGGCGTAAGTCCGCCAGCTAGGGTATAGTTTAACGCATCAAGGTCGCCATTATGGTTAATGAATTCGTTGACTTGCCCACGCTGTATTTTTATCTCGTGAGTTCCGCGTGCCAAGCCTAAATCCGATGCTTAAAATTTTATTCAGCGGCTGGGCTTTTGCGGCGATAGCGACTCTGTTGGGGTGCGCGCAAACACCACCCAAACCTGCGGTGCCGAGCCTACCGATTTCCGCGCCGGCCGTGTCACTCACCGACAGTTGGCAAGAAGATTTGCTTGCACTTCCGAACATCTCCGTCCCTGCCGCCGCGCTCGAAGAAAGTCAGTTGTATCACCTGTTGATCGCCGAATTCGCGGGCCAACGATCTGTAGTGTCCGTCGCCGTCGAACATTACGGTAAGCTCATCGCGACTACCACTAACCCACTGCTAGCGGAACGCGCGACCAAGATCGCGCTGTATGCGCAAGACGACAAGGCGGCGCTCGCGAACGCCGAGAAGTGGATAAACCTCGCACCAAAAAATCTCGAAGCGCGACAAATTGCGGCCGCGATGTATGTGCGACAAGGCCAGGCTACAGCAGCAATTGCGCATTTAGAATACGTGTTAGAACACGATCGCTCCAAACACGGCGATAAACTTAAGATGATTGCGAGTCTCTTAGGACGTGAAGAGGATAAAACGACCGCTCTACAAGTAATGGAGAGCGTCTTAAGCCATCGCCTCAATGACCCCGATACCTTGCTGGTCTATGCCGTGTTGGCGCTGCGGGCGGACAAACTCGACGCGTCGAGACGCGCGATGGATCAGCTAGTCGCGAAGGCCGATGTAAGCCCCAATATGGCCTTAGCCTATGTCTCTGCTTTAGAAAAAGAGGGAGAGATCGCGGAGGCCTTGGCATTTCTCGAACGCGCGCTCGCGAGAACCCCTGGGGAATTCGGATTGCGCTTACTGTACGCCCGGATGCTTGCGGAAGCCGACCGCTTCAAAGACGCGCGGCTCGAATTTTTGAAACTTAATCGGCAGGCACCGGACAGTACCGATGTCATCTACGCGCTCGGATTATTAAATCTGCAAACTAATCGGGTCGAGAACGCCGAACAGAATTTCCAGGACCTCGCGAAGTATCCGGAACGCCGGGACGATGCGAGCTTCTACTTAGGCCAAATTGCAGAATCGCGTAAGCAGCCGGCGCTGGCACTAGAACACTACAGATCGGTCGTTAGCGGTGCGAGTCAGTTTCAGGCGCAGGTGCGAACCGCGGTGCTGCTGGCAGGCCAGCAAAAAGTCACCGAAGCGCGCGCGATCTTGGCGAACCTAAAGCCGGATTCGGATGACCAGCGCAAGCAGGCGGTCTTGGTCGAAGCAGAGATCCTGGCTGAACAAAAAGACTTCGCCAACGCGATGGCGGTGTTCGACAAAGCGCTCAATGGAACTTACGACACCACGTTGTTATACAGCCGCGCCATGTTGGCTGAGCGCATGAACCGCCTGGATGTGCTCGAAGCGGATCTCCGCCAGATTCTGCTCAAAGAGCCCGATAATTCGGACGCGCTCAATGCACTCGGCTTTACCTTGGCAGATCGAACCGCGCGGTATGCCGAGGCCCACGAGCTGATTAAACGTGCATCGGCGTTGAGCCCAGACAACTTCTACGTGCTCGATAGCATGGGCTGGGTGCTGTACCGCTTAGGTCGGCTTGAAGAAGCGGTGCCCTACCTGCAGAAAGCTCGGGCGCAGCGTAATGATCCCGAAGTCGCGGCGCATCTCGGTGAAGTGTTGTGGGTGTTGGGACGCCAAAACGACGCCCGAGAAGTATGGAACACCGCGCTGGAAGCGCACCCCGAAGATCGGAAAATCCTGGATGCCATCAAGCGTTTGGCGCCGTGATCCGGCCGTTAGGGGTAATGTTTTTGGCGCTACTGAGCGCGGGCTGTGCCGACCAGACTCGCCCGTCGGCACCCACGGCGGAGATCCGCGCACAACAATGGACTGCTCGGCGCGCGGTACTCGAAGGACAACAGAGCTGGGTGCTCGATGGCCGACTCGCAGTCCAACGCGGTAACGAAGGCGGACAGGCGCGGATCCGGTGGGCACAAACAGGCGCAAAGTTCGAACTCAAAATCATGGCACCCATGAGCCGAGGTACCTATCTGTTACAGGGTGACCAAGGTGGGGTGAGTATGGAGACGCCGGACCACCGACGGTACGACGCGCCCGATCTGGCAACGTTAATGACTACTCACTTGCGTTGGAACCTCCCAGTGGCAGGGGCTCGTTATTGGGTGCTGGGCCTGCCCGCGCCAAAGCCGGCCCCTACAAACGTAGTGCTCGACGAGGAAGGACGGCTCACCGACATGGCCCAGGACGGGTGGCGAATCAGTGTGCTCGATTATCAGTTGGTCGGGGCGCAGAACTTGCCGCGCAAACTTTTCTTAATGGCTAACGATCTGCAACTCCGGATCGCGATCACGCAGTGGCCGACACCTCCTCACTGAGCGAACTTGTTTGGCCCGCGCCAGCCAAGCTCAACCTTTTCCTCCACATCGTGGGACGTCGCCCCGATGGCTACCATCTCTTGCAGACGATCTTCCAGTTCCTGGACTACGCCGACGAGGTTCAGCTAACGGTGCGTCGCGACGGTCAAATCAACCGTCTAAGCAGCTTAGCCGGCGTTGCGCCCGAAGCGGATTTGGTGGTGCGCGCCGCGCGCATGCTCCAAGCCGCGTCGGGCTCATCGTTAGGTGCCGATATTCACGTGCATAAGCGCTTACCGATGGGCGGTGGTCTCGGTGGCGGCAGTTCCAACGCCGCTACAGTCCTCGTTGCGCTAAACCTGCTGTGGGATCTAGGAATGGATTCCCCCACGCTTGCGCGCCTCGGCCTGCAACTTGGCGCCGATGTGCCGGTGTTTGTCGTTGGGCGCGCGGCCTGGGCCGAGGGAGTGGGCGAGACCCTGACCCCGATTGACCCGCCGGAGCCCTTTTTCCTGGTCATTCACCCAGGCTGCCCGGTGCCGACCGCGCAAATATTTAGTGACCCTGAATTGACACGCAATACGCCTGTCAGCACAATCCACGGCCTTTCGTTAGCGGCCAGCCGCAACGACTGCGAACCGGTCACGCGACGGTTATATCCTGCGGTGGCGCAAGCAATGGACTGGCTGGGGGAATTCGCACCAGCCCGCATGAGTGGTACCGGCGCAAGCATTTTCGCGCCGTTTTCGTCACGAGACGCCGCGGAGCAAGTGGGCAACCTGGTGCCACCGGGCTGGACTTGGTTCACCGCGGCAGCACGCAACCGCTCGCCATTGCTCGATCGATTGGCTTTGGCGCTCGCGCGAAGGCCACATGTTTGAGGTTTGAATACATCTTGGGGAGTCGCCAAGTGGTAAGGCACCGGGTTTTGATCCCGGCATTCCCAGGTTCGAATCCTGGCTCCCCAGCCACTGAATCGTAGAAGCACTGTCGTCCACGCCGGGTTCGACAGCAGGACAAGTTGCGATGGCCTTTAATCGTTCCGCGATGATGCTGTTCGCCGGGAATTCCAACCCCGGTCTGTCGCGCGCGATCGCGGCGCATCTGCAAGCCCCGCTAGGCAAGGCCACCGTCGATCGCTTCAGCGACGGCGAAGTGATGGTGGAGATCGCCGAGAACGTCCGTGCGCGGGATGTGTTCGTCTTGCAATCGATCTGTCGGCCAACCAACGACACCTTGATGGAATTGATGGTTTTGATCGATGCACTGCGGCGGGCTTCAGCGGCCAGTATCACGGCCGTGATCCCGTACCTTGGCTACGCCCGGCAGGATCGCCGCCCGCGCTCGGCGCGAGTGCCGATTACAGCCAAGGTTGTCGCCAATATGATCGCGAGTGTCGGGACTAATCGTGTGTTGACGGTTGATTTGCACGCTGACCAGATTCAAGGCTTTTTCGAGATGCCGATGGATAACGTGTATGCCTCACCAGTATTGCTGGGTGACATTTGGAAACATGAGTATCCGAATTTGATGGTGGTCTCGCCCGATGTTGGCGGGGTGGTGCGGGCACGTGCGGTCGCGCGTCGACTCGACAATGCCGACCTGGCGATCATCGACAAACGTCGTCCGCGCGCCAACGAAGCTGAAGTGATGAACATCATCGGGGATGTCGCTGATCGGACCTGTGTCCTGGTTGACGACATGGTCGACACCGCGGGCACGCTGTGCCAGGCGGCGAAAGCCTTAAAAGGACACGGCGCGCGCTCAGTCGTGGCCTACTGCACACACGCGGTCTTGTCCGGGAAAGCCCTGACGAATATTGAGAATTCACAGCTCGACGAACTTGTAGTCACCGACACAATTCCACTCACCGAAGAGGCACTGCTGTGTTCTCGGATCCGCCAACTCTCCGTCGCCACGTTATTGGGCGAGAGTATTAATCGAATGAGTTCTGGCCAGTCGTTAAGCTCGATGTTTATAGACTGACCGTAGAGGGTATCGCTAGAAATTACGATTTTTGTTCGAGCGCAAGGCGCGGTACTTCCGACAAGCGCAGTTAACACGGTACGTTGTTAATGAGCATCGCGGGAAGTGCCACAACGCCGCAATCGGGCAAAAAGACAATTTTTAGAGGTGCCCTGAAGGGATTCCGAGTTATCGGAGTGCAGACGGTGGATTGGCGTTCGTTCTGGTCGCGGGACGAATGGCCACCGTCGGTTAACCATTAGGAGTATTGCCATGTTGAATAAGTTTGAAATTTCCGCGGAGCCCCGCACCGCGCAAGGCAAGGGTGCGAGCCGCCGCCTGCGTAATGTGGGAAAAATCCCGGCCATCCTCTACGGTGCCAACAAGGCGCCGGTCAGTATCCAACTCAATCACAACCAAACCTGGTTGCAGACCGAGAACGAAGCGTTTTACTCACACATTCTGACCCTGAAACTCGACGGCGCCGAGGAGAAGGTGGTCGTCAAGGATATGCAACGACACCCAGTGCGCCAGCTCATCATGCACATGGATTTTTTGCGCATTAACGAAGCCGAAGAACTTACCTTGCGAGTCCCGCTGCATTTCACCAATGAAGCGATTTCGGTAGGAGTCAAAGTAGGCGGTGGGGTGATCAGCCATCAAATGGTTGATCTTGAGATCATGTGTTTGCCGCGAGACCTTCCGGAATTCGTCGAGGTAGATCTCACCGAAATGACCTTAGGTCATACGCTGCACTTGGCCGATCTCAAGCTGCCCGCTGGCGTGCGAATCGCGAGTCTCGTACATGGCGGCGAAGCGAGTTTGCCGGTCGTCTCGTGTCATTTGCCGCGAACCGCGGAAGCTGCGGAGACCGCGGAAGTGGGCGCGGCGGCTACGCCGGCGGCGGCAACTCCTGCCGCGAAGCCAGCCGCCAAGAGTTAGTCATAATCTACGCGTTCAGGGGCGGTGATCGTCGCACCCTGAACGCGCTTTTTCGTGCAATTAATCGTCGGACTTGGCAACCCCGGAGCGCAGTACGCGCGCACGCGCCATAACGCCGGATTCTGGTTCGTCGACGCGCTGGTGCAAGAAAGCGACGCCCACTTCAAGCCTGAACGGCGGTACCAGTGCGAGGTGGCGACAACATCGCTTAACGGACATGTGGTTGCGATCATGAAACCGACGACGTTTATGAACGTGAGCGGGGCCGCGGTGGCGGCGTATGCGAATTACTTTCGGATCCCAGTCGGCGAGATTTTGGTGGTACACGACGAACTCGATCTAGCTCCCGGGGTGGTGCGGCTTAAGCGCACTGGTGGGCACGGAGGGCACAATGGCCTACGCGAAATCACCGCGCAGCTAGGTGCCGAGTTCGTGCGCCTGCGACTGGGTATCGGTCATCCCGGTGCGGCGTCCGAGGTAGTTAACTACGTGTTGAGCTCGCCGCATCCGGACGACCGCGCCGCTATAGAAGACGCGATCACGTCCGCCATCAAGATCTTGCCAGACATCGTGGCCGGCAAGCTTGACCACGCGATGAATCATTTAAATCGACGCTCTGCTGATCCAAAGCCAGCGCCCAAATAAACAAACAGAGGTCTCCATGGGATTTAAGTGCGGCATCGTCGGCTTGCCGAATGTTGGGAAGTCGTCGTTGTTCAATGCGTTGACTAAAGCCGCGATCGCGGCCGAAAACTATCCGTTCTGCACGATCGATCCGAACGTCGGCGTAGTGCCAATGCCCGATCCACGGCTCACCGCGATTGCCGAAATCGTCAAGCCGAAACAAGTCATCCCGACTAGCATGGAGTTCGTCGACATCGCGGGCTTGGTCGCCGGTGCCGCGCAGGGCGAAGGTCTCGGCAATCAGTTTCTCGCGCATATCCGCGAGACTCAGGCGATCGCGCACGTGGTGCGTTGTTTTGACGATGACAACATCGTCCACGTAGCTGGCAAGGTCGATCCGTTATCGGACATTGAAGTCATCGATACCGAGCTTGCGTTGGCGGATCTCGACAGCGTGACCCGCGCGATCGAGCGCGCCGCCAAGCAGGCGAAATCGGGTGACAAGGAATTTAAGCAACGCGTCGTGATCCTCGAAGAGATCCGCGCCAAACTCGACCAAGTCATCGCGATCCGCAACCAGGGCTTGGGCGAGTCGGCGCTGCAGGTAATAAAGCCTCTGTCTCTGTTAACCGCCAAAACCGTGCTTTATGTTGCGAACGTCAAGGAAGACGAACTCAACGGAAACGCGAAAACTGCGCAGGTCGCGGCGCTGGCGGCCGAACAGGGCGCGCAATGTGTCGTGATTTGCGCGCAACTGGAAGCCGAACTCGCCGCGCTCGATGATGATGAACAAGCCCAGTTCCTCGCGGAGCTTGGCATCCAGGAGCCGGGCTTGAATCGCGTGATCCGTGCCGGGTATCAGTTACTCGGGCTGCACACCTACTTCACCGCCGGCCCCAAGGAATGCCGTGCCTGGACCTTCCAAAGCGGCGCGACCGCGCCGCAATGCGCGGCAGTGATCCACACTGATTTCGAACGCGGTTTTATCCGCGCCGAAGTCATCGCCTACGACGACTTCATCATGCATCGCGGTGAGGGCGGCGCGCAGAGCGCTGGTAAACTTCGACTAGAAGGCAAGGAATACCTTGTCCACGACGGTGACGTTCTACATTTTCGGTTTAACGTCTAAACGAAGCGTCGGATTTCGGTGGATTCCACCGGACAGACAAAATACAGTGTAGCTTGGTTCTTACGGGTTTTTTTGTTCCTTGCTGATCCGCATTGATCCGTTTCAAGCCGGATATAAACCGGGTACGACTCGAAACCCGGAGAACAGGCCATGCTGACCGATACCCAATACCGCACCGCCAAGCCCAAGGACAAGCCCTACAAGCTGTCAGACGGCAAGGGGCTGTATCTGGGGAAATCAAACCAAACGGGGTGAAGGCGTGGCGTTACCGCTTCGAGTTGCGCGAGGGCGAGGTCGCCAAGGAAAGCATCTTTGCCATCGGCGACTACGCCATTGCACCAAGCGGTGAAACACCGGAAGAGGGGCAGGCAAGGCGGGCTGGCCGGCGATTGAACCTGCCCCCCTGAAACGGACGCCAGGAAGCGATAATTTAATCGTCTCCTGGAGGTTCAGATGCAACGTATACCCCGTCGTCAGTTTACCGACGACTTCAAGGCCCAGGCCGTCGTGCTGGCTGAGTCCGTCGGCACAGCGAAAGC
>SHZM01000015.1 GCA_009692265.1 Gammaproteobacteria bacterium
ATCTAACCGATCAAACCTCATCGAATGGAGTCTCTATGACCTAGCTATTCGGAGTCAGATAACGACGAGGCGGATGCCTCTTTTTAATCACCCGACTGGGACACTTTTAACCCGCTATTCGGTACAAATTTAAGACGCGATTGACACCCCCATTCCCATATTTCGAATTGCCTGCTCGTGGTCGCGTGAGGTGTCGGATAAAACCCCGCATACCTCCGCCGCCTTACCTTGCGTAAACATGTCATACAGCCAGCCACACTGCTTCAGAATCCCAAAGCTGGTGCCGTTGCTTTCGAGGTGATGAAAATCGTTGTTCCAGCGCGCCTCAAGCGCAGCTAAGGATTGATCATCCGGACTGTGACTCACGGCGCGAGCTTCCCAATAGGTACGCCCGTAACTGCCGGCCACGCTGGAAAACGGCGGCGCGAAGGGGTGGCGCATGTCCGGACCACCGTTGAGCATGATATTGGCAAGAATCGGGTGGGTGACGGCTGCGAAGCCGTCCGCTCTCGCGATTTGCATCAGGCTTGGCAGGTAGCCCGAGCCGAGTGCCGCGAGGGCGAGGCTTGAGCGCAAAAAGCGACGCCGACCGAGTTCGATTTTATCTCTCGTAGTGATCATGTTAGCGACCCTCGTCTGCCAGCATAAAGGGCGTGACGGTGATGAAATTGATAGCGGCCCCGATGCGTCGGTTTGCTTCCGCTCGATCGTCTAAATCAGCGCTCGCAAGCTGCAGGCGCTGCACTTTCAGAGCGGCGGCCTGCGCCTTTATCGTCGCATCACCGGTGAGTTGTGCGAGTGTTACGACTCGCCCGGGTTCGTTCGGATAAATCGCCTTGGACAGATCTTCGTCAAGCGCAAGCAGCGCGTAGAGATGCGCCCGTTCGAGCGGTCCAAAATTTTCCCCGCCATCGCCGATGAACCGATCCCACAACCAGCGCACGGTGATGCCTACCTGATATTTTTCCTGTTCATCCTTCGGCGCGTTAAGGCGCCAATCCTTGCGGAAGGCTGTTGTGTCAAAGGTTTTTACAACATCGGTGAAACGCCAACCCCCGGTGGTCGCTGCTTCAAAATTCTTGCGGAAAATTTCGGCGCTGCCAGCTGCTTCGGGCCCGCTCTGATGGCCGAACACATCATGATGTGGCCGAAATGGAATGACTTCTTCATCCCAATAGAGGCACCCTTGTTGTGGGACGTCGTAGTAGTTTTCCAAATTCGAATGCGTATAGAGATTGGCGAGCAGCATGAAGCGCTCGATGCTGGTCCAGCGCTTAACTCGATTCGGACTGTGAAAGCGTGTTGATATCCCGTAAGCGCGCACAAAGGTGACGAGGTCCTTCGTCGGCATGCTCGCCCAGGCTTTTCTTAACGCCGTAATCTCACCCGCCGAGAGTTCATCATCGGCCAGGTTTTGAATAATCATCAACGGTAGGTTGGCGCGACTTTCCGAATGCCCGATATCGTGGTCAACCAGCGCGTTGATTTTTTGCGCCATGTTCGCGCCGGGAATACTGCGATGCAGAATCTCAACCGCGCCTGGCGTATGCCCCTCGACATTGAAGCTTAAAGTCTCGGCTTCCCATTCGTTAGGGGCTTCGATCGGCACACCCGTCATTCCGGTGAGTGCCTTGGCCGTATTTTTGATTGACGTAAGCTCGTGATACTCGGGGTCGGCAACGCCTAAAATCCCAAACCCGAGCTGATGGAATTCGCGGGCGAAATCCTCATTGCAGTAGCACACGCCATCGTAGAAGGCGTTGTGCCGATTCCCATACTGTTGCGCGATCGCGGCCGAAAGTGCGCCAACTTTAATCACATCTTCATACGGTTTCTGCGTCTGAAAAGCGCCCATCAAGTCGTCGTAGTATTTCACCAGCTGCCAGTTTGAGATGCCGCGATTCTGGTTAACGGCGAGGTGATAATTGGTTTCCCATAATCCGATTCGATGCGTGAACGGATTCAAGCCGCGAGCGACCAGGTATAGAGCGCACCGTTCCCTTCCGAGCGAAGAAAGGAATCGCGCGCAGTGGGGTCCATTTTCGTTGTTGGGTCCGCGGACGACCACAGGATGCTCAAGTTCCGCAGACGGTTCCGCGCGTGGGTCAGATCGGCGTCCGACGCCAGGCGCGAGCGTGGCGAGAGCAGCAAATTATGCTCGGTGAAATTCAGCATCTCGGTGATCGCAACACTCGGCAAGGTATCGGCCCAGATCTTGATTTGAGCGTCGCTGGCGTGACCACCGAAAGCGAAGGTGCGCATGACCTTGCGAACCGCGGTTGTATCCCAGGTCTTATTGTCGACGGTGGTAAGGCCAGTCAGCGTCGCTGCCGCGGAGGGTAGGGCGCTGATCAGTGCTCCTGCAAGAACCATCGCGCGACCTGCATTGGACGCTAATAGTGAATTCTTCATCGTTACCCTCCGTTGGATGCGAGCCGACCAGCGCGAGCGCTTGAGACAACGATAGTCAACAATCGTTTCGTCACCACCGCGTGGTCTCGGAACTGTGAGCGCGTTGCCGATCTTGGGGCCATTTCGCGTGGATTAGGGTGCCTGGTAGGCTCCATTGGCTTGGCGCAGTAATGAATTTCGACAATCACTTATTCCCGACCAGCACCCTGGTGAGTACGACTATTGGTCGCTGCTCGTTGGCGTTCGGTCATCAGATCCGGTAATTTTGCGTAGGCGCTTTCTCAAGCGACAGAATAATTATCGGGGTAGCGGTCACCATGTATTCATTACGCTACCGCCTGGCGCGGTGGGTTCTTGCGCATCGCCGCGCCGCTTGGGTCGTGTTCATTCTCATAACCGCGTTCTTCGCCGCAGGCCTTCCCAGAGTCCGACTAGCCACGATTTTCTCGGATCTACTACCTACCGACGATCCGTTCGTCCAAGTGTTCAAAGACCATCCAGACTTCGGTAGCCCGTTGACTGTGGCGGTGATGATTAAGCGTAAGCACGGCGATATTTATAACGCAGAGACGCTTGCCAAGGTTTATCAGTTCACCCGCGACATCGATTTAGCACCGGGTATTGATCACGATTTGATTCTCTCGATCGCGAGCACCAAAGCGCGCTACAGCGAAGCCACGGCGAGCGGCATCGACATGCGACCGTTGATGGACGACAAGCCGCCGAGCGCACCGGAGGATGTTGCCCGCTTTCGTGACTTGGTTGATAAATCGCCGAATACGCGCGTATTCCTGATTTCACCAGACGATACCGCGACCTTGATCATCGCGACTTTTATCGAAAGAAAAATCGACTACGGCACAGCCTTCAAATATGTCCAGGGGCTAGTCGAAGCCGCGCGCGACGCCGATCACGAAGTTCATGTGGCCGGGCAACCGATGCTGATCGGTTGGGTCTATCAATACGAACGCGAAATGATCGGGATTTTCGGCGTGACGTTGGGTGCATTGATCGTCGCGCTGGCGCTCTACATGCGCAATCTCGTGGGTGTCATCACACCGATTATCACAAGTCTCACGGCGGCGATATGGGCATTTGGCTTGGTGGGGTGGTTGAACATCTCGATTGAGCCATTGCTGATGGTGGTGCCGCTACTGCTTACCGCGCGTTCGTTTTCCCATTGCGTGCAGTTCACTGAACGCTTTTATGAAATCTTCTCGCACGTAGGGGATCGGGTCAAAGCCGCTGAAATCACGATGGGTGTGATGATGGCACCGAGCGTTTTGGGCATCATCACCGACATATTGGGGATATTCATTGTTGGGTTCGCCCCGATCCCGGCAATGGTGCGGCACGCGATCTTCTGTGGCATGTGGGCGGTGTGGTTGATCCCAACTGGGGTTGTGATGATCTCGCTACTGCTTGCCTCGTTACCGGCACCGCGGAATGTCGAGAAGCTGATCGGTCGCGGCGAAAAATCGGGGGTGCATCGCCGCTTTCAGGCTGTGCTCGGCAGTATCGCGAGTTTGACTTTCGGCCGCCGCGCGCGCCTGACCACCGTGCTTGTGACGGTGGCCTCTGCCATCGCGATTTATATCGCGCTCCAGATCAAAATTGGCAATCCCATCGAGGGGACCAATCTGTTGTGGTACGACTCTGAGTTCAATACCGCAGTACGCGGCATTAACGCCCATTTCCCGGGGGTGAATACGCTCGAAATCGTCTTAGAAGCCAAGAACCCCAAGAGTCCGGAGCTGGAGATCCAGCGAGTGGACGCGATTGTCACGATGCAACGATTGCAGCGTCTACTTGAAAGCGGTGATGCTCCACCACGCGCGACATTATCGTTCGCCGACTTCATGGGCGAGGGCAATCGATTATTCAACGGCGGGAACCAAAAATGGTTGTCGCTGGATAACACCCAGCCAGCGATGAGTGCCGCGGGTTTCGCGGTCACCATGGGCTCGAGCGCCAAGAATTTCAATAACCTTGTCGATTTTCGCTGGCATAACGGCACGGTTTCGCTGTGGTACAAAGATAACAAGCAAGAGACGGTCGATGCGGCCTTGGCCGCCGCGCGCGCGGCGGTCGCAGTCGTAGGTCAAGATCATGAAACTTTTTTAGTGCGTTTAGGCACAGGCACGATTGCCTTACAGCAGGCGGTTAATCTTGTCATTGAGCGTAATCATTTGCTCCTTATTGGCTCGCTAAATGTCTTGATCCTATTGTGCAGCAGCTTTGCGTATCGATCGTTTGTTGCGGGGTTTTTGTTGTTGATCCCCGTCAATCTCTCGAATCAGGTCATGAACGCCGCGATGCACTTGCTGGGAGTCGGTCTGGATGTGAATTCGTTGATCGTGGCCGCGATCGGAGTTGGGGTCGGTATCGATTATGGAATCTATCTGTTGTCCCGGATCTGCGAGGAATATCACTCGCACGACCACGACTGGGGCGCGGCGATCACCACCGCTTTGCGCACAACCGGCAAGGCGATCATGTTTACGGCCACGATCATGGTGATCGGCATCGCACCGTGGTACTTCCTCTCAGGCTTGAAATTCGTGGCGGACATGGGCTTGCTGCTCGTCGTCATCATGGCCATCAATATGGTGATGGCGCTATTGGTGTTGCCGTTATTGGTGTGGCTGGTGAAACCAAAGTTCGTCGCAAGACGCGATCTGCTGGTGGGAGAGGGTGTTGACTTGAACTTGTTTACCGAGCAGGCCGAGAGCAAATCCTAAACGGCATTATCGATATCTCCCGACGCGAACGGTTCAATGGGTCAACCGTCGGGCCTCCTCATCCATCACTAGCGCGACTCGACCGATCGCGCGACGCGCCAAGACATCGTCCATGGCTTGCTGAAAGGCTTCGAGCGGATATGTAGTATCAACACTCGGGTTGATCTTCCCGGCTACGAACCAACCGAACAACGTATTCATCAATGCTCGGACCCTGTCTTCGTAGACATAGCGCATGTCCTGCGGACTCCAACCGTAATACAGGCCCATATTCAGCCCGCACACGCTCAGGTTTTTCACCAATAAAAGGTTCGCCGGGATCTGCGGTATAGCGCCTCCGGCGAAGCCGACCGGCATGATGCGGCCTTCCGGGGCTAAGCACCGCAACGACTCCATAAAGACCTCTCCACCGACGGGATCGTAGACCGCATCAACGCCACGTCCGCCGCTCAAACCCAGAACTTCATCGCGAAAATTGCGGGAACTGTAATTTATCGTGTAGTCGGCACCGTGATCGCGTGCAACGTTTAGCTTAGCTTGCGAGCTCGCGCTCGCGATCACCGTCGCGCCAAGCAGCTTGCCGATCTCCACCGCCGCAATTCCGACGCCACCACTGGCACCATGAACCAATAACCAGTCACCGGCCTGCACCTTCAGTAAATGCGGCCACGTCAGCGCTGCCGCGGAGGTCGCGTAAGAATTAGTAAAGGCAATGGCGCGCGCGAAGGACAGGCTATCGGGTAGTTTAAAAACGTTGACTTCGTGGGCGCAGGTTTCCTCGGCAAGGCCACCCCAGTCGAGCACCGCACAGACTCGGTCGCCAAGCGTAAAGCGGTTGGCTTCTAGGCCTTTCTCGATAACGATGCCGGCAACCTCGGTGCCTGGCACAAACGGTAACGGCGGTTTGCGTTGGTACTTGCCCTGCACGACCAAGCTGGTAGCGAAGCTCACGCCCGCTGCTTGAATCCTAATCCGCACATCGCGCGGACCAAGCGTTGGTGCGGCGACCTCAGCTAGACGTAACTGATCGAACGGGATCCACTCGGTGACTAGAACGCCGCGCATAATGTGGTGGCCCGGTGCTAAATTAAAATTTCATTGCTCGCGGCCGAACTTCGGCGCGCGCTTTTCGATAAACGCACGAACTCCTTCGCGCGCGTCTGCGGATAAAAATGCAATGCATTGCGCCGCCTTTTCATATTCCAAGGTCTCGGCCAGGCTGCCGGTGGCACCGAGGTATACACCACGCTTGATCGCCGCTAACGCACTTGCTGGTCCTGCGGCGAGCGCTCGCGCTCGCTCGATCACTTCTTCAAGCATGGTTTCATGCGGGTAGATCCGATTGACGATTCCGAGCCTCAACGCTTCGTCAGCGTCGATACGATCTCCGGTCATGATCAAGTCCATCGCCCGTCCCGTGCCCACTAGTTGGGTCAGGAGGTAATGTCCGCCCCAATCCGGAACGAGGCCGATCTTGACGAAACTCTCGGCAAATTTCGCGCGCTCGGAGGCGTATCGAATATCGCAGGCGAGCGCGAGATTAATTCCCGCACCGGCGGCAGCGCCGTTGACCGCGGCGATCACCGGCTTTGGTAACTCTCGGAGCATTTGCACAATGCGAGCCGCGAGTACGATGCGTTGCTTGATCTCGCCGACGTCATTGTTGGCCTGCAGCTCGGCCATGTTCACAATGTCGCCACCTGCGCAAAATGCGTCACCGACCCCGGTAATCACGAGACAGCGGATCGTGTTGTCGCGGGCGGCGTGTTCCAACGCCGCAAGTAAGTCCTGGCGCATCGTCCCGCCAAAGGCGTTCATTACTTCAGGGCGGTTCAAGCGAATCACGGCAACGCCGTCGATGGATTCCGATAAAACTTGCATCGGGAGGTATCCGTTAATAAGCACTTTCTAGCAGCGAAACGATCTCCTCGGGCGAAACTACCGGTCGCGGATTGGTCGCGACCACGAGATCTTCGAGCGCGTCGTGCGCGATCGCCGCGAAATCCGCGGGGGTCACGCCGACATCGCGAAGTCGATGCGGCAAGTCCAAATCCGCCACCAGGTCCAGGATCGCCTTGCGGCCCGCCGCCGCGGCTTCTACCTTCGCCATGCCTGCGGTCTCGATACCGCAGGCTTCGGCGATCCAGCGCTGCCGGGTGCCAACATGGTGCTGATTAAACGTCATCGCCGGATACATCATTACGCAGGAAGTGATGCCGTGCGGCACGTTATTGCGCGCCCCCAATTGGTGACCGATGCCGTGACTAAGCCCCAAATTGACGTTCGCTAATCCACACACGGACATCCAAGCCGCGATTTGCGCCTGCGTCCGCGCGCTAAGATCCGTGGGGTCACGCTTACATTCGCGTAAATACCGATTCAGCAAGCCCAAGGCATGGCCGGCGAGCGCATCGGTAAAAGGGTGCGAGTTGACCGAGCACATCGCTTCAATACAATGATCAACCGACCTCATCCCGGTCGATAACCATAGCCACAGCGGGGTCTCTAAGGTCAGCTCAGCGTCGAGAAAGATGGCTTTCGCGGCGAGTTTCTTGTCGATGTACAGATCCTTGACCTTGCGCGCCTCATCAGTAATGCCAGCGAAATGGGTAAATTCTCCACCGGATAAGGTGGTTGAAACCGCGACCATTGGCAGTGCCGCGCCGCGCACGGGCGGGATCTCGACAGTTGCCGGATATTCGAACTTGACTCTCGAACGGTCGAAATCTTCGGTCGTGCGCACGTTCTCGGCGAGCGCGAGCACCACAGCTTTACCAGTATCGTTCGGGGTCCCGCCACCGAAGGACACAATGCCATCAGCGTTAATAGCGCGCGCTTGCTCGGTTGCGCGCAAGACTGATTGGCGGTGGACATGTTGGATCGTCTCGTGGAATACGGAAGCTATCCGGCCGCCCGAAGCCGCTTTGACCTGTTCGACTAGACCTGTTTTCGTGGCGAGTGTATTGCCCGTGATCAGTAACGCCCGCTCGACCCCGTTGGTCTCCAAGCTCGCGGCGAGTCCGCTAATACAGCCAGGTCCGTAATGCACGTCATCGATGGGTAGAAACGTAAATCTGCCGTCTAGGGGCTTTTTCTCCGGCTGGTACATCGTGGCTTTATTTCCGAGTAATCATGTGGAGCGAAATGTACGACACCTTCGCTAATCAGTCAGCCGGACCCAGACCGAAACATCAGCCACCGAATATTGCTGTCTTATTCGTCTAGGAGGGAGTACCCTGCGCCGCAGATGCAAAATCCCGCAATTCGAGGCCGTCCCCGATAACCCCCATTCCTCTTCGGCGCATGTGCGCTGCCTTATTCGCCGGTTGCCGGCGGATTGTTACCCGAATTACTTGTGTCATTGGTTTCGGGTACCGCGATTGTGGACAACACACTTTATATTACTTGTGAGATGTGAATGAATATATATGTTGGCAATTTAGCCTATGGTGTTACCGACGACGATCTGCGTCATGCTTTCTCCGCTTCCGGCGAAGTCTCAAGCGCATCCATCATCATGGACAAGATGTCGGGCGAATCGAAAGGTTTCGGTTTTGTTGAAATGCCTAATCAGGCGCAAGCCGAAGCGGCCATCAAGGCGCTTAACGAGCAGCCCCTCAAGGGCCGCAACATGCGAGTGAACGAAGCACGGCCGCGCGAAGCGCGTCCACCGCGTCGTAACTCGTACTAAACTCTCCTAACGAGTTGATCAAGGTCGCCCTTTCGCGGGCGACCCTTTTTTTGTCCGGTCTGCATCGTAGCGGTCAGCCACTGGCGCAGGCATCAAGTTCCGGGTCGCTAGGGAAGCGGCCAGTGCGCCGTTTGGAGTAGCGGAGCTGTCCATCGACGGTAACCTCGAACACACCGCCTGAACCTGGGGTCAACGAAATCTCGGTGACACCAACCGCTCTGAACCTATCCCTCGCACGGAGGGCTTGGGGTTCGTAATTTCACTGCATGCAGTATTCGATTTCGATTTTCATTCATCCTCCAGAATCTTGACGACCGCGCTCGCGGTATAGCTTCGAACTTTTGCCGGCTTACGTATACTGCGAAGATTCCCTCGGAGGCAACTCATGCGTTGTGAAATCGTTGCGATCGGCACCGAATTATTACTCGGGCAAATAACCGATACGAACTCGTCATGGATCGGGGAACAACTTGCCCTAGCCGGGATCGATTCCTATTTTCAGGTGAAAGTGGGCGATAACCTTGAGCGGATGATCGACTGCATCCAGCACGCGTTGGCGCGCAGCGACGCGGTGATTACCTGTGGCGGGCTTGGCCCGACCCAGGACGACATCACCCGTGAAGCGCTCGCGCGGATTATGGGCGTGGGCGTGGAGCGGGATGCGGCGATCGCGACCCGAATCCGCCACATGTTTGAATCCCGTGGCCGCGAAATGTCGGCGAATAATCTACTGCAGGCCGATGTCCCGATCGGGGCGACTCCCATGGCGCAGATGCCCGGCACGGCACCCGGTCTGGTGTGCCCGCTCGGCGACAAAGTGATCTACGCCGTGCCCGGCGTGCCGAGTGAAATGCGCGAGATGATGCAGGGCACGATTCTGCCCGATCTTAAACGCCGCGCAGGCGTCAATTCGGTAATCAGGAGCCGTGTGCTACGGACATGGGGCCATTCGGAATCCGGGCTCGCGGAAATACTGGCGGAACGCCTGCGGGAGCTGGATCGCAGCAAACGCGCGACGTTGGCATTTCAAGCGAGCGGGATAGAGGGGATCAAAGTTCGAATTACCGCGAAGGCTGATAGCGATACGGCAGTGATGCTGATCATCGACGAAGAAGAGCAGCAGGTTCGCGAGCTATTGAGCACCTATATTTTTGGCACTGACGAGCAGACGATGGAATCCGTCGTGCTTGAGTGCTTGCGTTTGAAGGGGTTGAGTATCGCCGTCGCTGAAACCGTCACCGGCGGGCTTATCAGTACGCGCTTGAGTGCCACAAAGAACGCCCGCGAAGTATTCCGTGGCAGTGTCATCGTGAACGATCCGGAAACACAGGAACGAGTGCTGGGGGTGGCTGGTGCCATTCCGAGTCTCGAACTTACCGCGGCATTAGCGCAAGCCGTTCGCCGCGAATTCGGTGCCGATGTCGGGATCGCGAGCACCGGTATCGATACTTCAATGCCGAGCGCGGACCTTCGTCCCGGGACAGTGTTTCTCGCGCTTTCGTTGGGAGATGAGTGCGTGACCGAGCGGATCCGACTGCCAGGCGATCCCGAACGAGTGCGCGAGTACTCGGTGATCAGTTTGTTGAATTTTCTACGGCGACGGCTGAATCTAGAAACCTTGCCAGACCGCTCGCCTTCGTGAGCACGTTGTATGACTGGAATCAACTAAAGACCAACGAACTCCCGCAAGGCGGGAGTGCTCCGCGGATCAAAAAGGGATGTGGCTATAAAATACGAAGTCACTGGAGTACTCGCTAATGAATGAGGACACCGTAACGATGTGGGTTGCGCGCAGCAGGGAGGAGTTTGCGCGGACAGCCCCGCCGACAAACTTCTCGCCGTTACCCGATATTCCCGCAGGGCGTTATGTCGATCCTGATTTTTTCGCGCTTGAATCCAAAGAGCTATGGCGTCGGTCGTGGCTGTATGCCGGTCACATAGACCAGTTGCCCGAACGCGGTAGCTATTTCATTTACCCCTACGGCAGTGCGCCGGTACTTATTATTCGTGGCGACGATGATGAGATCCGTGCGTTCTACAACACCTGTCGGCATCGTGGCGCGCCAGTGGTGCGCAACTTAGAGGGGCGTGCTGGCCCAGTGTTGGTTTGTGGCTACCATGGCTGGAGTTACGATCGCCAAGGTGCCTTAAGGGGGGTGACCGAACGGCGCGATTGGTCATCGTTCGATCTGAAGTGCCGAAATTTGGCACCGGTACGGTGCGAGCGATTCGGCAATTGGATATTCCTTTGTGAAGACTCGACCGTCGAACCCTTAAGCGAGTTTCTTGAGCCCGTCGCACGTTATCTCCGCCATTTGCCGCTGCGTAGTTTAAGGCTGGTCCACCGACGAGCATTTGATGTCGCGTGCAACGTGAAGCTCCTGATCGACAATTTCCTCGAAGCGTATCACTTCAAATTGCTGCATCCACGGACCTCCGATCGCATCTTCGATAACCAGGGGACCAGCGTGCATCTTTGGCCGAATGGGCACTCGATGATGCTCTCGCCAAACCGCCGCGAAGACTGGGTTGACCCGGGCACCATCGGCATGCCGGAAATGGCGAATACGACCGCGATCGAACGCCAGTACAATCCGAGCTACAGCTTGTTCCCGAATTTAATTGTGCCGATCTCCCCGAGTGGCATGCCTTGCGTGGCGATATGGCCCAAGACGCTGCGCACGTCCGTTATGGAAGTACTGTGGTTCGCGCCCGATTGGGGTGGCGGACCGCGCGACCCGCTGTGGGATACGCGGATCGCGAACTTCGATCGCATCGTTGACGAAGACATTCAATTCGCTGAACCGATGCAGGCGACCATTGAATCACCCGGGTTCATCGGCGTGACGTTGAGCTACCAGGAGCGTCGCATTTATCACTGGCACGAGGAAGTCGATCGGCGCATCGGCAGAGCGGTGCCATGCGCGCTACGTATCCCGCCACGGTTAAGGTCCTATGTTGAATAAGTCCGCAAACTCCGTGAGAGGGCCTGCCACTCGGGTCGCGGGATTCGCCGATCTCGGTCAATGGATTGCGTCAGCCGCGGGACGTAAGCCCGACCTGGTCGCGCTGGACGACGGTGCCCGCACCTTGACCTACGCGGCATTCAACGAACGTGCTAACCGTGCAGCGAATGCGTTAATCGCGCGTGGCGTACGCGCCGGGGACCGAATCGCGTTACTTGCAGAGAATCGATTTGAATATTTGGAATTGGCCGTCGCCGCCGCGCGCACAGGCGCAATATTGTGTGCGCTCAACTGGCGATTCACTTCCTCGGAGCTTGTGCACTGTGTCCGCCTGACTGACCCGATCCTGCTCTTCGTCTCTCCGAGATATGCATCGATTGCGATAGAGGCGGAGATTGCCCGCCTCGACATTGTCTATTTCGGTGACGCGTACGAGTCGTTAATAGCATCGATGGCGGTAAGTGCACCCACCCACGTCGTCGAACCGGAAGACGGCTTTATTATTCTGTACACCAGCGGTACTACTGGTGCGGCCAAGGCCGCCTTGATCAGCCATCGGGCGGAATTTTCACGCTTAATCCTAAGCCAACTCGACGCGGCGCTCGCCCCGGGTGATCACTTCGTTGCCTGGGCGCCATTCTTTCATATGGTCGCTCTCGAACATGCCCTGCACGTGCTGGCGGTGGGCGGAACCGTGCAGGTCGTCGACGGCGCTGATATCGAGCGCATCGTCCGTCTTGCCGAGACCGTTCCGCAATGGTGGTTAGTGCTATTGCCCGGCATGCTCGATCGAGTAGTTGAACTGATGCGCGTTCGCGGCAGGGCGCCGATGCCGATCAAGATCGTCGGCGCGTTAGCCGATCTCGTGAGCCCGGCATTGGTCGCGGACACCTCGCGCGTGTTCAACGCGCGCTATTGGAATACGTTCGGGTCCACCGAGACCGGCATGTTGCCGTTCGCAGGCACGCGCTTTGCGATCGGGGAGCGACCATCGCTTCTCGCGAAAGCAGCTAATTCAATGCATTTATTCAAGCTTGTCGATGCCGAGGGGCTGGAGGTTGTTCAAGGGGAGCCAGGCGAAGTCGCGGTTCGAGGTCTGACGGTTTTCAGCGGTTACTGGAATTCCGAGGAAATCAATGAACAGGATTTTCGCGGTGGCTGGTTCCATATGGGCGATGTCTTTGTCGCCCGTGCGGATGGCCTCTATGACTATGTCGACCGGGTAAAGTATTTGATCAAGACGGGTGCGGAGAATGTGTATCCGGCCGAGATCGAGCGGGTCTTGCTCAGCGATCCACGCGTGCTCGAAGCAGTCGTAGTGCGTCGCCCCGACGCGCGCTGGGGTGAAGTGCCCGTCGCCTTGGTGTGTTGTCAAGTTCCGATCCCGCCGGCCGAGCTCCATGCATTATGTCGTGCACGATTACCGGGCTACAAGCAGCCGAAGGACATCCGCTTTGTCGCCTCACAGGACGATTTCCCACGCAGTACTTCCGGCAAAATTCAACGCCAAGCGCTGGAGCAGTGGGTGCGTTGATTTCTTTTCGCGATTGCATTGTCAAACTGCCCTTTTTGGGCTATAGGTTAAACCGTAACTATCCAAAGGAGGTGACCCCGTGCTTAGAATCAGCAAGGTGCCTTTCGAGCAAGTGCACCCCGATTTACAGAAAACCATGCAGGAAAGTGATGCCGCGCTCGGCGGCTCGGAATGGATCCAGGTGTTTGCACAAACCCCGGATCTCTACCGCCACTTCGTCAAATTCTATTATGAACACATCATGGCCGACGCCGACGGCATCACTATCAAGATGACCGAGCTTGTGCGGCACAAAGTCGCGCAAATCAACGAATGCAGTTTGTGAATGAAAGCCATGTATGCTTCGGCGAAGTGTCAGGGTTTAACTGAAGAGATGGTGCGAGCGCTGCCGAAATTTCGGGACAGCGAGTTGTTTACGCCGGCCGAAAAGGCGGCGCTGAAGTTTGCCGAGGTGATGGCTGGTGATCATCGCTCGGTGTCGCAAGAACTGTTCGATGAACTCCGCAGCCACTACAGTGAGCGACAGATCATGGCGCTCGGCTGGCGCATGGCGATTTTCGTCGGTTATGGACGGTTGGTTTATGCGACGGGCCTCGAGAGTGTCGGCGATCTTTGCCCGTTGTCGTTTACGCACTAACGTTACTAACTAGCGAAACGTATTAGCGAACAGTTATTTAGAATCCGCTCGGACCACTCCGAGCGGATCTCTATCGCCGTCTCTAACTCAGGCGCACATTGACCGGTAAAGCATTGCTATCCGTTGCGCCCGTGCCAATGGCAGAAAATCCGTGCGGACACGCGTTTGTGCTGCTTGCGACAAACGCGCCGCTACTTCTGGATGAGTGACTAGGTGCAAAAGACCTTCGGCCAGTAGATCCGGGCGAGCCGCGGGAACCAGCAAGGCTTGTTCGAAAGTAACCGCGTCTTCCACGCCTCCCACCCGAGTGGAGACGATCGGAATGCCTGCCGCCATAGCCTCGATTAATACGTTCGGAGAGCCTTCCGAATGCGATGGCAATACAAAATAATCGCTGATGGAATAGTAGGGCCGCACATCGGGTAACTGCCCCGTCAACGTCATCGGCACGCCGCGCGCGGCCGCGAGAGCCGTAAGATTCCGACGTTCTGGTCCCTCTCCTATCAGCAACAAGTGTAACGGGGGCGCCTCAGACCGACGCAGTAGCGCCAATGCCTCTACTAGATCGGCGTGCGCCTTCTCTTTCGAAAGGCGTCCAACGGCGAGCACGAGCTTGGTTCCCGCTTTGACCCAGGTATCGCGAGACAATTCACCTGGTGTCACGCCGCAAGCCCACTCTGGAGGGATCGCGTTGCGGATGATTTCTATCGGCGAAGTAACGCCTGCCCTACGCAATTCGGGCACGAAGGCTGTGGTCACGGTCGCAACTCGTCTGGCATTCCGCAGCGAGAGGCGGTCAAACTGGTTATAAAATTCCTGCTTAGCCGTGGGACGCGCATACCCGTGATGCCAAG
Organism: Gammaproteobacteria bacterium; assembly: GCA_009692265.1. GTDB lineage: Bacteria > Pseudomonadota > Gammaproteobacteria > CAIKBL01. The sequence goes on from SHZM01000015.1 coordinate 14,836, forward strand.
CCAGCCACGGATAGGTGCGGGGAAGTCCCGCTAACCAGACCAGCAAATTCGACTTCACTGCATGTGTTTGCACAATGTCTGGCTGCACCCAGGAACATAACGCGCGGATCTTCGCAACCGTACTGAAATCGATTGCGCTGCGCTCGGAGATGATCGACACCGGCGTGTGCTGCGCTTCCGCGCTCGACACGAGATCCCCCATTGAACTGGCTTGCGCCGGCCGCCGGAACGTCGCGAGGGTCACATGCACCGGACCCAACGGTGGTTCCAGCGTGGGCGCGATCCGGCAGAATTCGAGCAGGTTACGAGCGGGCCCGGAGACAGAGTCGCCTTCGATAAAAGCTAGCACTCGAAGTGGCAAGCGAGTTTCCTGGTGTTGGTTTTCCCCGACACCAACACACTCCGTCGATGTCGCAGCGGTGGATTCAGCCGATCGCGAGGTAGGCCGCTTTCACCAGGGCATCCGAGCGCGGACCACCGATGATGCCGCCAGCCATCTTGTTCATCATGTAGGCGATCGTGAGACGCCGATCGAGGTCGGCCACGACGAACGAACCGCCCCAACCACCCCAGTAACAAACCCGGCCATTCGGCAAATACGGCACGGTCTGCGGATCCGGTAAGGCGTAACCAATACCGAAGCGCAGCGGGATACCGATCGCGAGATCGATGCCATTAGATTGTTCCTCAAAAATCAGATCGATGGTCTTCGGCGACAACAAGCGCACGCCATCGAACTGTCCGCCATTGGCAATGATCGACTGTAGGCGCGCGACCGAGCGCGCATTGCCGTGGCCGTTGGCAGCACCGACATCCGCGCGACGCCACGCGGTGGTCCAGGCCATTTGCGGATCTGGCGCCGGGCCGGTGAAGGTTTTGAACGCCACGCTCTCGGGCCCCATCGCCGCGAGATCGAACGGCAGCGGTGGCGGCGGCACGATATTGGAGACACGCTGATCATGCTCGGGCGCAAGCCCGATATGAAAATCCGCACCGAGAGGGCCAGCTACTTCGTCCGCGAAAAATTCGCCGAGCTTTTTCCCTGTGATCCGCCGGATCACTTCGCCCACCAGATGACCCTGGTTGAAGGCGTGATAGCCGGACGCTGTGCCCGGCTCCCACCACGGTGGTTGTGCCGCGAGCATCGCGGTCGATTTTTCCCAATCGTAGAGATCCTCGATTGTCACCGGTTGGGCCCAGGCCGAGACCCCAGAGGTATGCGACATCAGGTGCCGCACCTTGACCGAAGACTTCCCATTCGCCGCGAACTCCGGCCAATACTTCGCGACCGGTGCGTGCACATCAAGTTCCCCGCGGTCGGCTAACACCAGCGCAGCAAGGCTGGTCAAGGTCTTCGTGGTTGACCACACATTAGTGATGGTGTGCTCGCTCCACGGTGTGGTCTGCGCGGTATCGGCCCATCCACCCCAGAGATCGACTACCGACTCGTTGTTTAAGGTCACCGCGACTGACGCGCCGAGATCGGCACCGGAGCGTAAATTCGCCGCGAGAATGTCGCGCATGTTTTCGAATCTGGGATCACAGTAACCATGCACGTCAGACATCAGGTGACCTTTTTTCGGAGAGGGAGGGGAGCTGCCAGGATAAGCGCCTCTTTCCAGTCGCGACCTAGACAGGATCGATCCGGTATCCGATCTTCGGAAAATGCACCACCACCTCACCCACCTGCGGATCGCGTCGCCAGACTGATACCGTGCTGATCGTCGTGCCGACCAACTCGCCCACCACATTCACTTCGGCATAATCAACCGGCGATACGCAAACCTGTGTGCCGGCTTTGATACCGATCGGATCATCCGCATCGATCCCGGTGGCTGCCAAGGGTTGCGCCGCGCGCGCGATCGCCAACGCCTCCGCCGGATCCAGCTCGGTGCGGGTGCCGTGTCCGATCGCGTCCAGGCGCGCCATCCATTCCGCGATGCGCGGGAATCTCGCGTAGGCTCGCGTAGCTTCACTCGGCGCGAAGCGGTACAGAAACCACGGGTCCCACATTGCGTGCAAATCGACAAGGCCGGGTTGATTACCGGTCAGGAACGGCCGGCCATCGGCGAGCTGCATATTGATAAAGTCGGTATGGGCGTCCAGTTGTGCACGATACCCCGGCAAGCGTGGCCCTAGGGTGTCGGTATCGAACTGCGTCTTCCACATCTTTTTACGGTCTTCGTGAAAATGCGCGGGGAGATCCAAACCGCCCGAGAACGGATCGTCGCTGCCCATATAAATAGCGACCGACGTGACAACGTAGGGGCCATGCGCCCAACTGCCAAGCGCGTAGCCGAGGCCTGCGTTGCCGTCCGGAAACAGTGAAGGAGTCGGAAATTGCTTTTCGAGCACCGCGGCGATGAGTTGGGTGTCGCAGTAGATATCGGCGCCGATCTGCATCACCGGCGTACGGCGATACCCCCCGGTTAACGGCATGAGGTTCGGCTTTGGCATCGCCGACGGTTGGATCACCGAGCGCCAGCGCAGACTCTTAATCCCGAATACCAAGCGAATTTTCTCAGCAAAAGGTGCTTCGTCATAATGGTGCAAAATGAGCTCGGCCATCGCTGTACCTCTGTCGGGAGTGCTAGGCGATGATTGAATTCACCGCAATGTGGGGTCGCTGGTGGAGAGTTTGTAGCACCACGCAGTAGCGTTCGGTGGTCGCGATTATTTTGGCCAGGGTCTCGGGCGGCGCGTCGGCCGCGATGTCGAACGTTAGCCGGAGTTCGCTGAAACCAACTGGAGCATCCTTGGCGACCCCCAAGGTGCCACGAAAATCGAGATCCCCCTCGGCGCTTACGTGCGACTTCGTCAAGGTAATCCCGAACGCCGTCGCGACGGCCTGCAAGGTGACTCCGGCGCAGGCGACGAGCGCCTCCAGCAGCATGTCACCGGAGCAGGCCTGGGCGCCGCTGCCGCCGGTGGCGGGGTGTAAACCGGCTTCAATGATCCCTTTGCTGGTCGCGAGCTTGCAGGCAATGCCATCGACCCCATTGGATTCGGCGCGCAGGGTGAGCATTGCCTGCTCGGGTGCAGCCAGGTATTGTTCTTTTAGTGGCGCCTGTAGCGCCTTCAAAGCGGCGGAATCCATAGGTCCTCCCAAGCTCAGTGATGCCTATCGCAGTGTAGCGAACAGCGCGTTGGGTGGGCAAAGAGTTTTACGCATTGTGAGCACGCGCCCCGTCCCTGATACTGGGCCTATTTCTCGGCCTCATAAGGTTAGCGCATGCCCAAGCAGATCCACATGAACGCCTTTACGCAATGCTGCATCGGCCATCATTCGATCGGCCAGTGGAAACATCCGCTCGACCGGCCGCTGGAGGGTTACAAAAATGTCCATTACTGGATTGAACTGGCGAAAATCCTTGAAGCCGGCTTTTTTGATGCGTTGTTCCTGGCCGATGTCCACGGTACGTACAACGTGTATCGGGGCTCGCGCGATACCGCCGTGCGTTACGGCACCCAGTTTCCGAGCAACGATCCCACGTTAATTATTTCGGCGATGGCCGCGGCGACCCGCCATCTCGGATTCGCGACCACTTTCAGCACGACCTATTACCCGCCGTATCACGCCGCGAAACTGTTCTCGACCCTGGATCATCTGACCGATGGCCGGATTGCGTGGAATATCGTTACGTCCTATCTGGCCGACGCGAACGCGAACTTTGGCCTCGGCGAGATCATGGCGCATGACCAGCGCTACGATCGCGCCGAGGAATACATGGAGGTCTGCTACCAACTCTGGGAGCACTCGTGGGAAGAAGACGCGATGGCGCGCGATCGGGTCAACGATATGTTGATCGATCCGTCGAAGGTGCATCAGATCAACTATGAGGGAAAATACTTTAACGTCCCCGGGCCGCATATGTGCGAGCCATCACTGCAACGCACCCCGGTGTTGTTTCAAGCCGGACAATCGGGTCGCGGCGTACAATTCGCGGCGCGCCATGCCGAGGCGATTTTTGCGCTCAATCCCAACATTGCCGCCTGCCGCGCTGGGGTCAAGGACTTGACTCGAGAGCTCAAAGTGCTCGGGCGTCGACGCGACGAAGTCAAATATTTTCCGGGGGTTACCGTCATTGTCGCGCCGAGCGACGAAGAAGCCCACTTGAAGCTCGAGACCTGTCGCAAATATCGCAGCCCGGAAGGCGCGCTGGCGCTGTTCTGTGGTTGGATAGGTGTCGATATCGCGAAGCTTCCCTCCGGCAAGAGCCTGATGAACATGAAGACCGACGCGATCCAGGGCCTCATCAATTATTTTGCGGTGGTAGATCCGCAGCGCGAGTGGACGCTTGAAGATATTGGCGAATTTCTGTCGATCGGCAGCGTCATGCCCAAGATCGTCGGTAGCCCGCAGACCGTCGCGGATGAGCTTGAACGCTGGATGGACGAAGGTGGTTGCGACGGATTCAACCTCGTGCCCGTCACCCAGCCGCATGGGTTTGCCGAATTCGGTGAACTAGTAGTGCCCGAACTGCAGCGCCGTGGGCGCATGCGCACCCGCTATGAGGGCGAGACCCTGCGTGAGCTTTACTTTGGTCCCGGCCACCGGCGGTTGGCGAAGAAACATGCCGCGCATCAGACCTTGCCGGCCTGGAAGCAGGCCGCGAAGGTGAAGCGTAAGGCACCGGCTAAGAAAGGTGCTCGTGTAACTGCGAAGTAGTTGATGCGAACTGGGGAATAAATTTTCAGAACCAAAGGGCTACATCGGATGATCGGCATGGGTGTGCTCGCCTACCTCATCCAGATCGCGCGCAGCGGAGACTTGGCGGCGAAGAACCTGAATATTCTTGGGAGCGGCGCGAGTTTCTGGCATATGGTCGACATACTGTGGATTGTGCTGTTCGCGCTGTTCTGGGAATTCGGCCATGGGCTGGGCTTTGGTAGCCACACTAACTACGCCACGGTCGCGGTCGTACTCATCGCCTTTATCAAGGTCCGGTTAGTTTTTCTCGACTTCATGGAGCTGCGTACGACGCCCGTGGCACTAAGACTCGTGTTTGATGCGCGTACCTACCAGCACGAGCCCCGGCGCATTCGAATTCAAGAAGGCGGGTTAAACCGGAACAGGCTTGACCAGCAGCGATAGTGAGCCGGACGAAGATCCGGTCGAGATCCCCTTTCGAGAGCTCTCGGCGGGGGCGTTACAAGGTGTGGTCGAAGCATTCGTGTTACGTGAAGGTACTGATTATGGGGCTTACGAAATCGCACTAGCCGACAAAGTCGCGCAGGTTCTACTTCAACTCGAACGAGGTGAAGCGCGAGTGATGTTCGATCCGAAGTCCAGTTCAATCGATATCGTAACTCGCGCCAAGGCTAGAAAATCGCCGGATGAATGAACGGTATTAGGCTTCAGCGTACCGTAGCGTCAATCAGGCTACGTCCAGTAATTCGACGTCAAACACCAAGGTCGCGTTGGGTGGAATAACCCCGCCCGCACCGCGTGCGCCGTAGCCAAGTTCAGGTGGAATGGTTAAGGTCCGTTGGCCACCCACGCACATCCCGGCGACGTCTTGATCCCAACCAGCGATCACCTGGCCTGCGCCTAGGGAAAACTTAAAGGGTTGTCCGCGATCGCGTGAACTGTCGAATTTCGTGCCCTTATTGTCTGGTGCTGTCGTATCGTACAACCAGCCGGTGTAGTGCACCGAGACTTGTTTGCCACTGATGGCGAGGATGCCGGTGCCGATTTTGTGGTCGACCATGTCGAGTCCTTTTGAGTTATTGAGTAAAAATGGCGCTGCCGCGGAGGCGCGAAGATAAAAGCCTTACCCGGGATAAGCAAGACACCGCGCTACGCGTTGTCGCGATCATCAGGCCGTGTTTAACTGGGCATGGAGGAACTTGAATGCAAGTGGAACTAGAAATTGGCGTGAATCTTCCGGCTTGGCAGGTTGTCGCCGCGAACGACGCGGTCGACAGCCGAAATCCGATCCATCACGACGCAGTCGCCAAGCGACTAGGCTTTGGCGGCGGGCTGGTGCCGGGAGTCACCGTGTACGGCTATGCGACTCACCCGTTGGTCGCACAGTTCGGTCGTGAGTTCTTAACCGGGGGCCACCTTGAGATGCGCTTCCGGCGGCCTGTGTATGCGGGTGAGACAGTGAAGGTCAAGGCGCAGGTGACCGGGCGAATCGAGCAGCGCTGGCAACTGGAACTAGCAGTGGAAAATGCAGCTGGTGAAGCGTGCGCGATTGGCACTGCGCAGTTTCCCGCGCCCCCCAACGTCCCCGCCGAACTACCGCCGCGCCAACCGCTACCTGCAAACCGTCGACCTGCGACCCCTGAGGGCCTAGGTGAGACACCGATCCTCGGTACCTTCGAACCCACCTTCGATGCTGCAACGGCACCGGGATTCCTAGCCACGCTTGGCGAGACCTTGCCGCTGTACGCGGATATCGCCCATCCAGCATGGCTGCTGCGTCAGGCAAATTACCTGATTGACCAGAATCTTGAACTTGGACCCTGGATCCACGTGTCGAGCGTCGTACAACATTTAGGCGTGGTGGGTGCGGGTGAGCGACTCGAAGTGCGCGGTCAAGTAATCGAGCTGAGCACCCATAAGGGGAACGACTACGCCGATTTTGACATTGCCCTCATGACCGACCGACCAGTCATGCGCGTGCGGCATCGCGCAATCTATCGAATGGAAGCGGCCGCTACGGCAGCGTGAGTAGCGCGCAGGCAAGTGCGGCAGTATCACGTAACATCCGTACAATGAATCTGCTCACGCATCTCCAAATGACACTGAGCCATCACCGCGGGTGCTTCTGGCCGCGGCGCGGCCATGCGGATCTGGGTTGATGCTGACGCCGTTCCGCGGATGGTTCGTGATATTTTATTTCGCGCCGTCGAACGCGTGCACATCGAACTGACGATGGTGGCAAATAAAGCCCTGATTGTTCCCCCATCACCCTACATCAAAACTCAGCGAGTTCCGGGTGGCTTGGATGTCGCCGACACGTGGATCATCGAACACGTCGCGGCGGGCGATCTGGTGATCACCTCGGATATTCCGTTAGCGGCGGCCATAGTCGCGCGTGACGCGCACGCGCTTAATCCGCGCGGCGAGTTGTATACGAAGGAGAACATCGGCGAGCGGCTCGCGGTACGCGATCTGATGGAAGAACTGCGCGATGCGCGCATCGCCAGCGGCGGGCCACCGGCATTGAATCAACGTGATCGTCAGGCTTTCGCCAATCAGCTGGATCGCTTGTTGGCGCAGCGTCCGCGGGTAACGGCAAACCCCTAAGAAGTTTGATTTAACCGCACTTCGGCTATGCAACTCTCGTTTTTCACTATGCCGCTGCATCCCGTGCAGCGCGATTACCGCGAAACTTTGCACGAAGATCGCGCGGCCGTGTTGCTCGCCGACGAACTAGGTTTCAGCGAAGCTTTCATCGGTGAGCATGTGACAGATCTCGCCGAGACGATTACATCTTCATTGACCTTTATCGCGAGCCTCGCCTACGAAACCCACCAGATCCGCCTCGGCACCGGCACTCTCAATTTGCCAAATACTCACCCGGCGACCGTCGCGGCGCAGGTCGCGATGGTTGACCATATGTGCGATGGCCGTTTCATTTTGGGGATCAGTCCTGGTGGACTCCGCTCGGACGCAGAAGCTTTCGGCACCCTGGATCTCGATCGAAATGCCATGGTGCTTGAGGCGATCACGCAGGTGCTTGCGCTGTGGCAGTCTGACGCTCCGTACGAGCTCAAGGGCGAGTTCTGGCAGATCTCAACCGCGCGTACCCTTGATCGCGAAATTGGCCAGGGACTTATTCTAAAACCATTCCAACGGCCGCATCCCCCCATCGCCGTCGCCTGCGTCTCGCCACATTCCGAGTCGGTCGCGCGCGCGGCCGCGCAGGGCTGGTCAATTATCTCGGCGAATTTTTTGCAGCCCGTGTGGGTCAAGAGCCACTGGCAGAAAATGTTGGAAGGCGCTGCGCGTGGTGGCCGCACAGCACGCGCCCAGGACTGGCGGGTTGCGCGCAGTATTTTTGTGGCTGACGACACTGTCACAGCACGCGCCTACGCCAAGAGCGTGCAGGGTCCCTATGGGCACTACTACAAGAGCCTGATGCGCAAACTCATTGGCAACGGTCGACCGCAACTATTCAAGACTCAGCTTGAGATGAATGATGACGCGATCACTCTCGAGTTCGTCTTGGATTCACTGGTGTTGTGCGGGACGGTTGAGCAAGTCGTCGAGCAGATCCTCGCGCTGCGCGAGAACGTTGGCGACTTTGGCACCCTAGTCTATGCGGGCCATGATTGGGCGGATCCTGCGCTTGCACGGCGCTCGATGATCTTGATGGCGGAGCAGGTGATGCCACGCGTGAATCAATTAATTCGCTAAGACAATTCGCCGTACTCACACGCCAGGGTGATCACTACGCTGTTTTAATCTCACTTATTCGCCCACGGCTTCGGCGACCAGTTGCGCACCCTCGCACAGCAGGAATGTGTGAAAGGCGAGGGCCACCGGTGAGAGCTGTTCCCGCTTTCGTTGAACGACCTGCCATTGCCGCATTTCGGGTAGGCCTCCCGATTGAAGCTGCCGCCGCGGTTGCCGGAGAATCCTCGACCGCGACCTGGACGGTGGTGTGGACCGATCGCCTCACCGCGTGCGACCGCTACCGCGCGAAGGCCTACAAAGTCGAAACCGTGCCGGGCAGTAGTGAGCAGTACTTCGCGTGGATTGCCTATGACCTAGAACTCTTCGAGCCCGGCTCGATCGCGAACCCTACCGCGTCCATTATCGGTAACGTGTTTGGCTTCAAACCCCTGAAGGCGCTGCGCCTGGGAGACATGCGCTTGCCAATCGCCCACGTTAAAATTTTCGACGGCCCGCCCACGGGAATCGTTGTCGAGCGTGAACGGCTCGACAAATTTGGTCACCCGCTGCTGGGCGCGACGGCGAATCGGGTTGCTCTTGAAGCCATGGTTCTGGCGCGTAACGAAGGCCGTGATATTTGGCACGAAGGCCTCGGGATCCTGGCGCAGGCCGCTCGATTCTGTTCGCCACTCAAAGCCGCGCTCGATACCTGGGGGGATATCACCTTCAATTACAGCAATACCGATACCCCGGATTACGTGCCCAGCACGAGCGTAGCGTGAGGTCATCATGAAACTAACACAGGGAACTTTCTCCTATCTGCCGGACCTCACCGAAGCGCAGATCCGCAAGCAGCTAGACTACATACTCGCGCAGGGCTGGGCGGTGTCGCTTGAGTACACCGACGATCCCCATCCGCGGAATACGTTTTGGGAGATACTCGGCCGGCCGCTACTCGATCTACGGGATGCGACCAGCCTCATGCGGGAAGTCGAAGCGTGTCGAACAACGTATCCAAAGCACTACATCAAAGTGAACGCCTTTGATTCCACCCACGGGATCGAATCCCTGCGCCTGTCTTTTATTGTGAATCGACCATCCTACGAGCCTGGATTCAGGTTAGAACGCGCGGAGGCGGCGGGTCGAACGGTGCGTTACACCACGCGCAGCTATGCGGCGGATCGACCTAGCGGTGAGCGGTACTAGAGACCTCCCGTGAGCACCATAGTTACTTCGGACATCAATATCGAGACGCGCTATCGGGACTCCCAAATTGGCGAGATTATGGCTGCGCTGGACCGCGAGTTAATCGGCCTGCAGCCGGTAAAAGCCCGTATTCGCCAGATTGCTGCTCTGTTGCTGGTGGACAAGTTGCGCACGGAGCACGCCTTGAGTAGCGGACCACCGACTCTGCATAGGTGTTTTAACGGCAATCCCGGCACCGGCAAAACCACTGTTGCGTTGAAGATGGCCGAGATCCTTCATCGCCTGGGTTACCTGCGCAAAGGCCACGTGATCGCGGTGACCCGCGATGATCTTACTGGCCAATTCATTGGCCATACCGCCCCAAAAACGAAGGAAGTATTGAAACGCGCGATGGGTGGCGTGCTGTTTATCGATGAAGCGTATTATCTCTACCTTGAGAATCGTCGCGCGCCGCTCAAGCGCGATGATTTGATGTTGATCCGCGCGGAAGATATCCATGCCAGCAGTCACTTTGCGGAGGTTGTGTCGTGATAGGAGCTTTGATCTTTGATGTGGACGGCACCTTGGCAGATACCGAGGAAGCGCACCGCGCGGCGTTCAACGCAGCGTTCCTTGATCACGGTTATGACTGGTACTGGACTAAACGCCTCTATGCGAAGTTGCTAACCGTATCAGGTGGCAAAGAGCGTCTGGAACACTTTATTCGAACCCTGGCACTGAGCACCGCGGACAAGGCACAGTTATTCGAAATGATCCCGCAGCTGCACACCGCAAAAACGCGACAGTATGCGGAGTTCGTCGCCGCAGGGCGGGTGCCGCTACGTCCAGGGATCGCACGGTTGATCAGAGAAGCGCGTGCCAGTGGCTTCAAACTAGCGATCGCCTCGACCACGACGGCTGCGAATGTCGAGGCGCTGATCGGCGCGACCTTGGGAGGTCCGGCGTGTGAATGGTTCGATGTCATCGCGGCGGGTGATGAAGTGGCGCGCAAGAAGCCGGCGTCGGATATCTACGAACTCGCGCTGAAGCGCTTGCAATGTGCGACAGGTAGGTGCGTTGCTTTCGAGGATTCAGCGAACGGCGTGCGCGCCGCGACAGCGGTAGGTTTGTTTACGGTCGCGACTCCGACCTACTGGACAGCAGGCCAGGCGTTCGGTGACGCCGCACTCATCCTCGAACATCTCGGCGATCCTGATCATCCCCTGAGCAATGTCGATGCCACGAAAATCGGCGCGCCGAGTCTGGATTTAGCGGGTCTCACCCGTTACCACCGGGCGTGGCATGCGCCGAGCTCCGCGCGCCAACTCAGCTGAATCTGACGAAACCGCCTCACACTCTCATGCAGGCACCACTGTGTTACGTCCAGAAAAAACATTAACGGAGTTCATCATCGATGAACAACGCCGCAGCCCACAGGGGACGGATGGTTTTACTGCCCTCTTGAACGATATCCGTCTCGCCTGTAAACGGATTTCCTACTTGATCGGCAAGGGCGCGCTGACGGGTAACGTCGGATTGGCGAATTCGCTAAACGTGCAAGGCGAACCCCAGATGAAGCTCGACTTGATGGCCAATGAAATATTTTTGCGCACAAATGAGTGGGGCGGTTATCTCGCCGGCATGGTCTCCGAAGAACTCGAAGCACCACATCAGATCCCGGAACAGTATCCACGGGGACGTTATCTACTCGCGTTTGACCCGCTCGATGGATCGTCGAATATTGATGTGAATGTCTCGGTTGGGAGCATTTTCTCGGTGCTGCGCTGTCCCGAGGGCGTCACCGCGCCCACTGCCGCGGATTTTCTACAACCGGGGACACAACAAGTGTGTGCGGGTTACGCGATTTACGGCCCAAGTACCATGCTGGTTCTCACCTTGGGACGCGGCGTGCATGGCTTTACCCTGGATCGCGAGATCGGCGAATTCATCTATACGCATCCCGAACTGCGAATTCCGAACGACACCCGCGAGTTCGCCATCAATGCCTCCAACGCACGGTTCTGGGAGCCGGCGGTGAAGCGGTATGTAGACGAATGCCTGGCGGGCGAGAGCGGGCCTCGCGGTAAAGACTTCAATATGCGCTGGATCGCCTCGCTGGTCGCGGAAACCCACCGGATTCTGCTCCGCGGTGGGATATTTATGTATCCTCGCGACACCAAGGAACCGACCAAGGCGGGCCGCTTACGTCTGCTCTACGAGGCGAATCCGATCGCGTTTCTGATCGAACAAGCGGGAGGTCGGGCAAGCACGGGATATGGTCCGCTGTTAGCAGTAACGCCCCACGCATTGCATCAACGCATTGGCCTTATATTTGGTGCGCGGCACGAAGTCGAGGTGCTCGAAAACTATCACCAGAAGTACAATGATCGTGAATACGAAGCCCCGTTATTCGGCGCTCGCGGGCTGTTTCGCGCATAAAATTCTCTAGGATCGAATATTCCATGTCAGCGAAACATCCAATCGTGGCGATCACCGGATCTTCGGGCGCTGGGACAACCTCGGTGATGCGTACCTTTGAGCAAATATTCAGGCGCGAAGAGATTACTGCGGCTTACGTCGAAGGAGACAGCTTTCATCGCTTCAATCGCACTGAAATGAAAGTGCGATTGGCCGAAGAAGCGAGTCGCGGGAACGACACTTTCAGCCATTTCGGGCCGGACAATAATCTGTTCACCGAGCTTGAAGCTTTGTTTCGCGAATATGGCGACACGGGGACGGGTCGCAGCCGCAAGTATCTTCATAATGATCAGGAAGCGGCGGTGTACAAACAAGCCGCCGGTACTTTTACGCCGTGGGAAGATCTGTCCGAAGGCACCGATCTTCTGTTCTATGAAGGCTTGCACGGCGCAGTCGTACACGGCAGCGTGAACATCTCGCAGTATCCGGATTTACTCATCGGCGTGGCGCCGGTAATTAATCTCGAATGGATCCAAAAACTGCGCCGCGACAAAGCGCAGCGCGGTTACAGCACGGAAGCCGTGACGGACACAATTCTTCGTCGCATGCCCGATTATGTCCATTACATCGTCCCGCAGTTCTCGCACACGCATATCAATTTTCAACGCGTGCCCGTGGTCGATACCTCGAATCCGTTCATCTCCCGGCACATTCCGAGCGCGGATGAATCCTTCGTGGTAATACGCTTCGCCGATCCGCGCGGGATCGATTTCCCGTATTTACTGTCAATGCTGCTTGGTGCATTCATGTCACGTCCAAATACCATCGTGTGCCCGGGCGGCAAGATGGATCTCGCGATGCAGTTGATCTTCACCCCGATGATTTGGCGGTTGATGGAAAAGCGTAAACAAGCACGAGCGCGCGTATAGGAAATCTGGCAGCACGCCCTTTGCGACAGAAAGGCTGAGCGCGGATTGTGTTTACGCCTGCCATCGGGCCAAATTGGGCAGACCATCAGCGCCTCGGAGCAAGCACCATGAAATTCTCGTTAGTCTACGAACTGCAAATGCCCAAGCCATGGACCGCGACCACCGAGCGCGATACCTACATGCAGGCAATCGAGCAGATCAAGCTCGCGGACGAAATGGGTTTTGATATCGTGTGGGCGGTCGAACATCATTTCCTCACTGAGTATTCGCATTCGTCCGCACCTGAAGTTTTCCTGAGCGCGGTGTCACAGCACACGAAGCGAATCCGCATCGGCCATGGCGTGGTGCTGTTGCCGTTTAATTACAACCATCCAATTCGCGCGGCGGAGAAAATCGCCGCGCTCGACATTGTCTCAAACGGCCGGGTTGAATTTGGCTCGGGTCGCTCGACAACCTCGATTGAACTCGGCGGCTTCAACGTCAATCCCGATGACTCGCGTGAACAATGGGAAGAAGGCCTCGAAGTCGTGCTCAAGGCGTGGAGGGACGGGCCGCTTCAACACGAGGGCAAGCACCTCAGCATTCCCGCGCGTGAAGTGTGGCCGAAGCCGATCCAAAAACCACACCCGCCGTTGTGGATGGCCGGCACCGCGCCGGATACGTTTCGAGTTGCGGGCAACAAGGGACTCGGCGTGCTGTGCTTTCAGCTCACTCCGGATGGAGTCGCGCAAGCCGTTAAAACTTATCGCGCGGCGATCGCGAATCCGCAGCCGGTCGGTGGTTTTATCAATAATCAGTTCGCGTCGCTCGCGATGACGTTATGTAGTCGCGAGCCCGATACGGTCGAGCTTGGGGTCGGCGCCGCGCGTTGGTTCCTGCAAAAAATAGTCGAGATCCTGATCGGGCTGCGGAATACCGAAAGCAATTCCTACGCCTACCTCAAGGACATGATCGACCTGTCACATCAGCCGAAGGACGCCAGCATCGCCGATCTCGACCAACACCCGTTTGTCGTTGCCGGGGATCCAGCGAAGTGCATTCGCAAACTCGAATTCATCGAGTCGTTAGGCATCGATCAATTCATCTGCTTCTCGCAGATGGGCGGAATTCCGCATCACCGCGTGATGGAGTCGATTCGTCTCTACGGCGAAGAAATCATCCCGTACTTCAAAGCCAAGGAAGCGGCAGGATCGGCAAAAGTTGCGTCTGGCGGCTAACGAATTTTAATCTGCCATCGACTAAGCGCAAAGGCGGGCTCGGTCACGAAACCGTCGGCATCGTCGAAAAACTTGGCGTTGGGGTTAGCAAGAATCATTGCCGGACGCCAATCAGGGAAGGCCATCGCATCGTCGCCACGCGCCTCGATAAAGCTAAGCGCTTCGGCGCGCATCATGTAATCGATATGAAGACCGACCCTACCACCGATGAGCGGGTAGCGGCAGTCGCCGAAATCACCGGCGGCGGGCTGATATTTGTCTCGAAGTCGCCGGTGTGCACGACGCCTATTCCGAGGCGATTCGGTTACTGCGGCCAGGCGGCACGTTGGTCGCGATGGGGATCGTCAATCCCGGTAAAACGGTGCCATTCGATCCCGGCTACGCGGTGCGCCGAGTTACCCGCGCGTCGATCGTGATGCCCCTCGGATAAAGAACTAACAGATCACCCGCACCGGCAGCGACTTCAACCCCACGAGCCGGTTATTCGGCATCCACACGGGGGTTCCTGCGAGCTCGAAATTAAAACCGCTGCGCAACAGCTCCTCGAACATCACTTTCAGCTCAAGTCTTGCGAGCGCTGAACCAAGACAAAAATGCACGCCTGCGCCAAAGCCGAGATGGCGGTTTGGCGAGCGTGAAATCTCAAACTCGAACGGGTGATCGAAAACGCGTTCGTCGCGATTGGCCGACATCTCCCAGAACGTCACCTTGTCACCTTCGCGGATCAATTTACCCGAGTGCTCGATGTCGCGGGTCGCGGTGCGTCGTTTGTAACACGAGGGAGTGGTCCAGCGGATAATTTCCTCGATCGCGGTCTTTATTAAATCAGGTGCCGCGCGTAGTTGTGCCCACGCCTGCGGACGCTCAATGAGCGCGAGCATGCCGCCGCTGATCGAGCGAGTAGTGGTTTCAGCGCCTGCGGGAAACAACAACCCGAAGAACGAACGTAGTTCGTGATCTGAAAGAGTTGACCCATCGGCCTCGAACTTGGCGTGCACAATTGTGGAAAAAATATCGTCTTGCGGTGTTTCGCGTTTTCCTTCAATCAAGCCCTGGGCGTAGCGCCGGATTTTGCGCACAAATTCTTCCGCGATGACTGCATCTGATGGCGCCTCGATGCCTTGGTCAACCCAGTCGCTGAGCATTAACCGATCTTCCTCCGGGACGCCGAGCACGATGCAGATTGCCTGAGTCGGTAGTTCGCGCGCGATGCGCGACGCGAAATCGAAGCGTTGCTCTGGTTGGATGGCCTGTAACAGTACACGTGTCCGTCGCCGGAGTTCGTCTTCGAGCGCTGAGATTGCCTTGACGGTGAATCCCTCGTTGACGATCGCGCGGAGCCGGCGATGATGTGGATCGTCAGTTTGATTCAGCACTTTGCCGGCGGAAAGCTCGTCCTTAATCGTGGTGCCGCCCGCGGTGCGAGCACCGCCCTTGTCGGACGAGTAGGTTTCTGGATCCATGATGACGGCATCGATGTCGGCGTAGCGGCTGAAAACCCAGAAGCCCTCGCCATCCGGAGTGAGTGCGGTCGGCGGATGCCAGTACAGTGGCTCATGCTCGCGCAGCCACGTAAAAAACGCCTGAGGGAACCCCTGTGCGAAGTTTTTTCCGTCGGAGAGATCCGGGTGCGGCGGTGTAGTCATTAAGGCCCTTCAGCTTGAGCGCGACGGCCGTATTGAAGCATCACTGCTTTCGCGACACCAGCGATAAGCGCTCGACGTTACGCCTATACTTGGAGCCTCGCCAAACGACGATTTGCGCAGAGGAATTAGCAATGGACAGTACGACGCCTGAAACTTTCGACGCCATCATCATCGGTGCCGGCATCTCCGGACTCTACCAACTTTACCGTCTACGCGAGCTTGGATTGACGGTGCGAGTGTTCGAAGCCGGCAGTGGAGTTGGCGGTACCTGGTATTGGAACCGCTACCCTGGTGCGCGTTTCGATTCCGAAAGTTATACCTACGCGTATTCGTTCTCCAAACCACTGCTCGAGGAATGGGACTGGAGCGAGCATTTCGCGGCGCAGCCAGAAACGTTGCGGTATCTCGAAACCGTCGCCGACAAATTCGATTTGCGGCGGGATATAAGCTTCCATTCACGCATCAAAAGGGCGACCTACCATGCTCTTCAAAATTGCTGGAAAATTGAAACAGACACTGGCGAAGTTGCGCGAGCAAGGTTTTTAATCACCGCCGTCGGCGTGCTCTCGGCACCGTACACGCCAGAGATCCCGGGGATCGAAGATTTTAAGGGTTCCTCCTGGCACACCGCGCACTGGCCGCATGCGCCAGTCGATTTGAGCGACCAACGCGTCGCGATTATCGGCACTGGCGCGACTGCCGTGCAGTTGATTACTGAAGTCGCGAAGAATGTCGGTCATCTCACGGTTTTCCAGCGCACGCCGAACTTTTGTGTGCCGCTGAATAACCGGCCGATTACTGCCGCGGAGCAACCGGCGCTCAAGGCGCGCTACCTTGAAATGTTCAAGCGATGCCGCGAGACCTACGGCGCGTTCATCCACGATTTCGATCCACGTTCAATTTTCAGTGTAGAAGCGGGGGCGCGCGAGGCGATGTTCGAGGCGCTGTGGCAGGCCCCGGGCTTCGGGTTATGGTTAGGTAATTTCCACGACATCATGACCGATGAAAAGGCGAACGCGATCCTGGCCGATTTTGTCCGTCGCAAGATCCGTCAACGGATCAATGATCCGAAGGTCGCGGATCTGCTCACCCCACGCGATCATTGCTTCGGTACCAAGCGAGTACCGTTGGAGAGTGGTTATTACGAAGCTTACAATCGGCCCAATGTGCGGCTCATCGATCTTCGCGCCACGCCGATCGAGTGCCTAACTGCGCGGGGAATTAAAACAGGTTACACAGAATTCGAGTTCGACGTGATTATCTTCGCGACCGGCTTCGATGCGGTGACCGGTGCGCTGACTCGGATCGATGTCCAAGGGGAGAGTGGCCAACGCCTCAAGGACAAATGGCGCGACGGACCGCGCACCTACCTGGGGCTGCAGGTCGCGGGCTTTCCCAATCTGTTCACGGTGGTCGGGCCGCATAACGCCGCGAATTTTTGTAATGTGCCGCGGTGCATCGAGCAGAATGTCGAATGGGTCACGGCGTGTATTCGCTACCTGCGAGAACACCGACTCGAACGGATCGCGGCCACCGAAGAAGCGGAAGAACTGTGGCGAGCGCATTGCGAGGAAGTCGTGGCGGGCACGCTTTTCCCGACTGCGAATTCATGGTTCATGGGCGCTAATATTCCAGGTAAGAAGCGCATGTTTCTTGCCTACGGCGGAGGTCTGCCGCGTTATCGCGCGAAGTGCGAGGAAGTCGCGGCCCAGGGTTACGCCGGATTCGTTCTTGAATGATCAATAAACCAAGGAACTTTTAATGAGCGAGATCGGCTTTATTGGGACCGGAACGATTGGTGGGCCGATGGCCGAACGCCTGATCGATCCCGCCCATCGGCTGCATGTTTTTGACCTCAATCCCTTTGCCACGCGGCCGCATGAGGCGAAGGGGGCGCTTCGAGCCGCCGGGGTCGCGGAGATCGCCGGGATCTGCGACACCGTGTTCCTGTCGCTCCCTGGACCACCGCAGATTTCGGAGGTCGTGCTTGGCGCGGAGGGTCTTCTTGCTCACGCCGGAGCACTGTCGACGATTATCGATCTGTCGACGAATTCGATCGCACTTAACCGAGAGATCGCGGGGATCGCGCACGCGAAGGGGATCCAGTACCTCGATGCCCCGGTCTCTGGCGGCAAAGTTGCCGCACGCGAAGGAAAGCTTGCGGTGATGGTCGGTGGTGATCAGGCAACCTTTAACGCGGTGCGCCATTTAATTGAATGCTTTGGCGAGCATCTGTTCTATATGGGCCCGTCGGGTGCCGGGACGTTAACGAAACTCGTCAATAATCAGATTTTTTTATCCGCGAGCGTCTTAATCCAGGAAGGGTTTGTGATGGGCGCGAAAGCCGGTATGGATCCGACTGCGATTCTAGAGGTGTTGAAGGTGAGCTCGGCGGGCTCGCTGCTCGCGCGCGCGCCCCTCGTGCTCTCACGTAAGTTCGATATGGACGTGTTCGCGCTTGCGATCGCGGCGAAAGATCTCGAAGTGGCGCTCGCCTCGGCGGCGGCTGTCGGTGCCGAGATGCCGATGACAACTGCTGCCGCTGGTGTCTACCAACAGGCGCTGGCCGCGGGTCTCGGCACGGCCGACTTCTTCGCGACCGTCAAGGTGCTGGAGGCAGCGGCGGGTGTTGAGTTGCCGCCGCTTCAGAAACGAGCTTAAACGTCAGCGCTTTATTCCTTAGCGGGCACCCGCGGGCCATAGACTTCTTCGACTTTGCGCAAGCCGGCGACCCCCGTCGGCCAGCCGCCGTAATGCGCGAGATGCAGCATTATTTCTTCGATCTTCTCGCGCGGGATCCCAAGATTCTTGGCCCCGCCGAGATGCGTCTTTAACTCGTTCTCACGCCCTAACACCGTGAGTGCGGCGATGGTGATCATCGAGCGCTCCTCAATCTTCAGTCCAGGGCGAGTCCAGATGTCACCAAACAGATTAGCGGCTGTAATCTGCATGAAGTCGCTGCTCATGACAGCGGGATCGGGGGTGCGCCCGAAAAGTTTGGTCATCACTTCGAGGCCTTTGTCGAAGCGGGAATTATCGCTCATGGGTTACTCCTTGGAATGCTGCTTTGAATGGCACTTACTTGAGATGCTTGTTTGTGAGGGTCCTTGGTGCGGCAGGACGAGGTCCCGTCCTTCTATACATCAGGACGAACGGGGGAGCCATCAGAATGAACCAGGGTGCTATCAGAATGAACCAGGGTGCTATCAGAATGAACGGCGGAGACCGGAGCAAACGGTAAATAGTTCAGTCTTTTGCTCGATCATACGCGCCAGTCGTCGCAGCTTTGTTATGCCACGGCCCGCTGCGCTTCGAACACCTCGGCATCCGGTCGCAAGGTGCGTGCGCAAAACTCATCGATCGTGTGTGGCCACTGGGTGACCATGCGACCGGAAGCGACGCTGTAGTAATTGCCGCAATTTGCCTGCCACACCTCGACCGCGCGGATTTCGCTTTGCATCGCGTCGTTGTAACCGGTTTCGACCTCGGCCCGCAGATCGATGAACGCCAAGCGTTCGCGCGCAATGCGTTTAATCTGGCGCACGATGTAATCGACCTGGATTTCGAGCATCGAAATGATCGAGCCATTGTTGGTGTTCGGGCCGTAGAGCATAAAGAGATTCGGGAATCCGCTGGTGACGATCCCGAGATAGGCCTGCGCGCCGTCACTCCAAGCTTCTTCTAAACGTCGGTCGTTGCGGCCCGTCACTTCGATCGCCGAAAGATAGCGGGTTACCTCGAAGCCGGTCGCGAAAATCACGGTATCTACTTTGCGCTCCACGCCATCGGCGGTCACGACACTGTCGCGGCTCAGCGCGGTAACCCGCGCGGTGACGAGTTCTACCTGCGGCAGGTTGAATACCGGGTAGTAGAGATTGGAAAACAGCGGACGCTTGCAGCCGAAAGGGTGGGTTGGTGTGAGCTTGGCGCGCAAGACCGGATCTTTCACCACCGCGATATTGTTCAATGCGGCCTGGGTGTATTCCGCCTGCTTTACCGGATCGCTGAACAGAATAAATTCATTCAGCTCCTTGTAGATTTGCGCACGCGAGGCATGAATCGCATTAGGGTCGTCACGGAAAACCTCAAGCTGCTCCGGCGTGTAAGGCGTGTCTTCCTTCGGCGCAACCCAATTCGCGGTGCGTTGAAACAGATGCAGCTTGGCGGTCTTTGCGGCGATCTCCGGCACGAACTGCACGGCGCTCGCCGCGCTGCCGATCACGGCGACGTGCTTGCCGGCCAGGTCGTGGGTCGCGTCCCAGCGTGCCGAGTGGAACGAAGTGCCGGCGAAGCGATCGAGCCCTTCAATGTCGGGCCACACCAGTTCATTGAACATGCCCATGCCGCTGACGACGATTGGCGCGCGGAAGATTTGGCCGTCCGCGGTTTCGACCTCCCAGCGTGCCTGGCCATCCTGCCAACGCGCGCTCCGCACCGTGTGCTTGAAGCGCACGAACGGTAAGACACCGTACTTGGTCGCGACATGTTGCAAGTATTCCAGGATCTCGGCTTGGCCGGAAAATGGTCGTGACCAATCGGTCTTGATCTCGAAGGAAAACGAATAGAGATGTGATTTGACGTCGCATTCCGCGCCTGGATAACGATTGTGCCACCAGGTGCCGCCGACACCCTCGGCCTTCTCCAGGATCACGAAGTCTTCGATTCCAGCCTCGCGTAGCTTGATCGCAGTACACAGGCCACCTGGACCCGCGCCGATGATGATGACGCCGTAAGCGTGTTTTTGGGGTGAGGTCATGTCGAATTCTGCCCGGTAAGGTTGGATTTGGAAGCCTTGTGATGGTAGCCGGATCCGTGCTGCGGGGAAAACCCGGCAGGCGACTAGCTCGGCGTCCCGTGCCGCGTGCTATCGTCCTACACATGACGACCGAGCGTTCCGATTCCGCCCCACCACCGGCCAAAGCCGCGCGTCTATTGCTATTGCGTGTCACCATCTGGGCGCTCGCGGCCGGCTGCTTCGCCTTGGTGTTTAGCAAAATAGGTATCGCCGCGGCGCGCGACGGTCTCAGTACACTCGCGTACCTGGCGCTTTTTTTTGACGAAGCGAATTGGCTGGGATGGATCGCGTTGATGATCCCGTACTCGTGCTTCTTCTTTATCGTCGACGCCCACGCGACCTGGCGGGTGGTGCGCTGGTTTAACGCGCCGACGTTCGAGTTTCGGCGGATGCTGCCGATCCGCGCGAGTGCCTATATTTTATCGTTGGTGAATGAGCAGATTGGAAAAGGCGCGATCGTGGCGTATCTCTGGCGACGCTATCAGGTGCCGGCGTGGCAGGCACTTTCTTCAATGGCGCTGCTTGGGATGGTTGAGATTTATCAACTCTTACTTTTCTCGGCGGTCGGGACCGCGCTTTATTTTAATCTCGTGCGTGCAGCGTCCACCGTACTGCCACTGGCAGAGATCCTGATTACGGTGTTTGCCGTTGCGGCGGTGTATTTTCCGCTGCATGTGGCCTATTTTCGCGGCACTTTGTTACCGCATTCAACGTTGCGCGAGCGCCAGATACTGCGCGCCTTTCGTCTCGCCAGCTTGCGGCATTACGCGCTAATAGTGGTCTTCAAAGCTCCGAATTTGCTTGGCGCGGTGTTGGTCTACAGCTTCGCGCTCCAACTTTTCAACGTCGATGTCGGGTTCGGTCAAATGCTCGCGTTTTTGCCGGTAATTTTTCTCGCCGCGGCCTTGCCCTTGCCCTTCCACGCTGGCGCGCTGTTACTGTGGACGGTGTTGTTTCCAGACTATCCCGAAGTCGGTGTGTTCAGCTTGGTCATGCATACTTTTTTTGTGTTGTTTAATGCGGTAATAGGCGTGTTGTTCCTGCCGCTCGCGAACCGCGAATTGTTCAGCACCGAGGCCCGGCCCGAGGCGTCCGGGCTATAAACGGCGCGCACGCAAAGCGATCGACATTAATGTGGTCACGACCAGCAGCCAGCCGCAGCCGTACAAGATTCGGTGAAGGTATTGACCCTCGGCAAAGTGATGCACACCCAGCAGCGCACCGACGATCACGAAATAGCCGATCCCGTTCCAACGGCCGAGCCGCGATCCACGCAGCTCCGATCCGCGTGAGTCGAGCACGTAGTGTAGAAAGGCGAATGTGATCAGAATCGGTAGCGCGATAGGGATCAACGACAACCAGGCACCGACTCCACACAGCGCCGTGACAAAGATAGCGTCCGAGCCGTGATCAATTAAGGTGCCGAGCGCCGAGACCTGTTGCCGACGGCGCGCGATCCGACCGTCAACGAGATCGGAGGCGATGACAATGCCGAATAACAAAACACTCAGCGCTGCCCGGTCTTCCACCAGCGACCACATCGTCGCAGGTGCCAGCACGATGCGCGAGGCGCTCAAACTATTCGCGAGCGTGACGTATTTCATGCTGTCACCTGCGGCCCAATCACGCCCGGTTTCCGCTCGCGTGGTGATTCGTCGAGCGTGGGTTTACTGACTGGTGCGAATGGCCATGTGGGGTGGTATCGCATTCAACCTGGAAACGGCAGTTGCACGACGCGCATCGAAGCGATCCGACGAGTTGCAACCAGGCCATGCCCAACGGGACGCGCTGCGGGAGTGGCAGCCATGCGCGAGCGATGCATCAAGCATCGCTTCGCTTAAACGGCGACTCGATAGCGCAGCAACGCGCGAGAACCATCAGCCAGCTCATCACGGAATTGAGGACCCCATTTAGCCCACTCCGCAGCGTACTTCTTTCCAAACACTTCGAGTACTTCGGCGTGGACGGCCGGCGCGGTTTCAACCTGCCCTTCGAGCAGCAAGGTCGGCGCGGCGCGGAAGGCGTCCTTGGCCTGGGTCCAGGCACCGAATTCGCCAATCCAGATCCGTGCGCGAGTCAACCCGCGCTTCAGGGCCAGGGTGCGCCAGGCCGTGGAAGAGGTGCACACATACACTTCGGCTTGGTATTGGACGAACCAGATCTCCGCATGACAGGTGCTTTCACGACCATCCGCTAGTAGCGGGCTTAGATAAATGAGTTTGGAGTTGTCGAGCGCGGTGACCGCGGGGCCGGCGGCGCTGACCCACCGTGCGGCACCGGAGCCTGCGAAGAGCAGCGCGACGCCGATAAATTGTCTTCGATTAAGGTTCATGCTGGGTACCTCTGTTCGCATGGAGCACACAGAGTAACTGACCAATCGCGGGGATGCGATAGCGCTGCGAGTGTTTCCCGATCACAATCAGGCCGAAGAACTGAGAGCATCGGAGTCACCATGCAAATTTCACTGGCAGCGATTAAGGCAGATTGGCGCAGACGGCCTTGGTGGATGAACCTGCTGTTCTACTTTTGTGTGTATATGACGTTCCTCTACATGCCCTTTGATCTGTTGTTAAAGCCCGTCGCCCAGGACCATGAAATCTGGTTTGGTTTCGCGCTGACCGGTTGGTCGGCCAAAGCGACAGAGCCACTGCATTGGCTAATTTATGGCTGCGGCGCCTATGGTTTCTGGAAGATGAAGGCGTGGCTGTGGCCGTGGGCCGCGATCTACGTCGGCCAGGTCGTGATCGCGATGTTCGTGTGGAACCTCATCAATCCCAACGGCCGTGGCTGGCTCGCGGGCGGCGTCGCGGCAGCGATCTTTATGGTGCCGCTGATCGCATTATGGCGAGCCAAGCCACGATTTAACGGGTGATGTCGGCAGTGCTTCTGCTTCTAAGCCTCAGGGCCAAAGCGGTGTGTTCGCCATTGCCAGCAGCACCACCGGAATTTCGCGATCGGTGCGTTTCTCGTATTCGAGCTGCATCGGCTGTTCGCGCGTAATCCGTGGCCACCAGTGCGCGCGCTTGGTGCTGGACAAGGTGCGCGAAATCGCAGGCGACCGAAAATGTCCGATCTGCACTTCACAGGCGGGTTGCGCGACGAGATTCAGGTACCAAGCAGGATTGTTCGCGACCCCGCCTTTTGATCCGACAACGACGATCTCGTTAGCGTGCCGGTAGTACTGCAGGATCGAATTCAACTGGCGTCCCGATTTGCGACCAATATGATGCAGTAACAAACAAGGTACCGGTCCGCCCGGTACCCCGATGACGATCGGATCCCACAGATGGGCGGCTGCGGGATCTCGTTCATACTGCAGGTGGTGAGCTGCGATCTCCAGGCGCACCGCTTCGGGAAAATCATCGGCGGGCTCGCGATTGGTCATCGTTACTTCTCCGCGCTCAAGTGCCGCGGCTGCGTAACACACGGCCGGGTCGGGCACCGGTCAACGCGCCATGTTCCTGCACTACCGCGCCGCGCACCAGGGTCGCGACGTAACCATCCACCTGCTGGGTCAGGCGCGGCATATTCGCTGGCAGGTCATAGGTCATGTGGGGCCGTTGCGCGCCGAGTTTGTCGAGATCAATCAGGTTAATGTCGGCGCGCAACCCGAGCGCGAGCTGCCCGCGATCCGGGAAGCCGTAGAGCGCGGCATTGTTGCGCGTTAACTTGCGAACCACCGACTCGACCGGCAGGTGCAGCGGATCATCGGGGGTGGCATCGCGCGACCAGCGAGTGAGCATGTAGGTGTGCACCCCCGCATCCAGAATAAACCGCCCGTGGGCACCGGCATCACTCAAGCCAAACACGCTCAGCGGATGGCGCAGCATGGCATGCAGCGCGTCGGGATTACCGTCCGCGTAGTTCACCCCGAAGTGTGCAAGGAACGCGTGCCCACCCTCGGCAAGCAGCAAGTCGTAGGCAGTCGCCCACGGACTTTGTCCGCGCCCGCGCGCGATGGCGGCCACGCTGCTTGTGTGCGGCGGGGTGTAATCGATCGGCGAGCCCGCGACGTAGGTGTTGTCCCAGAGAGTCGGATTCTTGTAGATCAGCGAAAAGCCGATGTCGTTCGGATCGGTCTCCGCGAGCAGGCGCGCGCGGATGGCGGGATCCGACATCGCGGCGTAGCGCTCAGCGAACGGCAATGCACTGAGTGCCTGGTAGCTCGGCATGAAGCGCCACGGATGCTCACCTTCGAAGCTGAACAGGATCGAGATCGGGCGGCCCGCGACCTGCGGGATCAAGCGATGCCCGGCCGCCGCCGCGGCTTCGCAGACCGCGAGTTGACGCCGCCACTGGGCCGGCTCGACGTTGTGTTGCAAGAGCAGGAACATCACGGTGCAGCCGGAATCCGCGGCGATTCGGTGCATCAAGGCCATGTCGTTATCGAGGCCCGCGCAGTCCTCGCCAACAATGCCGGGGCTGACCATTTCGACCAGACCGCGCCCGCTCGCCTTCACCGCGCGCGCAATCGCGACCAATTCATCTTCGGCCGCGAACGTGCCGGGGACCGGGCGGCCATCGACTGCGATGTGGACGGCGGTGCGCGAACTCGTGAAGCCGACCGCGCCCGCGCGCATCGCCTGTTCGGTGAGTTCGGCCATGCGCGCGATATCCGCGGCAGTGGCGGCCTCGTTGGCCGCACCGCGTTCGCCCATCACATAGGCACGCAGCGCACCGTGCGCGAGTTGGGCGGCGATATCGAAGGTGCGTGGGGTGGCGTCCAGCACTTCCAGGTATTCGGGGAAGCTTTCCCATTGCCAGTTAATGCCGGCTTTAAGTGATTCGCCGGGAATATCCTCGACGCCTTCCATCAGACCGATCAACCAATCCCGTCGTGCTGGTTCGACGGGGGCGAAGCCGACGCCGCAATTGCCCATCACGGCGGTCGTCACGCCGTGGCGGACTGACTGTGCGAGTTCTGGATCCCAGCTCACCTGGCCATCGTAATGCGTGTGGATGTCGACCCAGCCTGGGGTGACGGTCAGACCGTCGGCGTCGATCACGCGTGAGGCGCTGCCGGGTGCCTTGCCAATCGCCGCGATCACACCGTCTTTAATCGCTATATCCGCGACAAACGGGGCAGCACCGCTGCCGTCGACGAGGCGGCCACCTCGGATCAGAGTATCGAATTGGGCCATGGGTTGTTCTCCATTAAGGGGATGCTGACCTGCGTGATTAGAGGCCGTTTCTGCGATTATGTCACCGAGATATCGTCTGCACGAATCCTACGGTTAAAGCCGACCGCGCGACTATCGAGCGCGACGGCCTTGATTAGCGCCCAGACTTTAACACCGGCGGCAAGTTTAAGACGCGAAGCTGATTCGCGGGTGATCAATGCGCGCACAGTGGTGTGGCCAAGGGCGATCGCGACATCCACATACGTCGCCTCGCGCACCGTCATGCTCTGTACCGTCCCGAATAGCCGGTTAGTGATGCTCAGTTCATTGGGGTTGCTCAACGAGATCGCGACATCACGCGCGCGTAAACGCGCACGGATCGGCGTGCCTGGCGGGAGATCGATCAGCGGTACCTGTAAGTATCCATCGGCAAAGGCGAGGTTCGTCATCTGGAATGATGGATCGTGGGCGTGCACGGTACATTCCAAGACCGCTCCAGCTTCGAAACGCCCAATCAGCGGTGCGTATTCGGGTTTAGACATGATCTCGGTGAGTGATCCGCAGGCGACCGTCAACCCGTCATTGATGATCACCACGTGATCGGCGAGTCGAGTGAGTTCGTCGATTGCATGACTGACATAGAGCGCGGGTAATTTGAACTCCTCGACGAGACGCTCGATATACGGCAGTACTTCCGCCTTGCGCGGCGCATCGAGCGAGGCGAGTGGCTCGTCCAGCAGTAATAGACGCGGTTGCGCGAGGAGCGCGCGGCCCAGAGCGACCCGCTGTCGCTCTCCTCCCGAGAGGTGATGCGGTTTGCGCGCGAGTAACGCGGCAAGCCCCAGCACTTCGATAACGGCGTCGTCTGTGATCCTCAGCGGTCGGCGCGTGCGCCGCCGACCATAGGTCAGGTTACCGCGCACGGATAAATGCGGAAACAAGCGTGAGTCCTGGAACACATAGCCAACCCCGCGCGCCTCGATCGGAAGATTGATCCCGGCCTCGTGATCAAAGAACACGCGATCGTCGATCCGGATATGGCCGGCATCGGGTCGTACCAGACCCGCGATCGAATTGACCAGGCTGGTCTTGCCCGCGCCGCTACGGCCGAAGATCGCGGTGACCCCAGTCGCAGGCACCGTGAATTCGGCCTGTAGCTCGAAGCCAGCTATGCTCTTTTTAATCGCGATGTCGATCATCGCCGGCCGAGCCAACCTAGCATTCGACCTTCGATCCACGCAGCCAGCAACAAGGCCACGAGCGCCAGCAACATTGCCAGGCCGACGAGGCGTAATGCCGCGAGATCGCCGTCGGGGGTCTGGGTCGCCGTGTAGATCGCCAACGGTAGGGTGCGTGTCTCGCCGGCGATATTCGAAGCGAAGATCATCGTCGCGCCAAATTCGCCCAAGCCCGCTGCGAACGCGAGCAAGCAGCCCGAAAAGATCCCGGGCAACATCAACGGTACGGTTACAGTTAGAAACACATCAAGCCGGGTGGCGCCCAAGGTTCTCGCCGTGACTTCCAGGCCGCGATCGACCGCGTCCAAGGCCAGGCGAATTGCCCGTACCATCAGCGGAAACGACATCACTGCTGCGGCCAGGACCGCGCCGCCGGTGGTGAAAATGAGTTGAATACCGAGAGTTTCTTTTAGCCAGTGCCCGAGTGGTGCGCGCGTGCCCAAGGTGATCAGCAACAAATAGCCGATGACGACCGGTGGCAATACCAAGGGCGCGTGCACCAGCGCATCGAGAATTAATTTCCCAGGAAACTGCCGGCGCGACAGCAGCCATGCAATCGCCATTGCGAACGGCAAGCTTAAGAGGGTACTCAAGCTCGCCACTTGTAAACTCAGGCGTAACGCCTCGATCTCGATTGGCGTGGACATCATGTCAGGGCTGCCGGAACCCGTAACGTTCGAATACCGCGCGCGCGGCAGGGCTAAGCAGGTAGGTATAAAACGCGCGCGCCACCGGCGTCTCGTTCGCGGCGATGCGGGCGAGTGGATAGACAATCGGGGGATGACTGGTCGACGGAAACACTCCCGCAATCCGGACCTTGGTTGAGATCGCGGCATCGGTCGCGTACACGATCCCGGCGGGCACTTCTCCGCGTTCGACCAACACCAAAGCCGCGCGTACCGAGTCGGTGCGGACCAGCCGCGGCTCCGCGATCGCCCAAACCTTCAAGCTTTTCAGCGCCGCCTCCGCGTAATAGCCCACGGGCACATGCGCCGGATCGCCGGTGGCGAGCCGCCCGTCGCCGAGTAGCGCGCCGAGATCGAAGTGCTCGCTCAGCGCCAGCGATATTGCGTTATCTGACGGCGTCACCAGCACCAAGGTGTTCCCTAACAGGTCGATGCGGCTGTTTGGAGTGAGCAAGGCTCGCGCGTCGAGATACTCCATCCACCGTGCATCGGCCGTCAGAAACACCCCCGCCTGCGCGCCCGCTTCGATCTGCTTGGCTAATGCGGACGACGCCGCGAACGAAAGTCTGACCTTAGTCGAGTGCGCTTTCCCCCACGCTTCGCTGAGCAGCTGCATCACTTCCGTGAGGCTGGCTGCGGCGTAAACGGTGAGATCCTCAGCCTGGAGGTTGGACGAGAACAGCGCGAAAAAAAGCAGCTTTCGCACGGTGCGCATCACCGTGCCGCGTCGTACTTCCATAAATCCCCCGAGCGAGGTCCATGCAGTAGGCTACTCAACGCGTTCGCGTCGTGTTGCTCCAGGTTCTCAATGACTTTCAAGATCTCTGAACCGCGTGTTTCGCCTACACACGGCACCACCAGATTCCGAAATTTGAGTGCCAAGCGCGCGCTTTGTGCATCTAGATCATCGTTCGGCACGCTTGCGTCATGGGTGTGCACGAATGATTGGCCCTCCAAGGTTTCGACTTTGACGGTGGACAGCAGCAGCGGCGAATCGCTGGAAAACCCAATAGTCACTCTATCGCGTAAGGTCACGAGATCGGCGCGCGCAGCGTTCGCATCGCTGAACACAGCCGCGTCCGAAGTATCTTCGCCAGCGAGTGCCAGCGCAGTTGTAAATCGTAAGCTGAATTTTGCCTCCAACCCGGTGCGTGGAGCCGCGATATTGCAGATCCGATCGACACTGGCTTCTACTTGCACCTGGGCGTTTCGGATCTGATCGGGATTCAATGCCCGGGTGATCCGAAGGTGACGGGCCGCTTCGATCGCGCCATGCGTGCCATAACAGGCCGCACTGTACTTGAATAAATTATCGTGCAGATGAAAGCCTCGGCGCGGTGCGGCAATCGCGGCATCGGCATGGCGCTCGGAACTTTGTGTATCGGCAAAGCCCTGCACGCATTCGATGATATCCACCCTGCTCGTGAAGCCGTCGCGCGCGAGCTGTGCTGCGGTCAGGCCGTTTTCGCTGGCCTTGCCCGCGTGCAAGGGCTTACACATCGTGCCGAATTGCGCTTTCAGGCCCGCGGTTTGTGTGCCCGCGATCCCAAGCGCGCGCGCGGTGGATTCGTGATCCAGGCCCAGTAGCACGGCGCATGCCGCCGCCGCGCCGAACGCACCGATGGTGCCGGTGGCATGAAACCCGCGGTTGTAATGCGCCATGCCGACATACAAGCCAATCATTACCGCAGCTTCATAGCCGGCAACGAACGCGTGCAGTAGCGCCGCACCGCTACACTTTTCCGTCTCCGCAATTGCTAACGCCGCTGGGAACACCGCGGCGGTGATATGACCCGGCAGCGCGCTGTGCACATCGTCGTAATCCAGCGCATGCCCCATCGCGCCATTGAGCAGCGCTGCTTGCCGCGCGCTCATCTTGTGGACATGGGCTACCACTGTCGCGCGCGGGAAGCCCCCTTCGGCCGAGGCTTGCGCGCGCATTAGCTGCACCAGCGGTTCGTTGGCACCCGCGATCGCCACCGCACTCCAATCAAGCACGCATTGCTTAGCAAGGCGTAAGGTCGCGTCTGGCAGTGGCCGGCGTGCGATGGCCATGACTCGTTCCACGATCGCGGCCGTGATCGCCGTTGTTTTTGTCACCACAAAGTCTCCGCAGGCTAACGCTGGCCAATCCTCGCACACCTTTTGGCGCTGGCCTATCTCGCGGGTTACACCGGATACGCTAGCATTGACTCAGAGCAACCTTGAGTGGCCTTACCTCAGCCTATACTTCCGCACCGTGAACCTTGATAGAAAAATTAGTCACTCGCGCCTCTCGGAAGCCGTCGGGCTTTCTGGGGGTGATCCGGTACTTAAGGACCCCGTCTGTGGAATGACTGTCTCCGCGCAGTCACCGCACGCGGTGACTTATCAAGACACCGGTTATTACTTTTGCGGCGCGCGCTGTTTGACTCGCTTTAACGACGCGCCAGATCGCTATTTGTTGGCACTGCCGGTCACTGTCGAACTCGCGCCGGAAGGCGCACTGCACACCTGTCCAATGCATCCCGAAATCGAGCAAGACGGACCCGGGTTATGCCCGCTGTGTGGCATGAGCCTGGAACTGTCATTGCCGACGTTGGACGAGGCCGACGACTCAGAACTGCAAGATTTTGGGCGGCGCTTTTGGAGGACCCTGCCGCTGACCACGGCCGTCGCGGTTCTCGCAATGATCGGGCATCGGCAGGCTTGGTTCTCAGGACCAACCCAATCCTGGATTGAATTTTCCTTAGCGCTACCGGTGGTAGCGTGGGCCGGGCGACCGTTCTTCGCGCGCGGCTTGGCGTCAATTCGTCATCGCTCCCCGAACATGTGGACCCTGATTGCACTCGGAACCGGCGCGGCGTTTGGCTACAGCGTCGCGGCGACCGTCGTGCCCGAGGTGTTTCCGGCTTCATTTGTTGCCATGGGGCGGGTTGCGGTGTACTTCGAAGCCGCCGCGGTGATCATTTCGTTGACCCTGCTCGGGCAGATACTGGAACTTCGGGCGCGCGCGCGAACATCGGAGGCAATCAGATCGTTACTTGAGCTCGCGCCTCGCCTGGCGCGACGAGTGCTCGCCGACGGGACCGAGGAAGATGTTCCGTTAGCGCAGCTTCAGGTGAACGACTTATTGCGGGTGCGACCTGGTGAAAAAGTCCCCGTGGATGGCCGGGTGGTCGAAGGTTCCAGTGTAGTGAATGAAGCCATGCTCACGGGCGAGCCCCTGCCAGTGGCGAAGCAGCCCGGTGACAAAGTGATCGGCGCGACCTTCAATATCGCAGGCGCGATGATGATGCGAGCTGAGCGTGTCGGTGCGGCCACCGTGTTGGCGCAGATCGTGACGTTAGTGGCGCAGGCGCAGCGCTCGAAAGCGCCTCTGCAACGCATAGCCGATCGCGTCGCGGGCTATTTCGTCCTCGCGGTCGCGACGATTGCGGTGCTCACTTTCCTGGGCTGGGGAGTGTGGGGGCCAGAACCCCGTTGGGCACACGCGATGATCAACGCGGTAGCGGTGCTGATTATCGCGTGTCCGTGCGCGCTCGGTCTCGCCACCCCGATGTCGATCATGGTGGCGAGCGGGCGCGGTGCGACCCAGGGTGTGCTGTTTCGCGACGCGACGGCGATCGAAAAGCTGTGCCGAATCGATACCCTGGTCGTGGACAAGACCGGTACGCTCACCGCGGGAAAACCGACCTACCAGCAGACCTTGGCCGTCGACGGGTTCAGTCAAACACAGGTACTGCAGTTGGCGGCCAGCCTTGATCAAGGCAGCGAGCATCTGCTTGCAGGAGCAATCGTCAACGCTGCACGCGGGCAGGGTCTCGAACTCACCAGCGCGACACAGTTCGAGGCCTACCCCGGGATCGGGGTGCGCGGAATAGTCGATGGCAAAACGCTGGCGCTTGGCAACCCGGCCTTGATGGAAACGGCCGGGATCTCAGTGGCGTTGTTGGCGCACCCGGCCAACGCACTCGCCGAGGCTGGCGCGAGCGTAATCTATCTGGCGGTCGACGGCCGCTTGGCGGGGTTATTGGCGATCTCCGATCCGATCAAGGACACAACCCTCGCGGCACTCGCGGTCCTGAACGAACTAGGGGTGAAAGTGATCATGGCCACTGGCGACGGGCGTACCACGGCTAATCTAATCGCGCGACGCCTGGGCATCGCGGAAGTTCACAGCGAGGTTAAACCGGCCGCTAAGCTTGCGTTGGTACGAAGCCTACAGCAGGCGGGGCAGGTGGTCGCGATGGCGGGCGATGGTATCAACGACGCACCCGCCTTGGCGCAAGCCGACATCGGGATCGCGATGGGCACGGGGACTGATGTGGCGATCAACAGTGCTCAGGTCACCCTCGTCAAAGGTGACTTACGCGGGATCGCGATGGCGCGTGCGCTGTCAGCGGCAACGGTTGCGAATATTCGGCAAAACCTGCTGTTCGCCCTGGCCTACAACGCGCTTGGGGTCCCACTCGCGGCGGGAGTTCTCTATCCGTTCACCGGGTGGCTGTTATCACCGATGCTCGCTGCCGCGGCGATGAGTTTGAGTTCGGTCTGCGTGATCTCGAATGCATTGCGCTTACGCCATATGAATCTCGGGCTTGCAGTGTCGTTTCCAGGTTCAACAACGGCTTCGATCTCGGAGAGTTGATCCGATTTATACGACCCTGAGAGGAGCATCGCCCTAAACCTTGATCGAGACAAATCCGCCAGTTTTCGTCAGAATCTCTCCAGTTAAGAATGATGCATGGATTGAAACGATTCCACGCATGCCGGCGCGGACAGAAATTACCCGCGTGACTCCGGAAAGGAAACTTCCTTCGAGCTTGAGGATCTGTGAGGTGCGCGCCGGGTACTGAGTTAGCAGGCTGAGTCCAGTTGGTGACAAATCACGTAATTGCGCCGGATAGCCGAGATGCGGCCAACTGGGATAAAGCGTAAAGGCCGCGGCTTTTTTAACTCGCGGCGCGGTTCGTCTTCCGAAAAGCTCGCGAACATGGGTGCTCGCAATCGGCATCTCTAATACGAGTGGGCTGGCGCAACCCAGACAGCGTTCGCTTGATCGTGGCGGGCTACTGTATTCGGTACGACAAAAGTGGCAGCGTGGAGGATCATCGGATCCGGAGTCACCTGCCTTAGGCGAAGTGTGAGCATCGGAACGTGATGTCCGCGCCGCGTCGTCGGCGCGCTGAGGCCTGGGTCCGCTCGCCTGACCTTTCGTTGAACGACGAGATTCATCGTAAAGTCGTCGCTTCTCCGGGTTACTCAGGACGGCATAGGCTTGATTGATTAATACCGCGGCTTCGTGATCGCCACCGAGATCTGGATGCGCTTTCAATTTCGACATCAGGCTGCGATAGCTCGCCTTGATAATTTCAAGCGGTGCCTCTGGTTGTACGTGGAGAATGCGATAGAAGTTGCGTCGGTTACTCAAAGCCAAGTCTCCAGGCGGATGTGAGCTCAGCTAGGTATCGGCGTGCGACGGACGAGCTTAAGTGCATCTCTATAAATTCGCTGAAGGCGCGCCGGCTGCGTCACAACCGAACTCAAAATGCTCATTTACCCGCTGTAAACTGCGCTTTTTCGCTCGGTTGTGCCTTGCCATCATCGCCTTGATCGAATTCATAGAGATGTCCTTAAAGCTCCCTTTGAGGGGACTCGGCGGTGGGCTGCCTCTGATTACGTCACGCCCGCGCGGTGGAACCACCGTCAACCGTGAGAATCGTGCCGGTGCAGTACGATGCCTCATCCGAAGCCAGATACAGACACGCATAGGCGACCTCCTCGACCGTGGCGGGCCGCCCCATCGGTGCCACGAGCTTGGGATTTTCAGGCGAGAACAGCACGTCGAGCACGATCTCGACCATTTGTGTTTTAACAAAACCTGGCGCGACGACATTCACGCGAATGTGGTCATCGACATAAGCCACGGACATGGACCGCGAGAGGTTGATGATCGCGCCCTTGGTCGCGGTATAGGTGTGCGCATCCGGTGCCCCGCCCATCCCAAAGATGCTCGCGACATTGACGATGGATCCGTACTGCTGTTTCTTCATCTGCTGGATCACGAGTCGGCACATGTAGAAGACGCTGTCGAGATTGATCGCCATCACCTCCCGCCATTTGTCGATAGGCGTGCTGTGCACCGGGTCCATCGAACCGGGGCTGGTGTCTTTCAGGCTATAGCCAACGCCTGCGGCGTTCAACAAAATATCGATCCGACCGAGTTCCTTCAGGCATTGATTTACGGTCGCTTCGGCCCCTTCGGGTACCGAGAGATCAGCGCTGAAGACGCTGCCCATACCGCCCGCCGCCTGTACCAGTCGCAAGGTTTCATCGAGATTAGCCTGTGTTCGCGAGACCCCAAACACGGTCGCTCCTTCGGCGGCGAACATTCGCATGCAGGCGCGTCCGATCCCGGTGCCGGCGCCGGTGACCAACGCGACTTTATTGGCGAGACGACCCATATTCAGTCCTCAAGATGACGATCAAAAAAAGTAACTTTAAATGAATCGCGCTTAGCGAGCGGGGAAGAAGTGGTCGAGGTGCGCTGTCTTTGACCATCGCTGACTCATTCTTCGCGATCGCGGCCAAGTAAACGTAATAAGTCCTCGTGAAGTTCGAACCACACAGTGTGGTAACTCGGAATTTTCACCTCGCTGACCCACGCACTGTCGCCGTCTTCGGCTTTGTTCAACGCGGTGATTAAAGCAGCCTGGTAATAATCTAAGCGTGGTACAGCGCCGACCAATTGAGCGAGTATCGGGTCAAAGCGTTCGTGAAGAGTGCCGAGGCGATCGATAACTTTCGCATCGTACTCACGATCGGTGTGACCGTTCGGCAGGCGCCTACCACCTACTTCGATCGTCTGCCAGTCGGTAATAATCTGCTTGAGATCCCTGTTCACGACTTCGAAGCGATCGTAGGCGCTAGCAAAAACCGTATTCGCGCGCAGCAAACCGTAGAAGCGGGAATACTCACCGTTGAGTATGAGGAACCCGGCGGGGGTTAACAGAAACTTACCGTCGATTTCAGTGACTCGCCCGCCCGCCGCGGCGCTGGCCAAGGTGGACGCGATCTGCGCGAGATCCAGGCCCGCGATCGCTGCGATCCCCTCAGCCGAACTGTGCTTCCTAACAGCCACGCCATGCATCACCAGATGCAAGGGAGGAATCACGCGCCACCCCGCAACGCTTCAATTTCAGGGCGAGTTAATGCCGCGCCCTTGTCTTTAAGCAGGCGCGAATGTTTCTGATCGAGTTTGAATAACTCGTCCGCGAGCGGCAAGTCGTAGTGATACTTAACCCAGTCCGCGCACAGATAGCGAAACTTTTCGGCGCACACCTCGGGCACAAACTCGCGGCTGCGGCGATTGTATTCGGCCAGGGTCAGCACCCCTTGCGAAGTACGATAACGATCATTTTTGGGCGGCAAGTTGCTACTGCCGGGACGCATCGCGCCGACCGACTTGGTGTAGTGGCCGTCGGCGAGCATCGAATAGGGATAGTAGCTCAGCGCCTTGGTCGGTTGATCGTTGTGCTGCATCATCGTGTAGGGGTGCATGCGCTGGCTGGGGGAGGAGATATAACCGACCAGCTCGCCGAGAAATAGATTGCCGTATTCGTCGTTCAGCAGCGGTCGAAAGCGCTCGGCGCGCTCATCGATCATCATCCAGTCTTCCATGGCGTAGACGCCCGCGATTAGCGCGAATTCCTTGATCACGCCGTAGTAGGTCAGCGCGCCAGCGTCGAGCTGTTGGTCCCGCGTCCAATTTGCCATGAC
This sequence comes from Gammaproteobacteria bacterium, assembly GCA_009692265.1. Classification (GTDB taxonomy): domain Bacteria; phylum Pseudomonadota; class Gammaproteobacteria; genus CAIKBL01. Next base: position 50,181 of record SHZM01000015.1, read on the forward strand.
ATGCCAGAGCTTAGCGGTGGCGGTTTTAATGCGAGCGGTGAGATCCAGGAACGTCGCGGTGAGTTCTTCGCGGCTGCCCATACCTACCGGGAGGTGGCCGTTGGAAAGTGTATCCGCGCTATACAGACCCACCGCAACCATGTGCTCGGACCTAAGCTCCGGCGTGGATTCGAAGGAACCCCAGTCATCCAGCAAATTGATATGACAGCCTTCAACGATCATCGCGACGGTGAGATTGTTGTAGGGGATTTCCTGACCAACGCCATCCAGCCACGGCACGCCGGATTCGGACAACTCCAAAAAATCGCGAACCAACATCTCGCGCGTATCCGAGATTTTATACGGGCCGTAGTTGTGCAGGGTAAGTCGGCTTTCACAGGACACGAGAAAGCCGTATTGCGCGGTCGTTGCGAGGAAAGCCTGTGCTGCCTTGTGCAGCGGATCGCCAATCCGGCATTCATAAGCATCGGCGTGAAACACCTGTAGCCGTTGCTCGGGCATGATTTGGGCGCGATGCCCGGCCTGCTTGTTGGTGAGATTCCCGTTATTACGATGCCACGACAGCTGAAAACGTTTCCAAAAATCGAGTACATAGGCCACGTCTTCAAAGGCGTCGGTCGGTTTGATCACACCCCAATTGATCAGCATTTCCCGCCCGAGTAAGTAGAAGCAGGGAAAACACCAAGCAACGATTTTGAGTCCCTGGTTTCGCGCGCGGTCGCCAATTTCCTCCGCCGACATCCGCGCTTCGATCTTGCGTAGCAAGGTAGGGTAGCGATAGTACGCATTCAAATACGAAAACAGGATGTACGCCGAGACCGGAAAAATTTTTGATTCCTGCACGGTGCGTGTCGCGCATAGCCAGTAAATCTCGTCCGCATTCTGCTGAATCAGATTATTGGTCTCCAGCAGCTGGGCGTAGGTGAGTTTTATTTCAGACATACAGCCTCTTATGAAATCGAGTGAGTAACGAACATGGAGGGAGCATTCGACAAGCTAGATCCGCCACACGTTGGCCGGAGCTTCCACGCCACTTTGGTAATCGTCCGCCGACTTGGCTTTCGCGGAACATTCGATCTCCAGGCGGTCACCCTCCTTAACGCCACTCAGGCGTGCATTCATCAGACACGGGATCCCGTATTCGCGCGTGAGAATAGCAAGGTGGGAGCGCGTCGTGCCACCGGCACACAGCACACCGGTGAATTTTTCGAGGATGGGCGCGGTCAGGGTCCCGCCGGAATCATCGACAATCGCGATCGTGTTTTCCGGCACCCCGTTGGTTAAGTATTGGAGCACTTTGTCGCTGGTCCGGACATAACGCGCGATGCCGATTAAGTTCTTGTCGCGCGTGACGACATTGTCGCCCGCGCCACGCAGCTCGCGACCCTGCGGATCCGGTGGCGCGGTAGGTGCAGTGGGGTGCTCGAAGCTGAAATTCTCGTTATGTAAACCAGAATCCTTATAAGCATTAGGTCGCTCGGCGGCGGACGACATTGCCGAAGGCTCGAAGCGATAGCCGAGCGCGAGCAAGCGCGCTTCGATGTTGGCGATGTCGTCTTTCGTGATCGTGTCGTAGCTGTCGCCCGCGACGAAGCTCTTCCAATCCCGGCCAGATTCAGCAAAGCGCTTGCGCACCAGATCTTTCATCGCACTGTTGTAGGCTTCTACTAGCGCGAAGGTGGACTGGTAGCCATATTTGTCCGTATCTGTGTATAACTTCGACATTGAATGAACTCCTTAGCCCGTATAGAGATCGCGCAAGCGCGCCAATTTTCTTTCATCCAAACCGAGTGCGCGCTGCAAATAGGCCGCGTCCGATCCGTACTCGCTGTCGATCGCCGCGAACACCGTGTCAATATACGACTCGCGTGTCTCCAACAGCGGCATGATCATTGAAACCGCGAGATCGCGATCCGGGTGTTTGACCGAGTATTTCCGAATGACCCGATCGATTTCGGCCGCGACCGGAAAATAGCGCGCCGATAGCATAAAGTCATGACGCACTGTCGGGCGCGGGACGCCGAGCGCCAATAACAACACGATCGCGCCGACTCCAGTGCGCTCCTTTCCGGCCGAACAGTTGAGGAGGATGCCGCCCTTCGGTGCAGAGAGCAAGATTTCAAACAGGTGGGCGTAACGCGGGGCGCAATCCTGTACGAACGAGCGCAACATTTCGTGCACCGCATCGACGATTAACAGCGGGTTCTCGCTACTCGCAAACAATCGGTGCAGATAATAGGAGTCGTTGATTCCTGGCGGGATCGACAGTGTTTCGATCCGCGGGTGGTTAGGCAGGGTCGCGTTCTCGTTCTGTCGCTCCTCCTCGAGCCGGAAATCACAGATTGTTCGGATATCGAGCGCGGCGTAGGCGGTTTTCCCGGCTTCAGTTAGATGTGACAAATGTCCTGAGCGGAACAGGCAACCCCAGTGGACTCGGCGCCCGTCATCGCAGCAGTAGCCGCCCAAATCGCGAAAGTTCGTTCCGCCTTCCAGCGGCACATCGCGTTGCGCGGCGATGAGACCTCCGCCCGTGCGTGGCTGCAGATGAAAATACCATCGATCTCCTGGACTCAATACGCGCAGATCGATTTCACCGCTAGCAGCAGTCGCGAGTGGCTGGGTCATCTCGATGGCTCGTGGGCTTAGCCCACCACAGATCGTGATCGGACCTTGAGAAAATCGGGAACCGAAAACTACCCGATAAAGGTCCGACCCGCGCGCTTCGATTTCAATGTCGAGTATCGGGTCCATCGCGTGCGACAGGGGTCGATCTACAGCGCCCCGATTCGGCGCCCGATCTCGGCATAGCGATCAAGCCACCGTAACACGGTGTCGCGATCCTCGGTCGGGCAGCGTGGCATCGCGCGCTCGACAAAGCCATAGTCGGCAAACCTTTTGAGATCGTCTTCCGAGGTTTCGAAAATATCGAACATGGAAATCCCGACGGTTGCGGGATCGCGTCCCTTGGCGCGGAGGCGCGCCTGCAGATCCTCGACATCGGCTTTCATGTCCTGGTGGTAGACATCGATCGGCATCCAGCCGTCGGCCAATTCAGCGACCCGCTGCTGTCCCCATTTCGAGACGAACGTGCCAAGAATGATCGGCGGATGCGGGCGGGTGACCGGTTTCGGATAGGACCACACGCGATCGAAGTTCACGTGCTCGCCATGGAACGTCGCTTCGTGTTCGGTCCACAGCAGCTTCATCGCCTTGACGCGCTCTTCCAGCACTTTCCACCGCTGCTCATAGACCGTGCCGTGGTTTTCCATTTCCTCGCGGATCCAGCCGGCGCCGATCCCGAATAAGAATCGCCCATTCAAGAGTCGATCCAGGGTCGCGACGGTTTTCGCCAAAGCGAGTGGCTCGTGTTCGATCAGCAGGCATACCCCGGTGCCCACTTTCAGTTTCGTCGTGGCGCTTGCGGCAGCCATGCAGCTGATAAAGGGGTCCGACATGTGGATGTATTCTTTTGGCAGATCGCCGCCCGCCGGAAATGGCGTCAAGCGGCTGGCCGGTATATGCGTGTGCTCGGGGAACCACACCGAATCGAAGCCGCGCTCTTCGGCGGCAATGGCGAGTTCATCGGCGCGGATGGTGTATTCGGTATTAAAACTGACAACGCCTAGTTTCATGTCGCAGCTCCCGCCTCAATCCACACGTAGCCCGCTTCTTCACGCGCTGGGTAGATTGCCAACGCGACCGTACACGGAAAGGTCAGCGGTTCGCCGGTCTTAATATTGAAGACCCCGCCATGGTAGGGGCATTCGATCGTATCGTCGTTCTGATAGCCGTCGCATAGGCTGGCTTGTCCGTGGGTGCAGGTGTCGGCCGTGACGTAAAAGGTACCCTCGATAGCGTAGACCGCAACCGGCGGCAGGCCTGCGGGCTCTACGCGCACTGGGAAGCCCAGTTTGAGATCCGACACCGGACAGAGTTTGATTGAGGTTGTCATTGAAACCGCCCGAGAAGCGAGGAACCGTAGCTCCGGAGTTTAACAGTTGAACCTGGCGGTGCGCGCTAGGCGCCGTGTGCCAACGCATAACAGACCACCGAGAACCGCTAATTCCCAGGCGGGTGACGCGGGCACTGCGATGATCGCGGGTAAGGACGCTGAGTTATTCGGGTCAGATTCGCCTGGCTCAATGGCTCCATTGTAATTGGTATCTTCGCTACCATCGTTCGCGCCGTCGCCATCCGAATCAACGAGTGTCGCCGAAGTCGTTGACGACGAAGAGTGCCTCGACACCTGTCGCATGTCCGGAGAAAGCGGTGTTTGGGCCTAGCGTCTGATCGTAGAAGGAGTGATCCGGGGTCGTATCGAAATAGATTTTCGCGGTTCCCGACAAGACGTTGAAGCCGACAAAGCCGCCGCCGACGAAAGAAACCTGTTCCGCGAAATCGGCAACCACGGTTAGCTCGTACGCCTGCGTCTACTGGGTTTTCACGCAGCACGCTCCAAACGTCTGTTTGGACAGCAGCTTACGAAGTTGGAGCGGGACTTGCCGTACCTAGTAGTACAGTCCGCGAGCTAACGCGTCACCTTCCGTCCGCTCGAGCAAGCCCTCGGCAAACTTCACTTGTCGGTGCGCCGACGCGTACGGCTTATACTTCTAGAAGAATAACGCCCTTGTCCCAATGAAGCGGAATCTTTACCGGTGTATGCACCACCCTTTCTACCTACTGGCAACGAGTAATGCGGTTTCGCGCGCCCGCTCGTGACGAGGTCGCTGCGGCAACCTTCGCGCACCCAGCCTTCAGCGATTTTGCACATCGCGACGCGTTACTGAATGGCGCAAGTTGGCCGCAAATCGACGAACTCAATCACCTCCTCGGCGATCGGATCCATCGTACCTCGCAGGTAAAGCTGCGGTTTGCAGCGCAAACACTCACAATGCTCGCGGATGGGAGTCATTACGAGTCGCGAATTTTCGACACGGGTGTGATTGCCACGCGTGCCGGGAGTTGGCACGATCTCTTCAATGCCCTGATGTGGCTAGATCGCTTCGAATTGAAGTGTGCGATCAATGCCGCCTATGTTGCTGAACTCCATGTGCCGAAAACAGAACCGCGTAGCCGCGCGCAGTGCGCATTGACGCACTTCGATGAGGGAGGAGCGGTGGTGGTGGTCGAAGACCCTGCGCTGCTCGCGTTCTGGGATGCGCACGATTGGCGAGGCTTGTTTTACGAGGGTCGAGAACCTTGGGACGCCAGTACTCGCGTCATGCTTTTCGGCCATGCGATGCTCGAGCAGCGCTTGGTACCGGGCACACTCTCAGTGGCGAAATGTGTGGTGTTGGACGCCGACACGAGCCTCTCGGACGCCGTACTGATGGCGGCGATCGCCGAGGAAATTACGGCGGGCCGGTTGCTGCGGGATCCACAGGATCTGCGACCCTTGCCGCTCGCGGGCTTAACGAACTGGCATGCGGATAATCGTGATGAGGCGTTTTATCGCGACATGCCGTGCTTTCGACCATTACGGCCAGATCGCCATTATCCACCGGCGCTCACACTGGATTTTGAAATAATACGATCGAGAGGAAACCCACATGCGTGAATATCTGAATTTCTACATCAATGGGGATTGGGTGACACCCGTTACGCCGAAACCGTTAGACGTCATTAATCCAGCAACAGGCAAGGTCAATGGTCGTATCAATGTAGGATCTGCCGCCGACGTGGACGCCGCCGTTAAAGCTGCCCGCGCCGCGTTCAACAAATGGTCGATAACGAGCCGCGCCGAGCGGCTCGCGGCACTCGGACGGATCGTCATCGAGTTCGAACGACGCCTCGACGACATGGGTGCCGCGATCATGGAAGAAATGGGCGCACCGAATTGGTTGGCCCGCAATACTCAGGCCGCACTCGGGCCGAGTCATTTCAAATCCGCGCTGAATATTCTGCGCGATTATGTGTTTGAAGAAGACAAAGGTGCCGCCCGCATCTTGAAGGAGCCGATTGGCGTGTGCGGCTTTATCACGCCGTGGAATTGGCCGGTACACCAGATGTGCGCGAAAACCGCGCCGGCGCTCGCGGTAGGGTGCACGGTAATCTTGAAGCCTTCCGAAGTCGCACCGTTCTCGGGGCAGATCCTGGCCGAGATCATTGCCGCGGCGGATCTACCACCGAGCGTGTTTAATCTAATCAACGGCGAAGGGCCGGTGGTCGGCGCGGCGCTGGCCGCGCATCCCGGGATCGACATGATCTCAATCACGGGTTCAACTCGCGCGGGAATCGATGTGGCGCGGAATGCCGCGACCACGGTTAAGCGCGTCCACCAGGAACTCGGCGGCAAAAGTCCGAATATCGTGCTCGAGGATGCGGATCTTAAAGCAGCGATCACCGGTGGGGTTAATTCGGTGATGATGAATTCCGGCCAATCCTGCCGCGCTCCGACGCGAATGCTGGTGCCGAATAAATCGCTCGACGAAGTCTGCGCGATTGCCAAGGAGGTCGCCGAGACGTGGACCCCTGGCGATCCGACCCAGGGCGCTCGCATGGGACCGGTTATCTCGGAAGCCGCGTGGCATAAAGTCCAAGGCTATATCCAACAAGGCCTCGCCGCTGGCGCTAATCTGGTAACCGGCGGTCCCGGCAAACCGGACGGACTCGCTGACGGTTTCTTCGTGAAACCCACGGTGTTCCGCGATGTGACAAATGACATGGAGATCGCACGGGAAGAGATTTTCGGGCCAGTGCTTTGCATTCTCGGTTACGACACTGAAGACGAAGCGGTTGCGATCGGCAACGACACCGAATACGGCTTAGGCGGCTATGTTCACAGCCAGGATATCGAACATGCACGGCGGATAGCCGCGCGGATCCGCGCTGGCTACATCAGCCTGAATAACGCGGGGCTGGATATCGGCGTACCGTTCGGCGGGTACAAACATTCCGGCAACGGTCGCGAATTTGGCGAACACGCGTTCGGTGAATTTTTAGAATCAAAATCGATCCTCGGTTACGCACCGAAACCTTAAATCGCGTCCTGCGAGTCGATCGTTGTCGAGGGTGAGCGCGTCGTCGCGAACAGCTGCCAAGCCAATCGTACACCGTGCAAGAAAGGTGTTACCGTCAGTCCGCAATTCATAGTCACCACAAGGGAATTCACCATGGCCAAAGGTCAAAAGCGCAGCGGTCGCGAACCAAAGAAACCCAAGCAAGTGAAAAAGCCAGCGGCGGCCGCGGCGTCGCCGTTCTCGGCGTCCAATGCCCGCGGTGCGGCACGGGGCTCGTCTAAATAGGATTAATCGCGCGCGCGACGAGCGACTGTAGTCGTAGCCGTCGCGCGGTCCATCCGGCAACACCAGCTAATACCCCGCTCGTCGCGGCAAGCGCGAAGGGCAGGGTGTAACTGCCGGTTAGATCGTGGAGATAGCCGCTCATCCAGGGCCCGAACGCACTGCCCGCCGAACTTCCGAACAGCCCGACTCCGATGATGATTCCGAAGTGCCGACCTTGGAACCTGTCGCTGACCATCGCAGGCGTAAGCGCCGCAGTCGCCGCATAGCCGATCCCGAGCAGTATCGCGTAGCCGTAGGCACCCCACCGGGTTGCCGCCAGCCCTACCAGGAGCAGCGCGCCGACCGCGCTGACAAGGACCGCGACCCCGGCGATATAAACCAACTCCCGTTCGATGCGATCGGACAACCAGCCGCCACCCGTTTTACCAACGATGCTGGCAACGCCGACCACGCCGACGACCGACGCCGCGACCATCGCCTGCACGCCGTGGTCGACGAGGAACGCGACTTGGTGCACATGCAAGGTTTGCGAACAGACACTGCCGAAAAAAAAAGTACCGATCATCAGCCAGAACGGGGTGGTACGCATCGCTTCATTGAGGGTTATCGCGTGTTCGAGATGACGCGAGGTGCCGGGATCTCGAGTTACGGGAAGCTCGCGTACAGGAGTTTCACCCAGGAGAAAAAGCGCGGCCGGTAAGATAACGGCGGTACAGATGATCCCTAGCACGCGAAATGCCGTGCGCCAGCCGTGAGCTTCGATCAAGCTCTCGCACAGAGGCACCACGATCAACATGCCGACGCCGACCCCGGAACTCACAATGCCAAGCGCTAGCCCCAGTCGGCGCTGAAAGCGTCGCTGGGTCTGCACCACCGCGGGGATCCAACCGCAGAACGCAACCGCGATTGCGGTACACCCGCCAAAGCCAACATATAACTGCCAGGGCTCCTGGATATAGCTGTTCATATACAGCGATCCGCCCAGTGCAACACTGCCGAGAGCGACCACGGCCGGCGGTCGGACCCGATCGCAGAGCATGCCAAGCAGTGGATTGGCGATCCCTTGGACCAGCGCGAATACGGAGAATGCACCGCCCAAGATCGAGCGACTCCAGCCGAAATCTTTCAACAATGCGACGAGGAAGACGCTGTAGGCATACCAACTGCCGTAGGCCAGCGCCAAAGTCAGGGCAATTAGCGCCAGGCTGAGCATTTGGCGAAAACGGTAATATCGAGCGGGTCGCTGTTCGGCATCGAGAAGGGGCGTGAGCATATTCAAGCCGATGGTTCGCAAGTGAAGGGGGTGAGTGTCGCTTGAACAAGCAGGACCGGACAAGCAAATGGAGAGTATTAGAATCGCCAATTACGGTGTTTAAGAAGATGCCCTGTACGAGCGCCTGTAAATTCCAGGTAGATTTCACAACGGCGGACATTAGAATACACCGATAAAAAATAATTGAAGCACGTAGGGCATTCGAGCCCCCACCAGACGAAAGTATTCTTCGATGTTTGCACCCCTGACGATGCACCGTCTCAGCAACGGTGTCGATTAGCACAAGGAAGCAGAATGAGCGCAGATTCTATACATGCATTGAAACTCCGATTGTGGAAGCTCCCGCCCAAAAAGCGCACGGAGTATTTGTCGGACTTGGATACGGCGCTTACCTTACCGGCTGGTGAACAGCAGGATCTTGCTTTATCCGAACTATCGGAGCGGGTGTCGCGAGCCGAATCGTTGAGTGATCGAAACAAGAAGCGCAAGGAAGCCGCCGTCAAAGCGGCCGAGGATAAGTTGCGACGCGATCTCGGTTTCTAGAGGTCCAAGGAATAGAGATCAACGAGATGCTTACCCCTCCCCCGCAAAGGGAAAGGGGTACTTTCGAGACAACTCAACCGCACAAAGCTCGCAATGAGCCGCTTAAGTCCCGTACGACAACTCACAGATCCCGTACCCACGTTCTTTCGCGCAGGTGACTTCCACGACGTGATCCTGCAACCCCATCGACGCGGCAGTCACCCGCGAATCGGCCGGTTGCCAACGTTCCCCTACAACTTTCAGTGGTCCCTGCGGCATACCGTGGATCGCGCCATCCTTGCCGCCATAATTCGCACCGCGTAAATGGGTCGTCGTGGGTAGGCGGCGCATTTTAACCGGTAGTACGCGGCCCGACTCAAGGTGCACATCGACTTCGAGTTCGCGAAAAAATTCTTCCGGACCAAAATCAAAGCGACGCACAATCTTCGCGACGGCTTCCTGTTGACCTCCGTGACTTGGGTGCCAGCGCACCAGGCCATCGAAGAAACGAGGAGTTTCATCGGTTTCCTGGGTTTGAAAATACCACAGGTAAAACGATTCAAGTTGCACGCAGACCCAGTTATGGCGGGTACCCCAGCGGGCCTGTTTGAACCACTCAGTCATGTCTTCAATCACGGCAATGCCGGGGCGTACTCCCCACGAACGATCGCGCACCGCCCAGTGTTGGGCGGGATCGAGTTTTATGGTGTTGCCATCCAATTTGAGCCAGCCTTCAACTCGCCCGACATGACCGAAATGGCTCCAGCCCCAGACGCGGCGGTCTTCGACAATTGAAATCAAGCGCTTGGTTTCGAGCGCTTCGAAGTTTGCCTGATAGGTCAGGTCGTAACTGACGCCGTAGTCGTTTTCCTCCAAGCGAAAGCGCCAGCGCTTCTTCGGATCGAGGATTTCGGCGTGGATTGGCCCGATTGTCATGCAATCGCGGTCGCCCGCGACTAGTTCGCGCGATCCACGGACGTTAACCTGGAGATCCGGAGTACCGATGACCGCGAACCCATCCATCACGCCGGTATTGGGATAAACACCGATACCGCTCGCCATCGACAGCGAGCCATCAGTGGCGTGCAAATTTAAATGGCTCTTCCGGTTTGAGTGTGGGTAAAAAGAGGTTGTTGCTCAAGCAGCGAGGCCTATTTTCATAGGGTTTAATGCCTGTTTGAGGTGAGGATAAATCCGGCATGATTTGCCGATGGCTAAAATACCGAAGCACCG
>SHZM01000075.1 GCA_009692265.1 Gammaproteobacteria bacterium
CGTAGAGTTCCACTGTGTACATCCTTTACGCCTTCCGCTCACCGTTTAACCCGGCAGCTTATAGGCTTAGGACTGGTACACTTTTATCCCGCGTTTCCGCCGGATCTAACCCCGCCTTACTGGTACAGTATCCGCGCGCGATTCATAGGGGGTACGCGATGCGGATAAATTGACTTTCGGTTCCGGCTGGGGTGGGCGCTTGAGCACGGCTGCGAATGGAAACGCCGTCGCGCTCACGACTTCGCCCCGCCGCTTTTCGTTTGGCCCTGATCCAAGCGCGCCCACGGATCTCAGCAAGGTCAGTCACGAGCACGTGATTCCGGCTGCGAACATGCGCGAACTTGGTTTAACCGATGTAGATGATCTCGGTTGGTTTAGCACGAATGAATACACGACTCGTGCGCTCAAGCACTATTACGCGGAGCGTCGCCTCACACTGCCCAACGCTTCGGTGTATTCAAGATTTTCAGATCACGAACACAAGCTACGAGTCTTTGGCGAACTCATCAGCGCGCGCCTCGCCGATGTCCCGGTACCAGCGGAAATCGAAGCCCTCTTCGGTGAAGGCGGGGTTCGTTACGATTTAGCGTTGCAGGTCAGCAATCTGTACGACGCGTTGGCCTCCAACGATCTCCTCAGCCTGCGCGCGGCATCAATGGATTTCAACGGTTGGGACACTCACGACCAGCAGAAGAATGAGATCGAACCGAACCTCGCCATGATGCTCGGAAGTAGCGGTGCGCTGGCCACACTGTATTCCGTGCTCCCCCCCCCGATGCGCGCGCCAACCTTACGTTCGTTATCGGCGGTGAGTTCGGTCGACAACTGAAAGCGAACGGCGGAGGTGGTACGGACCACGGCCGCGGCACGACGATCCTGATGATTGGAGATGCGGTACAAGGTGGCGTTTACGGCACGATGTTTCCGGAGGAGGAGATCCCTCAGTACGCGGAGGACTCGGCGGATATCGAAGGCCGTAACGCGATCGATCACGTGTTCGGTGCCGCGTGCGAATGGGTCGCGCCGGGCTCGAAGGCATTGGTTTTTCCTGATCACGCCACAGCGCCACAAGAAGCAGGCGCGAATTTAAACGGTTTATTCGCTTGAGCACCCGCCAAGAATTAAGGAGTTTGCGATGAGAATGCCACTAGTAGTTTGCGCTGGCTTAATGGTCGCCGGGCGAGCCCTTGCAGCGGACGCGGTGCCGATGACCACCAGTGCTGACCTACGTTACGCCGCCCAACTCGAGGTGGCGGCTGAAACCTACCGAAAAGCGGTAGTGAAATGTGGGTATCAGCCGCAAGAAATGTGGGACCAATGCCGCAAAGCGGCGGAGACTGCGTACCAGGGAGCCACGGGCTATGCGGTAGACGTACTTGCTGAAGACCAGGCTCACTAACGGGTACCAATAAAAAACCCGCTGCCGAACACGGCAGCGGGTACACCCGAATTGGCTGAAACTTTTAACCTAGACTTACCGGAATATAGATTTCAGCGTCGTTGCGCTTCACCAACAGCGCGACGGCGTCGGGTGCTTTTGCGATCAGACCTTGTAACTGTGCCGGATCGTTCACGGCTTCAGCGTTTACTGCCAGGATAATATCTCCCGCGCGCAGTCCGGCCCGTGCCGCGGCCCCTTCCGTGCGTTCGACCAATACCCCGCGGTCTTCGTTCAGCGCCTGCCTCGCTTCGTTATCCAATGCGCGCACCACGGCGCCTAAGCGACCAGGCTTCGACACCGCGGCGGAAGTATCGATCTCCGCCAGCGCAGGATCGGCTGAACCGAGCGCTAGCGTGAGTTTCTGCGCTTTGCCTTCGCGCAGCAGTGCGAGAGTTACTCTGCGCCCAGGTTTTTGCTCCGCCACTAAGCGCGAAAGGGTCGCGGCGTCGTCTACGGTTTTTCCATCGATCGCGGTAATCACATCTCCTGGTTTAATTCCGGCACTCGCGGCCACAGTCCCTTCCAAGACTTGACTAACGAGCGCACCCGCCGGTCGCGCCATCCCGAATGATGCCGCCAGCTCCTGATTCAAAGACTGGACCGACACGCCGAGCCGACCACGTTCGACCGCGCCGTGCTGAACCAGTTGGCGTTGAATATCCATCGCGAGATCGATCGGGATCGCGAACGACAGGCCCATGTAGCCGCCGTTGCGACTGTAAATCTGTGAATTCACTCCAACGACTTCGCCCCGCAAATTCAGCAAAGGCCCGCCTGAATTACCGGGATTCAGTGCGACATCGGTTTGGATGAATGGCACGTAACCACCGTTGGGCAGCGAACGGGTCTTGGCGCTGACGACGCCGGCACTCACCGTGTGGTCAAAACCGAAAGGGGAACCGATGGCGATTACCCATTCGCCAACTTTGAGTGAATCGGCATCGCCGATGCGCAAAGTTGGAAGATTCTGGGCGTCCACTTTCAAGACAGCCACGTCGGTAGTCTTATCGATCCCCAGCACCTTAGCTTTGAGCTCGCGCTTGTCGGCCAGCAGAACGTTCACTTCGTCGGCGTCTTCGACCACATGCGCATTGGTCAGAACCACGCCATCGGCGCTGATAATAAAACCCGATCCCTGCCCCTGGCGTTGGCCGCCGTAGTCCTCGCCCTGGGGTGGTCCAAAGCGACGAAAAAATTCGAAGGACGGATCGGCCGGCGACATGCCTGGAGGAATGCCACGGTTGGCCATCGGGATACTTTGTACTGTTTGGATACTGACTACCGCCGGTCCGGCTTGGGTGACCAAACTTGTAAAATCGGGAAGTCCTTGAACGAGCGCTGGCTCGGTATTGGCCGCGCCTGCATTCTGGACAATCCCCTGTTCAAGGTGAAGATACCCTGCGCCAGTCACAATCAGCGCACCAGCAACGGCGCTTGCAAGCGTGTTCGAGATAAAAGATTTTGTAGACATCGGATGCTCCTAACTTGTTAACCTAACGTTGGAGCCCAGCTTAGATCGCACGCCTTAAATGAATCTTAAGGGGTTGGAACTCCCGTCGCGCGAGGTAGACTTACTCGAAACTCGGCGCCGATACCGCCCGGCCCAACCCCGACGCTAATGGTTCCGCGATGGAGATCAACGACGCGTTTGACGATTGCCAAACCAAGACCGCTGCCATGACTCGCCGTCCCCGGAATGCGGTAGAAACGATCGAAGATCCGCTCCCGCTCCGTCTCGGGAATGCCTGGGCCGGTATCAGTGATGCGCAGCGCGATCGCCTCTGCTTCCGTGGTGAGATCGAGCGCGACCGTGCCGTCGCGCGGTGTACAGCGCAGTGCATTTTCGATGAGATTATTCAATAAGCTGTGCAAACCCGCTTCATTCCCAGTGAGCACTGCGTGGGTCGCGATTGCCGCATTCAAGCGTTGATTTTGCGTACGCGCCGTCTCGGCAAATCGTTCGACTAATTCACGCGCGATGACCGCAAGGTCGACTTCGGCGAATTGATGATCGTGACTCGCGGGCTCCAGACGCGCGAAGGTCAACAGGCGTTCGACGAGATGGGCCGCGCGCTGGACGCCTGCCTTCAATTCTGCAATTGCCGCCGCGCGCAGCTCCCCGGAACCAACCCGTTCGAGTAATTGCGTTTGCAGTTGCAACGCCGTTAGCGGCGTACGTAATTCATGCGCGGCATCCGCCATGAATTCGCGCTGTCGCGACAGGACATCACGTAGGCGTTCAATCAAATCGTTTAACGCCTCAACCATCAACTTCGCTTCACTAGGCAACCCATGCGCGGCGATCGGGCTTAGGGCCTGTGGCTGACGCTGCACAATCGTACGCGCAAGGTCGCCCAGTGGGGTTAACACGCGTCCCACTAGCCACCAGATCAGCAACGCTAACACCGGCAGCGCCGCAAGCAGGGGATAGAGGATTTTCAAAGCCGCCTGGGTTGCCAACGTTCGGCGCAATTGCATCGGTTGGGCGATTTGAATCAACTGCGAGCCCAACGTCACGGCGTAGACTCGCCAATCGGCGTGCGCGGATCGCAGGTTGGCGTAACCAAGTTTTTCGCTCCGCGGAAGGTCCACTTCGCGATGCGAGAGATAGATCCGCTCGCCCCGCCAATTCCACGCCTGGATCACGATGTCTTGCTCCGGATCCGGCTCGGGAACCACTACCGCCCCCAACATCGCGGCCTTGTCGCGGAGAGCTAACGCTTGCTGTCGAAGATGATAATCAAACAGCTCATCGATCTCATGGCGTGCCCAATAATAGGTGGCACAGGTTGCGATCACCGTGGTCACCGCGGTCGCCGATAGCAACACTATTAAGAGTCGCGCGCGCAACGACATTAGCGAACACCGGGATCTAAGGTGTAGCCAAGGCCGCGAATGGTGTGAATGAAGCGCTCGCCGAGCTTCTTGCGCAGATGATGAATATGCACTTCCACCGCATTGCTCGCGATTTCTTCGTCCCACCCATATAAACGTTCTTCTAATTGCGTGCGCGAGACGGTCGCTTTTGGCCGCTCCATCAAAGTTAATAGCAGGGCGAACTCGCGCGCCGAAAGTGCCACGGGTTTACCTTCGAGGCGCACCTCATGGGTGGCGGGATTAAGTTCAACGGGACCCTGTTGCAGCAGATCGTGGGCGCGGCCATGGTGGCGGCGGGCGACGGCGCGGATTCGCGCTAGCAGCTCGTCGAGATCGAAAGGCTTAACGAGATAGTCATCCGCGCCGAGGTCCAGCCCGCGAACCCGATCGTCGAGTTGATCACGCGCAGTGGTGATGATTACCGGCAGGGGATTTTCGCGGCGGCGTAAATCGGTGAGGACGCGGATCCCGTCTTTCCCCGGCAAACCGAGGTCGAGGATCACCAGATCATACTGAGTCGTGTCGACCGCATGCTCAGCGAGCGCTCCGTCCTGGAGCCAGTCCACACTGTGACCTTCATGCTGGAGGCCCTGTCGTAAGGCCTTGCCGATCATCGTGTCGTCTTCCAGCAGCAGGAGTCGCATCGAGGCTAGATCAAAAATCTGGGACTCATAAAATATCGGCCTAACCTTAAGCGATCCTTAAGGTTCTAGCCGACGGGTATTGCAGAACTAGGACGCCTTTCCCAGTAAGCGCTTTTCGTGCGCGAGAGTCTCGGCCAGCCCAATCGACAGTGCGCGCGGCGCATAGCCGAGCTCAGCTCGAGCTTTCGCATTGTCCCCAATATGGGTAACGCCGCCGCTCACCTGCATCGCGTCCGAGGAGTAAGTAGCGGGAACCGGGATAAAGCGTTCAATCAATCGCATTGGCGCGACCATCGTGCGAAACAGGCCCGAAGGTGCGGCGAACGGTGCACGACGACCGAGCAAGCCTGCCGCAACTTTGAACCCCTCGGCCAGGGTATGGGTGGGACCACAAATAATGTATTTCTCGCCGACGCGAGCTGTTTCCATCGCCAGGAGGTGGGTGCGCGCAATGTCCTCGACATGGGCCCAAGAAAACGCCGTCTCGCGCGGCACCATCGGCAATAGTCTTTTCATGAACTGCAACAACATAGTCCGCACGGTGCTCGTATCGCCCGGGCCATAAATGAGTCCAGGCATTACGATCACCAGTGGTAAACCCTCGCTAATCATTTTTTCGGCCAACTGGTGGGCTTCGCTTTTAGTGCGATCGTATTCGGTCAAATGCACGCCCTTGAAATGGTAGCTTTCATTGACGAGTTGGCCATGGGTATCCGAATTCACCGCCAAGGTGCTGGTGTAGACTCCCTTAGGGATCGAGAGCTCCCGCATCAATTCCAGTACATTGCGGGTGCCGCCGATATTCGTCGGCGCCGCGGGACTTTGGTCGCGTACACCGATCTTGTACCAGGCCGCGACGTGAAACACGCCGTCGACGCCGCTCATCGGTTCACGCATGCTGGCCTTGTCCGTCACATCCCCGCGGTGCAGGCTGACTCCAAGGCGCGCGAGCTCACTCGCGTTGTTCGGATCGCGAACCAGGCAACGTACTTCGTGCCCTGCCGCACGTAATTCGCGCACGAGATACCCCCCAACAAAACCAGTCGCACCTGTTACGAAGTATTTCATCCTGCCTCCCATAATTCTGTTGTACCCGATGCCCGCATGGTGGGCTGGTTCACAGCGCAGCCCTGGTACCCGCCGGGTACGCGTGAATGGAACCCTGCATTGTACCGACTGCGCACCAGCGGCAGTGAGCCTCAAATGAAATTCTGTTTACGCAATGCGCGCTCGGTACCAGAACCGAGTTACGATCACCGGACCTTAAAAGCCCAAGGCCTTTCACGATGAGCACGCTCCCCCCATCCCTCTCGAAAACCGAGCCCGCCGCCGAGTTGGACTCGCTGTGGATGCCTTTCACCCATAACCGCCTCTTTAAAAAGCAACCGCGGGTCGTCGTCCAAGCCGAGGGCATGTACTACACGAGCCAGGATGGGCGGCCAATCCTGGATGGGTTGTCCGGGCTGTGGTGCAGCAACGCCGGCCATCGTCACCCCAAAATAGTCGCGGCAGTAAAACGCCAACTCGATGTGCTCGACTACGCCCCGCCGTTTCAGACCATGCACGACAAGGGTTTCGAACTCGCGGCGAAGCTGACAGGGGCGACCGGACGCGGCTTTGAACAGGTGTTTTTCACCAACTCCGGCTCCGAGGCGGTGGATACCGCGTTAAAGATCGCGTTGGCGTATCACAAAGCGCGTGGCGACGGTGGTCGCTTCCGTTTGCTGGGCCGCGCCAAGGGCTATCACGGGGTCGGCTTTGGCGGCATTTCAGTCGGCGGCATGGTGGCGAATCGAAAAGCCTTCGCCAGCGCCTTACTACCGGGAGTCGATCACCTACCTCACACCCATGATCTTGGTGCAATGGCGTTCAGTCGCGGGCAACCGAGCTGGGGCGCGCATCTGGCCGAGGACTTGGAACGCTTGGTCCAGTTGCACGATGCGTCGACGATTGCGGCGCTCATTATCGAGCCGATGCAGGGCTCGGCCGGGGTGATCGTACCGCCGGTTGGTTACTTGGAACGAATCCGCGAGATCTGTACGAAGCACGGGATCCTCCTGATTTTCGACGAAGTGATTACGGGTTTCGGGCGGATCGGCTCCTTGTTCTCGGCCGATCGGTTCGGTGTCGTACCGGATATCCTTTGTTTCGCCAAAGGGATCACGAGCGGCGTCGTGCCGCTGGGTGGAGCCTTGGTACAAAAAGCAATCTACGACGCGTTCATGCAAGGGCCTGAACATCTCGTGGAGTTTTTTCATGGGTACACCTACTCGGGTCATCCATTGGCGTGCGCGGCGGGGCTCGCGGCATTAGAGGTCTATCACGACGAAGGTCTGTTCGAACGTGCACGCGCCCTGGAGCCTGTGCTCGAAGCAGCAATTCATTCCCTGCGCGGTGAACCGCACGTGATCGATACACGCAATCTCGGCCTCGCGGCGGCAGTTGAATTCGAACCGCGTCCTGGGGCTGCAAGCCTACGCGCGATGGAGATCTTCCATCATTGTTTCGATCACGGTGCGATGGTTCGCTATACCAGCGAGATCATTGCCATTGGCCCCGCGCTGATCATTAGCGAGGACGAAATCGCACAACTGATCGATATCCTCCGCAATGCGATCCAGGCCGTCGCGTGAGCCATACTAGTGAATGACAGCAGCAACCATGAGTGATTCCCACACCGTCTACGACATTCCACATTTCATCGACGGACACCGCAGCACTGGCGAAAATCCACGCTGGGCCGAAGTGTATAACCCGGCCGAGGGTACGGTTGCCGGACGCGTTGCGTTGGCAAGCCAAGTCGAAGCCGAGGCCGCGATTCTGGCCGCCCACCAGGCGTTCCGGCAATGGTCGGAAACGCCAATACTGACCCGTGCTCGCCTGATGTTTCGCTTTCGAGAATTGCTCGACCAACATCGCACAGAACTTGCGCGCATCGTTACCCGCGAACACGGCAAAGTATTAAGCGACGCAGCTGGCTCGATCCAGCGTGGCTTCGAAAACGTGGAGTACGCGTGCGGGATCGCCGAGTTGCTCAAGGGCGACTATAGCCCGCAAGTCGCTACGGGAGTCGATAGCTATTCGATGCGCCTACCATTGGGGGTCTGCGCCGGCATCACGCCATTTAATTTTCCTGTGATGGTGCCCTTATGGATGTTTCCGCTGGCGATCGCCTGCGGCAATACCTTCGTGCTGAAGCCCTCGGAAAAAGATCCGTCGGCCGCACTATTTTTGGCCGAACTGCTGCACGAGGCCGGCGCACCGCCGGGTGTGTTAAATGTGCTGCAAGGCGACAGAGTCGCGGTCGACACCCTGCTGACCGACCCGCGCGTTGCAGCAGTGAGCTTCGTCGGCTCAACGCCGGTTGCCGAGCATGTGTACCACACTGGCACTCGTCACGGAAAACGGGTGCAAGCCTTGGGCGGCGCGAAAAATCACCTCGTGGTGTTGGCGGACGCAGATCTGGATCAGGCAGCCGATGCGTTAGTCAACGCGGCCTACGGTTCAGCTGGCGAGCGGTGCATGGCGATTTCGGTGGGCGTCGTGGTCGACGCGATAGCCGAGGAATTAGTCGCGAAACTCAAAACGAGGATCGGTCAACTAAAGATTGCCGCTGGCACCGTGGCACACGCCGACATGGGGCCGCTCATCACCCGCGAACACCAGGCAAAGGTAATGGCCTACATCGACGTGGGCGCGCGCGAGGGCGCGCAGTTAGTGATCGACGGACGTGGACTTAAAGTAGCTGGTGCGACAACAGGGTTTTTCGTCGGACCCACTTTATTCGATCATGCGTCGCCTACCATGCGGATATATCGCGAAGAGATTTTCGGCCCGGTACTTACCTTAATCCGGGTCGCGGATCTCGACGCGGCGATAACATTGGTGAACGCCCACGAATACGGCAATGGCTGCGCGGTGTTTACCCGTGAGGGTGGTGCGGCACGTGAATTTTGTCGACGCGCCGAGATCGGCATGATCGGGATCAATGTCCCGATCCCGGTGCCAATGGCGTTCCATAGCTTCGGGGGGTGGAAGCGATCGTTGTTCGGCGATACGGCGATCTATGGTCCCGAGGGCGTACACTTTTACACTCGACTAAAAACTGTCACCGCGCGCTGGCCCCTCGACACGCGCCCAGGCGTTAATCTTAACTTTCCGTCGTAAAGGGAAATGCACCATGAAGTACTGCCCCCAGTGTGGACAGCTGCTCAGAAGAATTGAAATCGGCGGCAAGCGCCGCGATACCTGCATGGATGGACATTGCGGCTTCGTGCATTGGAATAATCCGGTGCCGGTAGTTGGCGGGATTGTCGAATGGAATGATCAAGTTGTCCTGGTGCGCAATGTGGGCTGGCCGGCAACCTGGTACGGCCTCGTTACCGGCTTTCTAGAAGCAGGTGAAATGCCGGAAGAAGCCATCGTGCGCGAAGTCAAAGAGGAGATTGGGCTTGATGCAACGTTGCACTCTTTTATCGGTATGTATGAGTTCTACCGCAAAAACCAACTCCTAATTTGCTATCACCTGACGGTCGATTCTGGCGACGTACGCTTTCCACCGGACGAAATCGCCGATTTCAAATGGGTACCATTGGAAACTGTCCAGCCCTGGAGCGCCGGAACCGGCCATGCGCTACGCGATTGGCTGCGCACCCGTGGGATCGAGCGCGAGCTGCGCGATTTTACCGACGCGAATAACTAAATTGTGGGATTTTTGTGCTAGCGACGAGGGACCGGATCGTAGCCGGCGCCCCCCCAGGGGTGGCATCGCAGCAACCGTCGAATCGTAAGCCAGCCCCCTTTCAACGCACCGTGCACGGCCAGCGCCTCCAGACAATACTCCGAGCAGGTTGGACTAAACCGGCAGCGTGGCCCTAGCAGCGGCGAGAGGGTGTAACGGTAGAGGAGGACCGTCGCCCGCAGCATGCGACTTAGCATGTCCGCCTCAGGCCGGAATATGCGGGTCCGGAAAGTATTCTGGTTTGGCGAAGCGGCGGCTACAGTAGTAGCAATCAACACTCGCTTTCTCTTCAAAGCGTAAGTAGACCAGTGGATGGCCCAATGCCCCACCACCGCCGTCGCAACCGGCGGTTTCGTCGTGTGCGTTTACGCGGATAATTTCGGTCGGTTCCATAACTCAACTCTTTCGTAAAAAATCTCGGCGCCTCATGACCAAACACCGGTTGTGGCCTATAGTATCAAACAACACGTCGGACGCTTCGCGGTCGGACAAAAATTTGATGTCAGGTACGTAGACAGAGCAATTTTGGTTATGAGTGACGTACGTTATACAGAAGATCACGCCTGGATCAGCCTCGACGACGATGGCGTAGCGACCGTCGGGATCTCAGATTACGCCCAAGAGCAGCTCGGCGACATCGTCTATGTGCAGCTGCCTGACATCGGGCGAGATGTCGTGCAGGGCGAAGACGCGGTCATGATCGAATCCGTGAAAACCACGGGCGAAGTGAAATCCCCCATCGGTGGGCGAGTCATCGAGGTAAACGACCTGCTGGCCGAAGGCCCGGAGCAGGTCAATGAATCGCCGTTGGAAGATGGCTGGTTATACAAACTCGAACCAGCGGATGAAACAGAAGTCGAAAATTTAATGGACGGGGATGATTACGAGGATTTTGTCGCGTCTCTGTCGTAGATAGACGGTGCCTCAACAATTTCTTCTAGAAGAATTTAATTTTCTGCCACGGGCTCGAACTGCTTCTCAAAGTGGCGCAGCTGAATCTCGATTTCACTACCAACTGAAATTTGTGGCAATGACGGTTCCTTGCCTTCGCGCGCCTCACGGATTGCGATAGCGCGCTGCGCGAGTTCAAAGGCCTCTTTAAACGAGTGCGTCTTACCCAGGGCCTCTTTAATGTAGGCTTCGCCGAAATACGTCCACTGATTTTCGTGCGCGCAGCCAAAAGATTGCTTGTCTTGGGCGGCGGCGCTGATCACCAAGGTAGACGGGCTCGCGAGAGCCTCAACGAATTTTCCTGAGTAGCACGCGGACACCACGATGACTCGCCAGCGGATTCCGGATTCGTCCAAAATTCGTCGCAACGCCTCGGGTCGAAAGGAGTTGAGCCCAAGTTCGCCCAGTTCAATCGCGAATTCGCCGCTCTCTGAACCGTGCGAAGTCATATAGAGGAATAAAATATCCTCTTCGCGATCCATGCGTAACGCGAAATGCCCCAACACGTACGCAAGATTCGGGGCATTGGCGAGCGGCTGCTGGGTAAGGCTGGCGCGGTTGTTGATCAATTGCACCGAACGTCGGGCGCTATCGAAACGGCCGGACAGTATCTCGGAGGTCTGGCGGACCTCGCGGATGAACACATCTTCCTCGCCGTACCCGCCAAATGTCACGACATTCAAATCGATATGGCCAGGGATACCCCGGTTTATCGCGCTCACCGCGCTCTCAAGTAACTCGGCTTGGCGATAGTAGGTGTTTTCAACGTTGATTGGCTGGGCGGACGGCGCATCGTTGCGCGCTTCAAAAATCGGATAATCCGGGAGCAAGGTGAGAGCGCCAAAGAGCGCGCCAGCGTAGAGCATCGACACTGCAAGCGCGATCCTGGCCCGACCACCGAGCACGACTACCCACGCGCGTAAAAAGACTGCGACTTGCCAGGTGAAGAAAAACCACTTGGCGTATTCGTCAAGCTGCGCATTGGTCGAGTCGTCGAACCAGAGTCGAAGCGTCGAGAGCCCTAACCGAGCCATCCATAGCGCAAGATCGGCGGCGGCAAGCGCCACCGCCAGCGGCAGAAAAGTGTGTGTTCGACGCTCCAGCGCCGAGCATATACCCAGCACCCCAACGACGCTGGCGAGCCACCAATAACTTCGCGCCGCCCGCGCACTCACTCCCCACGGCGAGACATTAGCCGCGCCTTCCACGAGCAGCCAATCGGCCACCATCGCCGCGCACCAGCCCAACGCCAACAAGCCGCACAACTGGCCGACACTTGGGATGAATGTGGCTGGGCGCAACGTCGCCAAGCGCAGACCGTTCAAAAGATTCGCCGCGAGCTGGCGGAACATTGCTAGTCACTCCGATTTGAGGCTCAATGGCACGGCTTTAACGCGACCCCGAGGAGAGTGTGTTGTTGAGTGCCAGCCAGCGGCGCGAGTTGCGCGCCAAATCCCATTCATTGAAACCCGTCGTGATGCTTGGTCAACACGGGTTAGGCGTTAGCGTCATTGCCGCGATCGACGAAGCGCTGACCGCCCACGAACTAGTCAAGGTGCGCTTGCGCGGCGTCGAGCGCGCCGATCGTAGCACCTTAAGCACGCAGATCGCCGAGGGCGCACGCGCCGACATTGTCAACTCCATCGGCCTAATTCTGATCTTGTATCGGGCTAACCCAACGCCTGCCCCGGCACCGGTTAAGACGCCCCCGATCCGAAAAAGGAGACGCTGATATGCAGTGCGATTTAGTTGTGATCGGTGCCGGCCCAGGTGGCTATACCGCAGCGTTTCGCGCGGCCGATTTAGGCCTCGCCGTAACCCTGATTGATCGCAACCCGAGTTTGGGCGGCGTGTGCTTGAACGTAGGGTGCATTCCCTCGAAAGCACTCCTGCATGCCGCGAAAGTCATCAGCGATGCACGTGCAATGGCAACCCACGGAATCGTGTTCGGCGAGCCGCGAATCGAACTCGAAAAACTTCGGCAGTGGAAAGGTAAAGTCATCACTCAACTGACTAGTGGGCTACAGGCACTCGCCAAGCAACGCAAGATCACGGTCGTGAAAGGCGACGCCGCTTTTAAATCCGCGAATAGCGTTGTCGTCACTGCTGAAAACGGTACGACCGAACTTGAATTCAAACAGACGATCATTGCCGCAGGTTCCGAGCCGGTTCGCTTACCGGGTCTGCCCTACGACGACCCGCGTGTGATGGATTCAACCGGCGCGCTCGCGTTAACAGACATTCCGGAGCGTTTATTGGTGATCGGGGGTGGGATCATCGGTTTAGAAATGGCCACGGTCTATGCCGAGCTTGGCAGCAAAGTGACGGTCGTCGAACTTCTCGACGGTCTGATGCCGGGGGCGGATCGGGATCTCGTTAAACCGCTGGAGAAGCGGTTAAAAAGTTTGCTGAGCGCGATCTACACCGGCACCAAAGTCAGCGCTGTGACGGCGACGGAGGCCGCTCTGGAAGCTTCGTTCGAAGGCAAGGGCGCACCAGGCACTGCGACCTTTGACCGCATATTGGTGGCGGTTGGACGCCAACCCAATGGCAGCCAATTGGGTTTGGAGCACGCCGGTGTGGAGCTGGATCCGCGTGGGTTTATCGCGACAGACAAGCAGATGCGCACCAACGTGCCGCATATTTTCGCGATCGGGGACGTGACCCATGGACCGATGCTTGCACACAAGGCCACACACGAAGGGAAAGTCGCGGCCGAAGTCGCCGCGGGTCATAAAGCGGCCTTCGACGCGCGGGTGATTCCTTCGGTGGCGTACACCGATCCGGAAGTGGCGTGGGTGGGTCTCACCGAAACCGCGGCGCAAGCGGAGGGGATCGCGTACGACAAGGCCGTTTTCCCATGGGCCGCGAGCGGCCGCGCTTTGAGCTTAGGACGCAGCGAAGGATCGACTAAATTACTCTTTAATAAGACCGATAGGCGCGTGATTGGCGCTGGGATTGTGGGAGTCAATGCGGGCGATCTGATCTCAGAAGCGGCCCTTGCCATAGAGATGAGCTGCGACGCGGAAGATATCGGACTCACCGTGCATCCGCATCCAACGTTGTCGGAAACCGTCGCGATGGCCGCCGAAATGTTCGCCGGCACCATTACGGATCTTTACGTACCGAAGGCCAAGCGGGCGTGAAATGCGCGCGCTGGGTGACTCCGATACTAAAAAAGTTTACTTCAAGCGGCGCTGCGGCTGAGAGTTTTACTCTTCTTTAAGTCTGGTAACAGTAAGCTCATTGCTTCGATTAGTTGCTGATCGGCTTCAGTCATTAATTCTTCGACCATCGCTTCGTCTAAATTCGTGAGGTTCATCGCGCGAAGATCAAAAGCGGGCACCGGTTCGTCGGCGTCGGATTTCCACATCGCAGCTCGACTGAACGCGGCAGCGAGATGGATGATTGCAGTATCCAGCGCGAAATTGCCTGGGATCTCACGCGTGTGATATCGCACAGGCTCCATCAGAGTTTCTGGCAATCGCCAGTGGGTTAGTAATTCCGCACTCGCTTCGGCATAGTCGTAGCCAAGTTCCTCACGCTGGGCTTGTGCCAGCGGAATTTGTCGGCGTATAGCGCCGTCCCGAAGCGCGCTGTAAGCGGGTGGATCTTTAACCGCCAACAATAAATTCCCGATCTGATGAAAAAGTCCGGAAACGAATAAGCGCTCAGCGTTTTGCACCTTGCAGCGCTTCGCGAGCACACGCGCGACGATCGCCGCATACATACTGCCTCGCCAGAAATCGTAGGGGTTTAGCGCCTTCGATTGGATCTTCTGTAGCGATCCCACCGCAGCATCCGCCAGCGCCAAGTCATGGATCTGGTTTAGGCCGAGAATCTGAATCGCCCGGCCGATCGTGTCTACCTTGCTTGAGAGCCCCACGTAGGCGCTGTTCGATATTCGGAGAATTCGGCTCGTCAGCCCAGGGTCATTGACGATGACCTTGGTTAAATCGTCGAGATCCGAATTAGCATCATTGATCAGTTGTTGAATTTGAAAATAGGCCTTAGGCAGAGGCGCGAGATCCCTGACCTCGTGAATCAGTAGTGCAAGTTCCATAGCGCGTTCTCCAGACACCGGGAAATTCAATTAGCGGCTCAGACAGGCCCAAGTCTTGGTCAGGCTAGCGGCCCACCGTCGAGATGACTTTACGAACGGGAGATCAAGAGTTTGGGCGATCGCTTTATCAACCCGAGCGAGACGCTCACGCCTTCCCCGCTCTGATGGCATCCGTTACACTGCGTCGCGACCTTCGAGGGTCTCACCCTCGTGCATTACAGAGCGCACCCGGAGAGGTGGCAGAGTGGTCGAATGCGGCTGACTCGAAATCAGTTGTGGGCGTAAGCCTACCGGGGGTTCGAATCCCTCTCTCTCCGCCAATTCTTCACATAAGTGAATGATTCTAAATAATAAAAAATCCCATCATTCTCCATACCCGCCACTTCACCCACCATCTTGAAATCACTGGGCAGCAGGTCGCTATCCAATCAACACAACCCCCCCCGCACAACGCAGTCGGCATCGCGTCTCCGCAGCACCCCCTCCCCCCAAATTCCATT
>SHZM01000076.1 GCA_009692265.1 Gammaproteobacteria bacterium
CTGCTCGAAGCAGGCCTCCAGGAGGTCACGAAACCGCTCAGGGTCGCCGTTAGGTTTCCAAGCCTGCGCCAGGGCCGCCGCGAATAGCGCAACCGGATGCTCGGGAGTGTCCTCAAGCTGACGCGCCGTCGCACCCTCCCATTCATCGAGGGTTGGCACACGTTTGAGTGCGTCGATCACCTGTTTGACATCGATCTCCGCGGCCTCCGCAATAAGCGCCGGCAGGATCGTGGCGAGTGGACCTTCGCCTAGATAGGAAGCAATCACGCGGCTGATGTCGCTGCTTTGTCGGTTACCGAGCGTAAGGCGGTAAACATCTTCGAGTGCACGCAGACGCGCTGGCCAAATGTTCTTGTAGATCATGCCCACCAACTTCTTGATGTGGTGGCGAACGCGACCCTTAAGGTCGGCCGGTGCTTGCTCCAAGTCCTGCCGGTTGGCGGCCTCGCGACCGGGGTCGATCCTTTGCGCTTGCTCCAGCAGGGCCCGATCAATTGAGTCCAAATTATAGTCAGCTAGTAAAACCTGGAACGTGTCTGCGCCGTACTCGACGGTGTAGTCACGGACGACTCCGATGAGACAGAGCCTGTAGAGTGCCTTCTCACGTAAGACCTCCGGTTTTCGTCCATCCGGCATCGCTGCACCGCTCGGCGTTCTGGGAATAGCGACTTCCCTAACACCGTTCGGATGCACGGTAAGCTCATCCAAGACGGCACAGCAAATTTTGAACTCCTCCTCTGGGTTGGGAAATGATTTGTAGAGAAAGTATAGCTGATGAGCGAGATCGCCATCTCTCCCAAACCTATGGCGATCCTGCCCTTTTGCCGTCGGGTCGAGTAACCGACGGGCACTATCCACGGAAGGTATAGAGGCGAGGAGGATGCACTCCGAATGCTTGCCGTCGCGGCCAGCGCGGCCGGCTTCTTGGGCGAAGGCTTCGATCGAGGATGGTATTCCAACGTGCAGCGTGAACCGGATATCCGGCTTGTCGATGCCCATACCGAAGGCTTTGGTCGAAACGAGCAGCGGCGTGTCGCCGCGGATGAAACGGGCTGCCGCGCCGCGCTTGTATTCGTCAAAATTAATGCCCTCGAAGAGAGTCGGGCGGCTACCCGAATAGATCTCGATCTTGGGCTGCCCTCCTGCCCTGGTGAGCGCGTCATTCACTGACTGACGTGTTTCAAAGAGGCCATACCCTTTGTTCACGTGCGGGACGAAGATCAAACCGGAGACCGCTCCACCACTCCCGGGCGTGCAGAGCCCCGCGGCATCTGTTCCAAGTGCCAAGGGCAGGCGCTCTAGGAGAACCTTCTCCAAATTCCCTAATCTCATATCCGGAGTGCCCGCAATAACATTGTAATGCAGGTTAGGGCGTTGGTAGCTCGCCGGCCGTTGCACCGCGTCAGATGAGTTTGGATTCATGCCGAGGTCGCGCAGCACGTCGCGCAGAACTGCTGGCGACGCGGTCCCTGTGAGGGACAGGATGGGAGGCAGGCCCTTGTCCCGGCCGACGCAGAGGTCTCGCAGGTTGCGCGCAAGGCGTAGGTAGGACGTGCGGAAGTCGTGCCCCCATTCCGAAACGCAGTGTACCTCGTCGATGACGGCGAGGTTTACCATCTGCTCCTGGGCCGCGGCGGCCAGCTTTTGGCGAAACGCCTTAATCTGGAGTCGTTCGGGCGTGAGGAACACAAAGAGCGCTTCCCCGCCCGTAACGGCATCGTACAGTTCGCGAGCGTCCGTCCGCTTAGTAACAGCGGCGTGCAGCCCGATCACGCGGTCAACCCCCAGTTCGCGCAAACGTCTGACCTGGTCGTCTATCAGCGACACGAGCGGGTCCACAACAATCGCAAGGCCAGGACGAAGGAGAGCGGTCAGCTGGTAGATAAGACTCTTTCCGCCGCCAGTTGGCAGCGTCACTATCACATCCTTACCGGCGAGGACTCGGCGGATCGCAGGTAACTGGCCATCGCGGAAATCGGGAATGCCAAAGATGTCTTGCGCCAGAACACGAAGTGGCGCCTCGACATTGCGCTCGGCAGAAATGCTTCGGCGTTCGACCAAAGACGGCTCCGCCCATGTAAGGTACACCGGCAGCAACGTGTGGCGGACCACGATGGTTGGATGTGACCGCTCTGGCAGCGCCGCATGAGCGGGCGTACCGGGATCGAGGATTATCTCTAGTGCTGGGGTGTGACATTCCAGACCCATCTCGACGGAATTGAACTTCGCTCCGACTCTGCGCCAGAGTGTGCCTCCGACCTGAATCTCCGACGGCACGACGGGCACATCCCATAAGTCGCCGACCGCCGCGAGCGTGTCGAGAATTGGCCCTGCGCACTGCTCAACTGCACCAGACGGATCGACTAATGCGATGCGCCACGGAATTGTCGGGGCAAGGAGTCCACGCGCGACTCCCTCTACGACAGCAAATGCGAACCGTTGAATTTCCGCCGGGCCTAGTATGAGCCGGCGCCGCGCAAGGGTGGCCGACTCAAGTGGACCTGAGCTCGGACATTCTGCTGCGATCTTCCCGAGGAGGGTGAAGAAAGGGCCCGTCGGATCGAGGGCCGCCTCGCCATTTGCGCGCAACACCTCCACATTCTGTGTCCTTAGGAGCCCATCTCTTTCTTTGTCGACCCCAGACTGACTCTCGTGAGCTTGCCCATCGATCTCGAGGACGTAGGGATGGGATTGCCATGGTGCAAAGATTAGGAAGTCGACCCACCGGCGTGTCTGACCTTGGATCCCTGCCAGAGCCTCGAGCGGAGCTTGTGGCGTCAGCCATCGCAGGAGTTCGGGATACCGGGCCGCGACGAGATCCCAGAACGGACGCTCGTATGTCGGGTGTAACTCGATGCTCGGCTCAAGCTGCCATGACGACGGCCCTTCGCAAAGAACGGCTGTCGCATCGACACCTTCAAGCGCGCTTGATGTGTCTAACTCGCCAATAGACTCCCTGAGCGCCGTTTCCGCACGCGTCGGAATCGGGGGGGTTCCTCCGCGCTGGAGAATCCTGCGGCAGATCGTGGCCCAATAGCGAATATCGTCCGAAGCAACAACGTCAGTCTTTGGACAGGCCAAGAACGCCTGCGCGACAAAGCGTGGCAGTCCGGGCACATCTTTTTCGTTCCGTTTGCGGTCATTTGGCGCACTCCGCATGCGACCGCCGATGATTGTGTACTGAATGTCCCAGCCCGGACGATGCTGTCGCTCGGACCAGGATAGGCGCTTCACCATGTCATTCCGATCCTTCGTCCGCCGCCTCTCCAACCAAGACTATCGTTAAGCGCCGTAACATCGGCGAACGAGCCTTGTGGCGCATGCTGTTCGACGCATGATTGGCCAGCCACGACCCATTCAATGATCGGCGCCATCAAATCGCCAAGCGTTTCCGCGTGCTCAAAGGAATGATTATGGAGGTTACCATCGCCGGACCCTATCTGGCCTACGATCTTACACAAACATACGGCTCAGACTGGCCTGACAGGTTGCAGGGTGCGTGCTAAGATAGAAAATATTGAAAGTCTCAAATGGCTGATAGGGGATGGAAATGCGGTCAATAATTTCAATTCTTTTTTTGACATTGCTCGGGTGTGGTGCAGGACTTGCTCAATCCAACATTTACTCGAGTGGCGGCATCACTACAGGCACCGTCGGCAATAGTCAGCTCAACACCTACTCGAGTGGCGGCATCACTACAGGCACCGTCGGCAATAGTCAGCTCAACACCTACTCGAGTGGCGGCATCACCACCGGCACCATCGGCAATAGTCAGCTCAACACCTACTCGAGTGGCGGCATCACCACCGGCACCATCGGCGGTGACGCGGTAAATTTGTATTCCAGTGGGGGCATCACTACCGGCACAATCGGAAACCGCTCGGTCAATTGCTACTCGAGTGGCGGCATCACGACTTGTAACTAGGCGT
Organism: Gammaproteobacteria bacterium; assembly: GCA_009692265.1. Lineage (GTDB taxonomy): Bacteria > Pseudomonadota > Gammaproteobacteria > CAIKBL01. Next base: position 3,930 of record SHZM01000076.1, read on the forward strand.
TGACGATCGGCTGCCACCGGCGCAGTCACACGGTCGACAGTGGCACTCCATCAATGGTGAAGTAGCCGCTGCCTAGTCCAATGAGCGCGTAAGCTGCTTGCAAGGCGCAGGAAGCGTTACAGCAGCCCCGCGCCCGCATGATCGCAGAACAGTTCCGCATCGCGAACGTAACCGCGAAGGGTGTCCACGCTCTTGTGGCGGCTGGTGTCCATCATCTTGAATATTGAAGCGCCCTTAGCGGCAGCTGAGGTAAGGAACCCGGCGCGCAACGAATTTCATCCCATCTTGGGATGAAAGTGTTGCGGTTGGCCCTCAATCACCAGACCGCTAAGCTCGTCGTATTGAACGCCAGGACACCCGGCATTCTTCAGTCCTCCATCAGGCCATAAGCCATACATCAGGGAGGACCACTTCTCAGGGGGCAGACCACTCCTGCCGCGGTAATAGGTTGGCGTACTGTTACCAAACACAACGTCCATGACCTTAAGGGAATGCGGCATGTATTAAAAGTGTTGTCGGCTGAATAGGCATCAAAATGAAGCCGCAGGCAGCTATACTACCAACTAGCGGCTGATGTTTAGAGGCTTGCCGTTAATAGAGGCTTGTCGTTACATTAAAGATTCATAGGCACCCAGCAGCGACGCCACCTATGTCGAATGTGTTTAGTCGACGGCGGTTCCTGCAGCGAGCGATATTTCGATGGTTCGTACTGTTGAACCGACCGATCGGTTGCCTGTTGCGCCTGCCATACCGACCAGCGCAATGGACTATGAAGCTCTCAACCAATCAATCAACGAAATCTTTTTCGATGGCCGTTTCCGCTCTGCACCTGTCTATCTCGATTTAGAGCCCGAAACTGCCGAAAAACTTGCTGATCACTTCAATGTACCGTCGACGCAATTCGAGGACGCTTTTGCCCGTATAGTAGCATTCCGCCTTACTTGGGATAAGGCAAATCCATACTCTTGGTATCTTGGGGAATTGGAAGCGTGGGTTGCTCTTGACCGTTATGAGCCCCCGCCATTTTCTGCCCTGTTGTGCATTTTATCGCTCGCAGCGGAACGGATGCGGCAGGATGAGGTTTTCTCGGCTCAAAATTATTATGAGCGTCTCTTTGAATTACTAAAAATTACAGATTTAACAAAAAAAAATAAACTTAAACACAACGCCAAATCAACGCTGCAATTTTGGAAAGCTCTAAATAATTGGCTTGCAGAAACAGATTTTGAATTCGGTAAACCAACTGCGCAGCAGATCAATGGCTGGGAATATGCGAGCTACGCATTGTCACAAGCGCTCGTTCGTACAGCCGACTGCAAGAGGCTGCACGGCATGTTTATTCAGTTCGCCCTTTCTCCTCACGAGAAACTATCTGATCCAGAGATCAAGCTGTATTTGCATGAATGGATGCAAGGAACGAGTCCGGGACATTGGCTAAAGAAACTTTGGTCAAACACCGATTTACGTCCCCGGGTTGTTGCCGCGGCGCGCGCAGAACTCGAAAACTGGGATGGATCAGACGCGCCGATTGATGGCAGCGGCAGTTCACATCGTGCTTTGAAGTTCGCGGCGTCACTTTTGACGTTTCCCCGCCGGCGGCTCGACCTTTTTCTGTCGGCCTCGAATGAGGATGAAGATAAATCAAGGCTGCTGAAACTTCAGCCAGATAGCCCGCAAGCTGCAACGCAGGCGTTTTCAGCTTGTGGCACGGAACTTTGTTTAGCGCCAAATCCCACGGGTGAATTCTTTGTTCTTGAACCGCGGCGTAAAATAGAACTCAACGCCCTTATGCTTGCTTCTTTTGAGCTTCGTGACACTTCTCTAAATCTTAAATTGACGAGAGACGTAAGACCGATAATTCCTCTCTTGAAATCTGAATTTGGCGCATATTACCGGGAAATTTCCAGGACCCCTCTGCTTCGCACGCACTTAGTCCTATGCCACATGCAATGGGAGCCCCGTGTCGCCGCTCATTTGGCGCTCCACGCCCGTCCAGGCTTCAAAAAGCTGACGGCGCAAGAATTGCCAGGCCTTGCTACAGATTGGATTCTGTTCAGTGGCGTTGAAATAATACGCATTTCTGAATTAGAGAGCTCGGATCTTCAACCGCTTATTCCTCTATCGGAAGGTGCAGTCTTGGAGATGGTTGGCGGCTTACGATTGGCACAAAATCTTTGGCATTCTCATGCGCCACCTGACATCACTGCAGCTGCAGAACGAGGGCCTGTAACAATCGAATTGCGAGAAGCCACGATATCGACCCAGAATAATATTATTGCGCGTGCCGAATCATCGAGCAGCGTATGTGATTTGTTTTTGAGCAAAACGCTAGTTCAGGACGATTCAAATCTCACAGCGGTTGTTGTACAGAGCGGGAGAGACAAAAAAGAATCCGCCCTTTCGCTTAGGTCTGCTGACAAACCAAGACCACCTATCACTGTGGGTTCGGGTGATATCGTATATCGTCTCAATCCAAATAAACCCGCAAGCCTTCTCAGCGCGGGTTCTCAGGTATCGGACCCCAACAATGAATTAGTCCTCCGCGGCATGATAATTGAAAAATTTAATAGTAATACTACTTCAAGTCCAGAGTGCAGCCTTGAAACATTGAACTACCAAGGAGAGGCCGAATCAGAGGAATCAAACATATCGTCTGCTTACGGGATGCAAAAAATTGGCGCAGGCTTAAACTTATGCACGCTGAACGGTCACCATTATTGGCTTTGTGAGCCGTTTCAACCTGGCGATCATGTTCGCGACGCTAAATGGATGACATGCAGGTTTTGTAAAAACGCAGTTCTGGCGCGTAACCGCGGCAAGTCTAAAAAACCTGGCTCTTTCAAAACAAAGCGCATTGCCCCAGCAGCCTTACTTCCAATTCACCTAACAATGCGTACCGAAAGCAAGATTCCCTCCGAGACCCTGCTCGATGCAATCTGCTATTTGGGTAGCGGAAAATGGAAACGGCTCCAGGAACTGCTTTCCGAGCAAGCTGAGACCCCTTGGTTTGCTTACCAATTTGCCAGAGCGCTCACAGATTTGGGGCACATTGATGCGGCATACGACAAAACTTTAAGACGCCCCGAATATTGGTTATGTGCGCCACCAACTCTGGTCGTGACATCAGAGCGCCGGGCATTCCTGGCAGGGTTCAGATGCACATCCCTTGTGAATTCTGTGCGGACAGCACTTGGGATTTGGCGTGCCACAACTTTAGATCAAATAAGCGCCCCTCCAGCACTCCTCTGGGATGACGTTGAATTTGATACCGCCACCGAGCTCCTTGCTCAAATTCGTGATCCCCATGGCCGCGCCGTCACTGTGGTGCGCTCCCCAGCTAGTATCATTGCCGAAAATTCACCTACTATCGGCGCGATAGAAATGGCTTTGCCCGAAATTCACATTGAAGGAACGCGCGATCTCGAGATTTTCAGTCCAGCTGCCGGGCACTGGAACACCGCCAATAACCTAAATAGCCCCGGCGCTTACCGGACGTCATTTGCTGGAAGCCGGTATTTTTATAAATCAGCCACCGGAATGATGAAAGAAGGTCCTGCTGAGGTTGTAAAAATTTTATCTGCGCGAGCCGGTGCGCTGCGTCTGCACGGCTACGATAAGCAAAGCTCTACATTTCAGTGCGTGATTGGATGCGAACCCCCAGGACTTCTCCGGCGGGCATTGATCGCATGCTCCGGGCTTCTGCCAGGACGCAGTGGAGCCACACTTTTGTATACTAACGTGCCGCAAGGGCTCGCAGCTTCTATAATGGGCAAACTATATAATTGAGGCATTCACTATGGCTAGCGCAACACCGGCCGCTACGCTGAAATATATTCAGGATGCTTATCACCGATATTACGATACGGCTTTCTGGATTCGCGACCCGATCTTGCTAGCAGAACGACGTAGGATACTTGAGGAGATCGGTGCGACAACGCAAGAGTTGCTGCTCGAGGCAGTCTTACCCTATCCATCGGTAATACCAATCTCACAAGCCTGCGCTGAAGTTGGTGTTGATTTGCAGGTAGCAGCCGATCTAAGCAAAATCCTTTTTAACAGCGATTCATCTTTCAAACTGCGAGAGCATCAAGCAGAGTCACTGATCACGTCACTTGCAAAAAGCACGGCAGCAAAGCGCAATATTGTTGTCACATCAGGCACCGGTTCCGGGAAAACAGAAAGCTTTTTGCTCCCCGTACTTGCGCGACTGATTCAAGAGCGCCGCACATCATCACGCGCATATCAGCTTAATTGCTGGTGGGAAAAGAACTGGGACGTAGAAACTCAATGGCGTGATCTCCGTGCAAACACGCCAAAGGCAATAGAGCCTGCGGTAAGATCTCTCATACTTTATCCGACGAACGCACTCGTTGAGGACCAGATCTCCCGTCTCCGGGAAGCTGCCTTCCGGGCCCAAGTGATCGGTGAGGCACCGCTGTTCTATTTTGGTCGATACACGGGAGCGACGGCTGGCGGCACATTTTTGCCACCTGCTGCTATTTCCAAGAGTGCACGCCGCAAGATTCAGGCCACGGCGCGGGAGTTGTCTGAAATCGCGCGTGAAGCGGACAAGCTCCGTGGAAGAAATGATAAACTTCGCAGCCAATTTTCCGACCCACTCAGCGGCGAGATGATGACACGCTGGGATATGATAAATTCTCCGCCAGATATTCTTATCACTAACGTAGCCATGCTCAACATTATGCTCATGCGTGATATTGAGGAACCAATTTTTGAAAAAACAAAAGCCTGGCTAAAAGCATCTTCAGATCACTGTTTCTCGCTTATCGTCGATGAACTTCACAGCTACCGGGGCACGCAAGGAACCGAAGTAGCTCTTGTAGTACGAAATCTCCTTGATCGTATTGGCCTTCATCCCGATTCCCCGCAACTTCGATGTATCGCGACCAGTGCATCACTCGATGGTGATGAGGGCCTCGAATATCTAGAACAATTTTTTGGTGTAGACCGCCGCACTTTTAAGGTTTCTGCAGGAGCAACAGTACAGCCTGAGGCACAGCTTCCAGTCATGCCAAACGATGTATTGGCGCTTGCACCTCGAGTTATAGCTGGAGAACCGGCGGCCATAGATCAATTCATTGCACAGCATAAGCCCCGGCGGTCACTCGGGGCGGCTTGTCTCATTGCGGGGAAAAAACCGGAAGGCGGCTACCGGCCCGCTCGTATCTCACTCATAAAAAAGGCCTTATTTTCCGGTGACGCTCCGGACGAAGCTTTGGACGCGTTCTTCGCGGCGGCCAGTAATGAGCCTTCATCGCTCAATGACCTCAAGCCAGCGTTCCGCGCACATATGTTTGTGCGTCGTATCCAAGGCTTGTGGGCATGCTCAAATCCAGTGTGCGATCAGGTGGCGGCAGAGTTTAGGAGTCAAAGTCGCGCGGTCGGCAAGCTCTATGGAGCACCTGTCGTCAAGTGCAAATGCGGCGGACAAATACTAGAGGTGCTTTATTGCTATGAATGCGGAGAAATCTATCTCGGCGGCTTTGTTACTCCACTGCCCGATGGCATGAATACCGGCGAAGGGTATTTCTTAGAGTCCGGCCCTACCGATCTTACAACACATAATCCTGGCGTTGTCTTTGAACGCCGTTATGGCGATTACATGTGGTACTGGCCCGGCCACCAAAAGACCGGCAGCTGGACACATACCGATCCAGAAACGAAAAAAGGTTCGACATTCTCATTCGTGCCAGCGCGGTTCGAGCCGCCGCTTGGGTATCTCCGGGCTGCTAATCATGGAGAAGCTGCCACCGGTACGATGCTGATTGCGCCAGCGGGAAAGACCTCACCAGCGCTGCCAGAACAATGCCCGCATTGCGAGTCTGACCGGCATCAGTTTGATCTGAAAAGTTTTTTTAGCGCGCGGGTCCAAACTCCAATTCGCGCGCACAGAACAGGCACGAATGCCGTTACCCAGCTTATTGCAGACCGCGCGACCGCAAAGCTGGGCAGTGGCGGCGCTGCACAGTTGATCGCTTTTACTGACAGCCGTGACGATGCCGCGGATGTAGCCGGCGGATTGGAATTAAATCACTTTCACGATTTGATCCGCCAGCTTATTTTCAAAATTCTTCAAAACGACAACCGGGTCAGCCTACAGGAAATCCAAGCTGCCGCTGCGAAGAAGGGTAAGAACCTCTCGGCGAAAGAAACCGCCGCAATGGATTCAGTGAAGGCATATTCAGCAGATTTATGGGCAGCGTTTGTCATAGCTGCAGCCGGAGCCGGAGGTCCAGACGAAGACGATGCTATCCGCAGATACGAACGTGATATTCTCAGTAGCGACGAGGTCTCATGGCCAGAGCTACTGCTCGCACTTGAGAACAATCTAATTCGCTTGGGTGTTAACCCTGCCGGCCCGTCTGCATCTGGTCAAATGATTGATGGAGAGCCTTGGTGGCGGTTCTTTAAACCCCCGGCCGGGCAACAATGGGTATCTTTAGAACCTGGCCCAGCCGCGGCCGGACGGGATGCAATCCGCAGGTCTTTAGCAACGCACGCGGCCACTGCATTGTTTGATCGTGCAGGACGTGATCTTGAGTCTCTTGGTGTAGCCTATGTCGCGCCAAGGGGAAATTTTGGCACCCGCCTTGCCATGAACGACAAGACGGCTGAAGGGCTCCTCTCGAATGTCATACGTATACTTGGGCAGGCCAAGTATTTCCAAGGCGGGGGCCGGAACGCTGGGTCGGATGCCCCTCCCCCGCCGCTTAAAAAATATCTTGAGAAAGCCGCACCAAAACTAAACACGGATGTTGGGCCCTTACGCGAAGCAATCTTCGATACACTAAAGAATGTTGGAATCCTCCAGGATAATTGGATCATAAAGACAGATAATACGGCTGGCCTTGCGATGAATATCCACCTCGCCGCGGACAAGCAGCTGCGGAGTTGCGTGATTTGCGCACGCCGGCACATCAATCTGCCAGTGCCTGTCTGCACTTCTCCATTCTGCTCCTCCGATGAATTTAACAATGAAAACAATAACGACCTGGATTACTACCGCTGGCTTGCGAACGAACCGGCCCATCGTCTTCATGTCGAAGAGTTAACCGGTCAAACGAAACCCCTAAAGGAGCAACGGCGGCGCCAGCGCCAATTCAAAGGTGCTTTTCTTGATGCGGAAACGCAATTGACGCACGGGATTGATGTGCTCAGCGTGACCACCACGATGGAGGTCGGTATCGATATTGGATCTCTAAATATCGTAATGATGGCGAATATGCCGCCACAACGCTTTAATTACCAGCAACGGGTAGGCCGCGCAGGCCGCGCAGACCAGCAATTTTCCTATGCCCTTACATTGTGCAGAGGCGGTTCACATGATGATTACTACTACAATCACCCCGAACGTATGACGGGTGACGTCCCGCCGCAGCCATATCTTGATCTTGGCCGCATTGAAATTATCAAGCGGGTTGCGGCGGCGGAAATTTTGCGGCGGGGCTTTAAATCATTGCCAGAGGAGACCCGTCCCGAACGGCGCTATAACAGCACTCACGGCGCATTTGGACTAGCTAGCGATTGGGTACCGCTCTATGCAGCTCCGATTTTCGATTGGCTATCAAAAACCTCTGACGTGGAGCAAGTAGTCAAAAGGCTGGCTGCATACACACCGTTAAGCGCAAGCGGCCAGAACACCATCATGGAATGGTGCCGCAAAGATCTTCCCGCTGAAATCTTGAGTGCAGTTCAGAGCTCAGCCTATATTCAACCGGAATTGAGCGAGCGGCTTGCAACGGCTGGTATTTTTCCGATGTTCGGGTTTCCGACCCGGGTTCGACCGCTCTTTGAACGACCTAATCAGGGAGATCTCGATGACATGATCGTCAGCGACCGACCTCTCGATTATGCAATTTGGGCATTTTCACCAGGCGCAGAGATCCCCAAAGACAAGCGTATATTTACCGCTTGCGGGTTTGCTCATTGGCGCGAAATTGGCGGCCGCCTGCAAGCTGATCCGGACCCGCTTGGCGATCCCGTCAATTTCTCACGTTGTCTCGATAAAGATTGCGGGGCGGTTCGTGTTGGTGCATTTGAATGCTGTGAAGTATGCGACCAGCCGGCCCGTCCGTTCAAACTCTTTCAACCGAAAGGTTTCCGCACGACATACAAGCCGCGAGATTACGATGGTCAGCGCGCTCGCGGGCCGGTACTACCACCACCTGTCCTCGCCTTCGAACCAGACCTCGGCACAGCACGTGAGGTCGGCGCAGCTCGCGTGACCCTGACTACCGAAAAACCAATTGCCTTGATCAATGATAATAAGCAGCAACTCTTTTCTTTTTATCGGGACAGAGATTCTATCATAGTGCCTGAAGCCTCGCTCTACCGCGACGAAGCAACTGCTCCGTTCAAAGTGGCGGGCCAGGCCGTTGAGACGGGAGCTATTGGTGCGATTTTCAAGACTGACGTTCTTACGTTCGCTGTTGTAGATGCTCCAGGCGTTGGCGCGAATGGAGCCCTCGACGTTCGTGATCAACCCTCTGCAGAACCTGCAATTGCCTCCTTTGGAGAATTCTTAAGGACTGCTGCAGCGGTCGAGCTTGATATTGATCCTTCAGAACTTCGCGTCGGCCGGCAGCATCTCCGGTTGACGCAATGCCGAACGCAGCAGTTGTTTATGGCTGATGCGCTTGAGAATGGCGCTGGATATGTCCGGCGTCTTTATGAACCGCGGATTCTCCACCGCGCGATAGAAACACATTACCGCGCTCGCCATGAGCAGTGGACTGACCAACGCCATTCGCAATGCGACCGGTCCTGTCCGGACTGTCTTTGGAATTACGGGAATCGCTCACTTCACCGGCTATTGGATTGGCGCCTTGCCTTGGACGTCACCGAGCTTGTGCTCGGGATTCCACTCAAAGAGGAACGCTGGCTACGGGACGCCAATCAATCCGCAGTCACGTTCGCTGGTCTTTGCCAAAGCGCAGATCTGGAAGTCGAGGTCCAAGACGCTGGTTCTCTCGTCGCGCTCGTGCATCGGGACAACAAAGCACTCATTCTCAGTCATCCGCTCTGGCATCCGCGTGAAGGTCTCGCGAATCCCAAGCAGCAAGACGCAGCGCTTGAGCTAAAAGATAAATTTGGCGTCGCGCTAAATTACCGTTTTGTTGATATCCGAGAACTTCGCACCAGGCCGCACAAATTTATTGTCAGTTTTCGAGGTAATGTCCATTGATCGAACTCCTTGGGCAAGATGGCACTAGTGAGTTCGAAGCTGCCCGGTCGATTCGCGATGCTCTCGTAAAGCTCTGGCCGGGAGTTGAAGCCGCAAATACTACCGACGATCAGATAAAAATTATTGCGGGTGCAAAGATCTCAGGGTACAGGGTTTCGGACATCGATGTTGTTGTATGTGCGAAATTTCGCTCAGGTCGCAAGTTCATGCCGAAACGTGCGCTGACCGATAACAATAGCGTCCGTATCATTAACCGTCCGGTTTCTGTCACTAACCTGATGGTTGCCATTGAGATTAAAGATCATGGTGCATCCGGTGTCCGGTTCACAGGTGACAATATTGAAGTTAAATATTCCAGAATTGGTCCCGTTGCCTGGAAAAGCGCTACTGATCAAAACATTAATCAAGTTCATTCGCTGCGTGAATATTTCTCTGATCAGCAATTAGATCTTTATATTCATCGCCTTGTCATCTTGCGCGGGCTTGATCAGATCAAATGCAATGGCGCACTTACAAAATCTTTTTCAGGTGCTGACTTCCTGACTGCGATCGCGGCGACATCGCATATCTTCAAACGCGGAAATGAGTACACATTAAGCTCAGGAACTGAGGAATCGATACGGCGAGCATTAAATGCGCCGCTATTCCGCCGCCTAATCCCGTCATCGCTTGACAGAAAAAAAATGGACCGTATTGCCACCCGTTCATCTATGACCAGCGAATGGCAGGGTTTACCAGGGACCAAGTTGCTTCGCTTCAGGGGCCGGGGCGGAAGCGGTAAGACTATTTTGCTCTTGCAAATGGCTTGGCGCGAATATGAGGAAAAAGCAGCTCGCACACTCGTTCTGACATATAATCATGCATTGGCAGCAGATGTCAGCCGCCTGATGGCATTATTAGGTATCCCCGCTACTCCCGACGATGGCGGTATAGCAGTTGAGACGGTCATGTCCTTCATGTTTTCGTGGTTTTCACGATTACAGTTGCTCGACGAAAACAATGAGATGCCATTAGAGCAGTATGACAAATATTGCTCGTCTGCTGCGGAAATGCTGAAAGTAGGAGCGATTACTCATACAGACCTAGAAGCAATAAAGGCATCCGATCCAGACAGATTCGATTTCGATTATATTTTTGTCGATGAAGCACAAGATTGGCCAGCAAATGAGATCGAAACCCTAAAATTACTTTACGGACCAAAACGCATTTGGTTAGCCGATGGCGTTGACCAACTTATCCGCGGAGAGCGCGCAAATTGGAATAATGGAGTGTCTGAACAAGACCGCGCCGTCATCCCGTTGCGAGAGTGCCTGCGGATGAAGGCCAATCTTGCCATATTCGCAAACGCGATAGCGGACCTAGGTGGACTGAGCTGGCGGTTAGAGCCAAGCAGCGAAGCCGCAGGCGGCCGTGTCATTATTATAACCGGCACTTACTCGGATCATATGGTACTGCATCGCGAACTGCTTGAGTTGACACGCAAAGCAGGAAACGCCGAAATTGACTTTCTCTTTTGTGTCCCACCAAGCGACGTAAAATCTGGGCCGGCTGGACGCTTTAGCGCGCTCGGAAACCAAATGACCGGTCAGGGTTTGGAGGTATGGGACGGAACTAACGAGAATGCACGCCGGGACTTTCCGAGAGGGAATGAATCATATCGAATTGTTCAATATGCGTCGTGCCGGGGCCTTGAGGGCTGGACTGTTGTTGCAGAAGGGCTCGATCAGTTTTGGGAATACAGGGCAAGCGTAGCGGCCAGGACTGGTCTTTCTGGTGCTGAACCCAGCGCGATCAATCCCAAACTAGAGTCCGCGGCGGCTGACGCTTGGCGCTGGTGTATGATTCCGCTGACACGACCGATTGATACGCTCGTTATATCTTTGAATAATCTAAACAGTAATTTCTCCCGTGCAATTATTAAATTGGCGGAAAGTCTTCCCGATATTGTTGAAATGCAAATAGCCCCGCATCATAGTGCTGACCGGCCAAAGGTCTGAGAATATTAAGTGTTCCGCTCAGCAGCATAGCTGTGCTGCAGGGGCGAGCGGCTGGACAATGGATGCTTCAAGGCGCGCGC
>SHZM01000077.1 GCA_009692265.1 Gammaproteobacteria bacterium
TTGCAATGAGTGACAATGCGGCTGCCGAGCACCTTAACAAGGCCCGGGAAATTCTTTTTAAATCTATTCCTAATCGACCGAAAGCAGCCGCCTAAGCCCAGACTCAACTTCAACCCTTCAGACTCATACCTCGATTGGAATGTACTGGCTACCGATCGAGTTTGAGGGGTATCTAATGAACGCTCAGGCGTGGTGAGCGCTGGTCATTTTCGACTGTGCCTGACGCCGTCTGATTTGGCTGCCGATTTCAATGGCGATTTCCAACGCACGTTTACCCTCTTCGCCAGAGACGGTCGGCTGAGTGCCGCACCGCACCGCGCCGACGAACGACACGATTTCGTCCATTAACACGTCGGTACGAGTCAAGGTTTCAGCTTCAAAATTGACTTCGTGTGGCGCGCTGCGGCGCCCCTGCGGATCTTGCTTGCCAACCATGAGTGTGTGATTTAGATAATCCACCGAGATATACGAATCCGGTTGGTAGATATCCATCGTGCGCATCGGTTCGCGGTTGACTCGGCTCGCTGAAAGCTCGGCAATGCAGCCGTTGTCAAAACGCAAGGTTGCGCGCGCGATGTCGATGTCGCCGGTAATCACGGTGCTACCCGTGGCATAAACTTCCACTAGTGGGCTATTTATTAAGCTCGCGACGATATCGATATCGTGGATCATGAGATCCAGCACGACATCAACTTCGGTACCCCGCTTTTGATATTTCGCGAGCCGCTGTGCTTCGATCCGTTGTGGTTGTGAAATACGACGACGGACCGCGATGACAGCGGGATTGAAGCGCTCGAGGTGGCCGACTTGAAAGACACAGTCGCGATTACGCGCGAGATCGACCAAGGTTTGGGCCTCGGCCACGGTCACGGTTACCGGCTTCTCGACGAGAACGTGAACGCCGGCCTCCAGACACTGCCGCGCGGCTTCGAAGTGATGTTGGGGCGGGGTGACAATTGAAACGAGATCCACATTGCCGATGAGATCGGCGACATCCAGGTAGGCGCGAACGCGGTATTTCGCCGCAATTTCAGCCAACCGCACTGGATTCGCGTCGACTATCCCGATCACCTCAAGATCGGGTTGCGCGAGGTACTTCTGGACGTGGAAATTGCCCAGGTAGCCAACGCCAATCACCGCCGCGCGGAGTTTCGCCATGGGACCGGGCCCGCTTAGGTCTCACGAAAGTTATTGAGCCGCCGGTGCCGGCCCGCCGAGCCGTCCTAAAGGGGGCTCGGCGGGAACCATAGCAAAGGGATCCGAGTGGTGTACAGCCTCCCGCGCCGAACTGCTACCAGCGGCTGGTATCGCTGACTTTAGTCGGGAGCGCTTGTTCGGCGAAGATCACTTCACGGGAGATCTTTAAGGTTTGAATCGCCGCCATCACTTCGCTGGGGCTAGTGTTAGGCGCGAACGCTAGGGTATAAACACCTTGCGGGGTTGGTCCTTCAACCACTGCCGCGCCAACCGCGAGCACCAACGATCGTAGCTGCCGTTCTGTGATATCGTCGTAAAACACTAAATGCACCTGGGGTTTATCGCTAGCCGCGGCCTCATATTGCTGTTGGCTCGCCATGCTCGCGCCAGCATTACGCAGCCACGCCGTACTCGTTTCAGTATTGCGCGAGACCACCGTCATCAAACCCGTAGCGAGGGTCAACAACGCCGCTGCAGCCCACGGTATTCGCCAAGAAGACTGTGGTCGTCGTTCAATTCGCGCTGACAACCGCAGTAGTGCGCCTTCACACTCGAGATCGGCGCGCGGGGCGACCGTATGTTGGCCTAGTACCTTGAGCACTTCCAATTCCCGACGACACATCAGGCACAACTTCACATGTGCTTCAAGGTGCGCGTACTCCGCGGCGGGAAGCGACTTGTTCACATACCACGGCAGCGTCAACCAAGCTTGGGCGTGTTCTAAGTCAAACACCGTAGGTTCGGTGTGTTCATTTAAGTTCACATTCATTCGGGCTGCTCGTTATTTGCCGATCAAGGCTGTTAGTACTCGACGTAGCCGCGCGCGCGCATGGAACATCCGTGTTTTCACGGTATTGACCGGGCACCCGACTATTTCGGCAATCTCTTCGTACGAATAATCCATCAAGTAAGTCAGTTCGACGACACTGCGGTGGGCCGGCGAGAGTTGGGTCATCGCGCGATCCAACGTCCCTCGCAGTTTCACTAGATCGAGCTCTGCTACGAGATCTGTATCGGCCGCAAAATTGTGATTTTCATCCAACGTTTCGGTAACCATCCGACGATCCCGCTCAAGTCGCTTTAACGTCTTTTTATAGGCAATCCCGAAAATCCAAGTAGAGACCTTTGAGCGGCGCGCGAAGCTCGCTCCAGCGGTCCACACCGTGTACATCGTGTCGTTGACCACCTCTTCCGCGAGCTCTCGCTGATTCACAATCCGTCCCAGAAAATCCATCAGGCGCGGATAGTAGCGGCGGTAAAGTTCATCAAACGCGGGGCGATTGCCTGCGACGATCGCGTCGAGCGCGGCTAGATCAGCATCTGGCGCTGCTGTCGCGAGAGTCGGGAATCGGTGAACCATAGTCATCCTCATTGGAGCTCGTGGGGGCGAGATTCAGTCAGCCACCCTATCCAGCTTAGTGCTGGTTTCACTCAGTATGGTTCAAAAATCCGGCTAGGTGACTAAGTTCGGGCGGAATTGGTGATGATAGATCTTAGACCCAAGACGTCCTGCATGTCGTATAAGCCAGGCGGTTGCTCGGCGAGCCATTTCGCGGCACGCAGTGCTCCGGCGGCAAAAGTGGCGCGATTTTCGGCTCGATGGGTAATTTCAATACGTTCGCCGGGACCCGCGAACAACACCGTATGATCGCCCACGATTTCTCCGGCACGGACGCTCGAAAACCCGATCGTTCGAGTGTCGCGGGGACCGCTTTGACCTTGCCGGCCATAGACAGCGCAGTCGTTTAGCGACCGTCCCAAGCTCGCGGCGACGATCTCACCCATTTTTAGCGCGGTGCCGGACGGGGCATCAACTTTGTGGCGATGATGCGCCTCGAGCACTTCCACATCGAAGTCATCGCCCAGGGCACTGGCGGCCATTTCCAACAATTTAAAACAAAGATTTACCCCGACGCTCATATTCGGGGAGTAGACGATCGGGAGTGTCCGCGCAGCAGCTTCTATGGCAACACGTTCGGCACCTATCCCAGTGGTGCCAATAACCATCCTGATGCCAGCTGCGCTGCACTGGGTGAGATGGTTTAAGGTCGCGGCGGGAGTTGTAAAGTCGATCAGCACATCGAAAGCACCGGCACACCAGGCGTGATCCGCGGAAATCTCGACACCAAGCGCTCCAACACTCGCCAGCACCCCAGCGTCAATTCCCAACTGTGGTGAGTCGCTGCGTTCAAATGCGCCCGTGAGACTCAGTGTGGGATCACGACTCGCGAGTTCGATTAAGGTTCGGCCCATGCGCCCCGCCGCGCCCATCACGCCAATCGTAGTCATTGCACCTGCTCGATTCGGTGAGGTCACCGTCGCATCATGTAAATTTCATGTCTTCAAAGAACTTTTTGACGCCATGCAGCCACGAGTTTGCACGCGGGCTGTGGCGTTCAGAAGTATCACCCAACGAATCTCCGAACGCTCGAAGCAACTCTTTTTGCTGCTTGTTGAGGTTAACCGGGGTTTCGAGCGTTATTCGGCAGATCAAATCACCGACGGCCCCGCCGCGCACTGAGCGTACCCCTTTGCCCCGCAGGCGGAGCATTTTGCCGCTTTGGGATTCGGCCGGGATTTTTAAAACCACGCGCCCTTCAAGAGTCGGCACTTCGATTTCGCCGCCGAGAGTCGCGGTTACAAAATCGATAGGGACTTCCGAATACAAGTCGTTAGCCTCGCGCGTGAAGATCGAATGCTCGCGAACCACCACGTTCACGTAAAGATCTCCAGAAGGCCCCCCGTTTTGACCCGCTTCGCCCTCGGCGCCGAGACGAATCCGGTCCCCGTTATCGACCCCGCCCGGGACTTTCACCGCGATGGTTTTATGGCCACGGCTCTTGCCGTTTCCGCCGCAGGTGCCGCACGGATCTTTGACAGTTTTACCTTTACCGCGACAGCTTGGGCAGGTTTGCTGGACCGAGAAGAAACCCTGCTGCATTCGAACCTGGCCCACACCATTACAGGTCGAGCAGGTTTCTGGCGTGCCCCGCGAACGGCTCCCGCTACCGTCACACGTCTCACAATGAACTAAGGTCGGGATACGAATCTTGACTTCAGTGCCGCGTACTGCTTCTTCCAATGACAATTCCAAGTCATAGCGAAGATCGGATCCACGATAGGCGCGATTTCCCTGGCGACCACCGGCCCCGAAAATATCGCCGAACACCGAGTCAAAAATGTCACTGAAGCCGGCCCCGCCGCTCGCCCCGCCGGCCGATGGGTCAACGCCAGCATGGCCAAATTGGTCGTAAGCCGCACGCTTACGTTGGTCGGTTAGAACTTCGTACGCTTCCTTGGCTTCCTTGAAGGATTCCTCCGCGGTCGCGTCACCCTCATTGCGGTCCGGGTGATATTTCATCGCAAGTCGCCGGTAGGCCTTTTTGAGATCGGCTTCCGGCGCATTGCGGCTCACGCCCAGTACTTCGTAATAATCGCGTTTGGCCATTGAAAATTCTATCCGCCATCAATGCTAATCGGCCGCAATGGCCACGCGCAGCAGTCGTGAACTGCGGCTATTTCTCTTTTACTTCTTCGAAGTCCGCATCGACAACATTGCCGTTATCGGCAGTCGAGGCCTGCTCGCCCTGGGCTGGAGCACCCTGGCTCGCAGCTTGTTCGGCCTGATACGCACGTTGCGCGATCTTACCGGACAGTTCGCCGAGGTGCCGGCTTTTCGCATCGATCTCGTCTTTATTGTCCGACTTCAACGCTGCTTTTACCTCCTCGATCGCGGCTTCAATGTCCTTGCGCTCCTGTGCCTCGACTTTATCACCGAGTTCATCGAGTGATTTCTTCGTGGCATGCAACAGGCTATCCGCCTGATTTCGCGTGTTCACGAGTTCGTGAAACTTGCGATCTTCTTCCGCGTGCGCCTCGGCGTCTCGCACCATCCGTTGAATTTCTTCATCCGACAGACCACTCGACGCTTTGATGACAATCGACTGCTGTTTGCCAGTTGCCTTGTCTTTCGCCGAAACATTCAAAATACCGTTGGCGTCGATATCGAAAGTAACTTCTACCTGCGGCACCCCGCGTGGCGCCTGTGGGATTTCCGCCAGATCAAACCGCCCCAGCGATTTGTTCGCCGCGGCTTGGTCACGTTCGCCTTGCAGTACGTGCACGGTGACGGCCGTTTGATTATCGTCGGCGGTCGAGAACACCTGATTGGCCTTCGTCGGAATCGTCGTGTTCTTCTCAATCAGCTTCGTCATGACCCCGCCTAGGGTTTCAATCCCTAGCGATAGCGGGGTGACATCTAGCAGCAACACATCTTTGACATCCCCGCCGAGTACTCCCGCCTGGATCGCGGCACCCACGGCAACCGCTTCGTCCGGGTTCACGTCTTTACGCGGTTCCTTGCCAAAAAATTCTTTTACCACCTCTTGGACTTTCGGCATGCGTGTCTGGCCGCCGACAAGAATGATATCGTTGATATCGGAGGCCTTCAGCCCGGAATCCTTGAGCGCCACCCGGCATGGTTCGATCGTGCGTTTGATCAAATCTTCCACCAATGATTCCAACTTCGCGCGGGTAATCTTGATATTGAGATGCTTTGGACCCGTCGCGTCAGCGGTGATGTACGGCAGGTTCACATCGGTCTGCTGAGATGACGACAACTCGATCTTGGCTTTTTCCGCAGCTTCCTTGAGTCGTTGTAACGCGAGCGGGTCATTGTGGAGATCGATGCCCTGCTCTTTCTTGAATTCAGCTGCGAGAAATTCGATCAGGCGCAAATCGAAATCTTCTCCGCCGAGGAAGGTATCCCCGTTGGTCGATAACACTTCGAATTGATGCTCGCCATCGACTACCGCGATTTCGATAATCGAAATATCAAACGTGCCGCCGCCGAGATCGTATACCGCGACTTTGCCATCACCCTCACGTTTGTCCATGCCAAACGCCAGCGCCGCAGCGGTCGGTTCGTTGATGATTCGCTTCACCTCCAGACCCGCAATGCGGCCTGCGTCCTTGGTCGCTTGACGCTGGGAATCATTGAAATAGGCCGGCACGGTAATGACCGCCTCCTTCACCTCTTCGCCAAGGTAGTCCTCGGCGGTCTTCTTCATCTTCATAAGTACGCGTGCGGAGACTTCCGGCGGCGCCATCTTGCGACCCTGCGCTTCCACCCACGCGTCACCGTTATCGGCCGCGACGATCTTGTACGACACCATGCTCAGATCGCGCTGTACGACCTCGTCCTTGAATTTGCGTCCAATTAGACGCTTAACCGCGAACAAGGTGTTTTGTGGATTGGTGACGGCTTGGCGTTTCGCCGATTGTCCTACCAACACTTCATCGTCGTTGCCGAAAGCTACGATCGAGGGAGTGGTGCGTGCTCCTTCGCTGTTTTCAATGACTTTGGCGGTACCACCTTCCAGGACGGCGACGCAGGAATTGGTAGTGCCTAAGTCGATGCCGATAATTTTTGCCATTGTGAGCCTCTCTTTAAAATTAGATGCGGGCGATGCTCGCCCTGCGCTTGCCTTGGATATGGGGGTTGCGAGCAGTTTCTCAAGTCCCCTCGGGTGCTTTCGCCACCACTACCATGGCCGGGCGAATCAGACGGTCGTGCAATAAATACCCTTTCTGCATCACGCGCAGAACGGTTCCAGACTCCACTATGGAACTTGGTTCAGTCATCATTGCTTGGTGCCGTGCCGGGTCAAAACGAGTGCCCACGGGGTCTACAATTTGCACTCCCAGCTTGTCGAACGCGCTATCGAACATTTGCTGGGTCAGCGCGATACCTTCTTGCAGCGTATCGATGTCCTTGGCGGTTTTCGACGCGTCATAACCAAGATCCAGGCTGTCTTTCACTGGCACGAATACTTCAATAAAGCGCTCCATCCCAAATTTATGCGCCGCCTCGACATCACGCTGAGCGCGTTTTCGGACATTGTCGAGTTCAGCCCTGGCCCGTAGCGCCTCATCTCGAAAGCGTCCCTGCTCCAGCACAGCGGCGTCTAGCGCCGCACGGAGCTCGCTGATTTCGTTGCCTAGTTCGGATTGCTCGATAGGTGGTTGCGTGCCTGCCGCAACCGCGGTCTCGTCGAGCGCAGATAGATCTGGTTCGTTCACAACATTCCTCTGATTTTGCTCCGTCGAAACGGAGGAGTTCGGATCGCCCGCGCGAGCGGGCGAAATGCAAATGGGGGCTAGATCGGAGAGTTCAAGGCCGTCGACAGCATTTTTGCCGTGAGGTCAACGATGGGGATCACGCGTTCATACTGCATTCGCGTCGGACCAATGACCCCGAGAACCCCCAAAACTTCGCTGTCCTCGCCGTAGGTTGAAGTCACGATGCTAAAGTCGTCGAACGCGTGGTAGCCGGATTCTTCGCCGATAAATATCTGTACGCCACTCGCGCTAAGTGCCTGATCTAGCAAATGAAGAATATCGCGCTTGCGATTGAACGCGTCAAACAGGTTACGTAATTTCTCGAGATCCGAAAGTTCGTTGATGTCCATCAAATTGGTCTGTCCCGCCAGCACATAGTCCTGTGATGAGTCCTCTTCAACGAACATGTGCTGCGCCATATCGATGACTGTCGCCATCGTCCGGTTCATCTCGTCGCGGGTTGCGTTCATGTCCGCAAGTAAATCGCGTTTAACTTGGCGAATATCTTTGCCGGCGAAGGCCGAATTCAGGTAATTCGCCGCTTCCGTGAGTTCGCTAGAGGAA
The DNA here is from genome assembly GCA_009692265.1 of Gammaproteobacteria bacterium. GTDB lineage: Bacteria > Pseudomonadota > Gammaproteobacteria > CAIKBL01. The sequence goes on from SHZM01000077.1 coordinate 7,882, forward strand.
TAGTGACGTGTGGTCGTGATGATTCTGTTTTGTACTTCGCGGTCGTTAAGCACGGTAATGACCAAGACCCGATTGTCGTTGAGCGACAGAAATTCCACTTGGCGCAGCGCTTTATTTTCGATTTTCGGCAGCATCACAAAACCGGCGAACTTGGTGATTTCGGAGAGCAGACTTGACGTCCGTTCCAGCAAGCGGCGAACGTCGCTTTCTTGCCGAACCCCATCCACTAAACGCTGTAATTCGGCGGCAGCGGGGCTTTTGTAGGTCAGCATGCAGTCTACGAACAGGCGGTACCCTTTGGCTGTCGGGATCCTTCCGGCGGAGGTATGCGGCGCCCGAATTAATCCGCAGTCTTCGAGATCGGCCATGACATTGCGGATCGTCGCCGGACTCAGTTCAAGCCGGGTGTCACGCGCAAGGGTGCGCGAGCCCACAGGCTGCCCATCGGCGATATATCGTTCAACCAAGGTCTTGAACAGATATTGCGCACGTTCATTGAGTTCAATACCTTGGAGGGGTAGTTCCGCCATGCGCGCAGTAGAGACCGTGTTTGAGGTGCAGGGAATCTAGCACCGTGGCATTCATGTTGCAAAACGGTCACGGCCAAAATTTTGCGTTTCGGCGGTCTTTGGTCACGGTTGGCCGTTACAGCGTCGCATTAACTCGTGGGACTCTATGTTTAAACGAATTGGTATTGTCACCAAAGGCACCGATAGCGCGGTACTAGCGGCCGTAGACGTGGTGGTCGCGGCGCTCGCGCCGCATACCGACGACTTCGTCATCGAAGGAATCAGCGCTGAGGTCTGCCACGCCCGTGGGTTGCATGCGGTTGAGGCAACCCAGGTCGTCCACAATCGAGACTTAGTCATTGCCGTTGGCGGCGACGGAACCATGCTGCGGGCGGCGCAGCTAGCGTTCCCCCACAACGTCCCAGTGCTCGGAGTAAATCTCGGCCGCCTGGGATTTCTTGCGGATCTTTCTTTACAACAAGTCGCTAGTGGCTTAGCGGCGATTTTGAACGGTAAGTATGCGACTGAAGATAGATTTCTACTGCGCTGTGAGATTCGGCGCGATGATCGGGCGATCGCCACAGGTTACGCGCTTAATGATGTCGTTATTCAACGCTGGAATACCACGCGCCTGATCACGCTACACACCTATGTCGATGACTGCTTCGTCCATTCACAACGCGCAGATGGCTTGATCGTCTCGACCCCGACCGGCTCGACAGCTTACTCGCTGTCCGGCGGTGGGCCGATTTTGTATCCGTCGCTACCGGCGATTGTCTTAGTCCCGGTATGCCCGCATACCTTGACGAACCGCCCGATCGTGCTCGCGAACACGGCCACGATAGAAATTGAATTGGCCACCGATCATCGCGACGAGTCACGTGTCACCTGTGACGGTAACGCACTGCCAAGTGTCGGCGCGGGTGATCGCATTCGTATTACTAAGCACGATCAAAGTGTCCACCTGATTCACCCCGCCGACCACGATCACTTCGCGATCCTGCGCGCGAAACTGCAGTGGGGCCAAGGGCCATGCTAAAGGCGCTGACGATCCAGGAGTTAGCGATCGTCAGACATCTCGATTTAGAGTTTCGAGCCGGCCTCACGGTCATCACCGGCGAAACAGGCGCTGGCAAATCGATCGTGGTCGACGCGCTGGGCCTCGTTCTTGGCGATCGTGCTGATTCCTCGATGGTGCGCGCCGGCGCCGAACGCGCAGTTGTCAGCGCCGGTTTTGACATCGTGGAGCTACCTGCGCTCACTGAGTATCTCGCCCTGCATAGCTTGGACTGTGGTGGCGAATGCTTACTTCGACGGGTGATCGGCGCTGACGGCCGCTCGCGCGCATTCTGCAATGAAAGCCCGGTCACCTTGCAGGTGCTCAAGGAGATCGGCGCGTTCCTGGTGGATATTCACGGTCAGCACGAGCATCACTCATTACTGCAACGCGGGACACAGCGCCGCCTGCTAGACGAATACGCGCGCCTTAAGCCAGAGCTCTCGGTGGTCGCCACAGCCTATGGCCTCTGGCAGGACGCGACGAATGAATGGCAGGCGCTCAACGGCGCTGCAGATCCTACCGCGCGCGCCGAGTTTTTGCGGTTCCAGATCGACGAGCTTGATGCCGCTGGCATCGACACCACCGATATCCTCGAGTTGGAAGCCGAGCACAAACGTCAGAGTCACCGCCAACGACTGGCAGAGGCCTGTGACGATGTCACGGCAAAAGCCTTTAAGAGTGACCGTGCGGCCTTGAAAGTGCTCACTTCTGGGCACCATCAGCTGCGCGATCTGGAAGGTATCGACTCGAATCTGAAGCCGGTCGTCGAATTATTTGACCAAGCCTTGATCAATCTCGTCGAGGCTGAACGCGAACTGTCTCATTACCTTCAGCGGGTTGCCGGCGAAAACGTCGAGGGACTTGCGCAGCTGGAACGGAGAATTGGCCAACTGCACGATCTTGGGCGCAAGCATCGCTGCGAGGCAGGCACCCTACCAAAAGTACTCGAAAAACTGCGGCAGGAGTTGCGCGATATAGAAACCCGAGACGCTCGCAATTCCGAGCTCGAGGTAAAAATCACGCAAGCCCGCGCGGCGTACGATACGGCCGCCGAGGCCTTAACGGCTGCGCGCAATAGTGCGGTTAAGCCGATGGCCGACGCGATCATTGAAACCTTGCGCCAATTGGGCCTACCGCATGCGGAGTTTTCGATCGAACTAACCATGGGATTTCCGAGCTTCAATGGCAATGACGAAATTGAATTCCTAGTCACCACCAATCCGGATCAGGCGTTGCGGCCGCTGCGTAAAGTCGCCTCGGGCGGAGAACTTTCGCGCGCGAGCCTGGCCGTGCAAGTCGCGACCGCTAGTATTGTGCAAGTACCCTCCTTGGTTTACGACGAAGTGGACACGGGTATTGGGGGGCGCGTCGCCAGTGTGGTCGCGCAGCATTTGCGAATGATTGCGATGGGCCGCCAGGTCCTGTGTGTCACTCATTTAGCCCAAGTGGCCTCGGCCGGCAACCATCATTTGGTAATTGCTAAAAATGTCGCGGACGGGGTGACCCTTACCGCAGCTTCTTATCTCGGTGTGAACGATCGGATCGAGGAAGTTGCGCGGATGCTCGGCGGTGCGCAGCCCACCGCACGCTCGCGCGCTCATGCGAAGGAAATGCTCACCGAATAGGCGCGAAGCCAAGCATCTAAACGCTAAAGACGCGCAGGTTCAGGCCGCGACTCGTGATGATCTCTCTAAAAACTTCGATCCCACGCTGCGTTCGGCCCGCTCGGGAGAGGCGGTAGGGGTGTTTGCTGACTTTATTCTGGACGCTTGCGTCGGACGTACAGAATTAAACTGTGATCCTGTAACTCAAAACCATGCAAGGCAACGATGGCACGTTGGCGACGCTCGATTTCGTCATCGAAGAATTCTATTACCTGCCCCGTGTCCAAACAGACCATATGATCGTGATGCGGCCCCCGCGCCATTTCAAATACCGAATGCGTGCCGTCAAAATTATGTCGTTCGACAATACCTGCGCTTTCAAATTGGGTTAGCACGCGATAGATGGTCGCCAAGCCAACGTCTTCGCCTGCGTCCAGTAGTGCCCGGTACACATCTTCCGCACTGAGATGTCGATCTCCGCTGCGCTCAAGGAATTCTAAGATGCGTAAGCGCGGAAGGGTTGCCTTCAGGCCAGCTTTCTTAAGTGCAAAGGTATCCACTGCGTCCGCCTCGCGATACGCGCTCAAAGCGCGAGTCATGGTCGTCGAGTTTTCTCATACGGTATACTGGCTTCCCCTACGCTGGCTTGAAGGCACGCGGGGAATGCCCGCGCTAGCCCGGGCCATCTTAGCACCATCCATCTGGATTGGACCTCCAGCCACACCACTCCGACAGTAGGTTTATACGCATGAAGTCATCCCCTGTTTGGCCGGCCGTGGCAGCAATAGCCATGCTTTACGGATGCGCTCGTAATGATTTACCGCGCCCAGCGGATATGCCGAGCTTCAGCAGTCTGCCCTTCGTGCACAAAATCGATATCCAACAAGGCAATGTCGTCACCCAAGAGATGATCGCCCAGTTGAAATTGGGCATGGATAAGAAAAAAGTGAACTTCATTATGGGTTCACCGATTATTTTGGACGCATTCCATTCAGGTCGCTGGGATTACCTCTATACCTCCCAGGAGGGTCGTGGCCGCACCAAGCGGCGTCGTGTCACTTTATATTTCGACGGGGACCAACTCACGCGTGTGGAAGGCGATGTCAAACCAGCGGAGGGAAGACTCGTTGTCGATACACGGCAAGATACAACCGTCGATGTCCCAAATGTCCATCGGGAAGGCTTGATTGCAAAGCTCAAAGAGTCGATTCCGTTTGTTGGTAACGACGCGCCAGAAAAGCAAAGGAAATTAGCGAAGACGACACCTGCTGACACCGCCGTGACGTCCGAACCAACCCCAGACGAGGCCGCACCCAGTGGTCCTGTAATGACACCGATTGAACGAGCTGCTCTCGAAGAACAAGGCGGTCCGGGCGTGATGGCAAAACTGAAAGCGGCGATCCCCTTCACCAACGACACGGAAACCGAACCGGCGTTAGACGGCGTCGAAGCAACTAAGTCTGAGCGGCCGACTAAACTAGAGGCTACGGCGGATTCGGCACTCACCCCGTCTGAGATTGTTGAATCGACCTCTGATGAATCCGATCAACCCGGCTTGCTTGCGAAAATAAAAGATGCTCTGCCTTTTACTCAAGACACGGAAGCCGACGCGGGTAAGGAAGTCGATACTGTCTTCGACACCAGCGACGAAGTGCGGGAGACAGCTGACGAGCATGCTTGGGCCGATGAAGAAGAACCCTATGTAGAGGCACCGTCGGTGGTACCAACGAGCATTCCACTTGGTGAACCTCTTGATACCGGTGAGCGAAATTCGGATGACGACCTGGCGAACCCTCGGGCGGCACTGCGGGACAACGAAAAGGAAGTCGTGGTTCCAAAAAGTGGCCGCTCCAAGAAGCGCGGCTTTTTCGCGCGACTATTTGGGCTGGACCGAGACGACGATACAGCACCGGAGCCGGATCAACGCGAGCAGCGTCGCTATCGCGAACTATCGGAGCCGGATTCCGAATAGCGAACGCTATTTTATGCGGCGGCCACGCAGTCGCCGTGCTACTTTCGGATCACACTGAACTGGGCGATATATTTCGACGCGATCCCCTGCGCGAACAAGTGCGTCGAGATCGCGTAGTTCCCCAAAAATACCGACCTGATTAGTCGCCAAATCGATTGCCGGGAAGTGCTCGCCAAGACGCGCGCGCTCGATCACACCGCGCACGGTAGTGCCGACTGGCACGCGAAGTTGTGCACTGTATTGCTTACTTGGCTCAGCGTATGCAATTTCGACCTCAATGAAATCAATGCGGGCCATAAACAACCGTCGCTCGTTGCTTAAAGGCCTCGACCATCGAACTCGTCACCGCTTTGAAAAGTGGGGACAGAGTTGCGGCTACTACGCGATTCGAAAATTCGAATCGCAAATCGAGACTTACCCGGCTACCGAGGGCATTATCAATAAATCGCCATAAGCCATTGAGTTGTTTGAAAGGTCCATCGACCAACCGTAATTCAAGCTGACACGGCGCTTGCGGATAGTTGTCAGTCGTAAAAGTGTACTTGAGCACCCCTTTTCGTACAGATATACGGACACGGCTCGTGCTCGCAGAACGCGACAGGACAAGCGCTGCGTCGCACCAGGGCAGAAACGCCGGATAGGCTTCAACATTGTTGACCAATTCGAACATTTGCGCGGCGCTGTAGGCGACGCTGGTGGATTGATGAATTTCCGACATTGCCGAGATTATCTGTTAGGAGCCGCGATCAGAACCTTGTGTTGACGGTGGCGTCAAGTCGAGCGCTTCGACTCGAGACGCACTGGTATACTCCAGCCTCCTTGGAGCGCTTATCGCGTATGAACAAATCTACAAAATCCGCGACCGACAGCTCGATTACCCAGAATAAAAAGGCCTTCCACGATTACTTCATAGAACAGCGTCTTGAAGCAGGACTGGCGCTGGAAGGATGGGAAGTGAAAAGTTTGCGCGCGGGCAAGGTACAGATCCGAGATTCGTACGTCATCATCAAGGGCGGCGAGGCGTTCCTCTTCGGAACCTTAATTTCGCCCCTGCTCTCAGCCTCGACCCACGTCTCTCCCGAAGGGCTGCGCACTCGCAAATTGCTGCTGCATCGTCTGGAGATTGATCGTTTGATCGGCGCAATCGAGCGTAAAGGTTATACTGCGGTCGCGCTCGGGTTGTATTGGAAGAAAGGTCGTGTCAAATGTGAGATCGGCCTAGCCAAAGGGAAAAAGCAGCATGATAAGCGTGAGGTTGAGAAAGACCGCGATTGGCAGCGCGATAAGCAACGTCTGTTGCGGAAGCGCTGAGTGGTTCAAGCATTGACTTTTCACGCCACATTTTGGTTGAAGCGGATAGGGCTTACCGCGTATGCTGCGCGCTCGCTTTTGGGGGCGACCTGGATTCGACGTGGGTCGCGAAACCGAAGGGGCATGTCGAGGTGCAGTGACCTCGTAAATCCATCTGCAAACTTTTAGTTGCCAACGACGACAACTACGCACTCGCTGCTTAATACCCAGTAGGGTGCCGTCTGACTGAAGCCGTGCTGGTGCGTTCAGGTTTCAGGCGTCATATCTCACCGGATCGCGAAGCGGCTTGCTCGTGGCCAAATTGCTAAACCTAAGCGAGCTCGCTGAGCGTCGTCCCTGCCCACCGGGTAGCGCTCGGTTAAAACAATAGAGGGGATACACATGTAGAACCGACGGCAGAGGGCTTGCGGACGCGGGTTCGATTCCCGCCGCCTCCACCAA
>SHZM01000078.1 GCA_009692265.1 Gammaproteobacteria bacterium
TCAAGGCACTCCGGTAGCAGCGTGCTTTGATTCCGAGAATCCCCTTCGATAAATCGCTTCATCGCTAACTCGCTCCCCACCACGATGAAGCTATGATCTCATAGTCAAGATCCGTTGCCGATCGTTTTCACACACCCTCGGCCAGTAGGTGCCGATATTTTTGTCGGGTTGCGGAGCTGTCAAGTCTGGATTCCCGCCCGCCAGCTCACCGCCGCTGCCACCACGCCCGGCTACTCCGTGAAACTCGACGCATTGCGATTCAAATAAAATCTTGCCCTCGGCTACGGTGCCGCTTCCAGGCGGGAGCCCAGTGCCATCAGGAAACACTAAATTCTGATGTTGCGCCAGTATTTCCGCGGTCGGGGTGACGCCTAGTTTCGGCACCGAGATAGCTTCCGCTGCCACCAATCCTGTATGCGACAGCACGCCTGCGAGCAGGAGTATTCGGGGTGTTACTTCCACGGTGCTTCGAATGGATCGACCGACGACTCCGCGGCTGCGGCGTGGTCGGGATAATGATGAGTTATCGCTCCGTTTTTGCCGATTGCCCAGCTGGCGATCGCGTTGTAATGGAAATAACCATGGCGACCGCGGGCTGCTAATACCGCGCGGGTCGGTTGAACTGCGCCGGTCTCGTCGGTCGCCCGACTCTGTAACACCGCGCTTTGACCTTGCCAATGCCAGGGGATCCGAAAGCGGGTGAACGCACGGGGCAGGACGGGCTCATTCAACTCGGCATCAGTCCAACTGTCGCCACCATCTGCCGAGACCTCGACTCGGTGAATACGACCATAGCCGGACCATGCAAGTCCGCTAATTTGATAGTAGCCGTGCTCAGCGAGTGCGAGCCCAGCGGATGGGCTGGTAATTAATGATTTAACGCCCATGACGAACGTGAACATTCGCGCTTTGCCATCCGCCTGCAGTTCGGTGTAGCGCGACGCCTCGTTACGCGCCATCACTGGCCGATCCGCGACGGTGAGAGTACGCAACCATTTGACGTGGGTGACTCCTTCCCATCCAGGCACGATCAAGCGCAGCGGATAGCCTTGTTCGGGACGTAGGGGTTCGCCGTTTTGGAAAAGGCCAAGAAAATAGTCATCTAGCGCTTTGGTCAGTGGCAGGCTGATAGTCATGCCAAAGGCGTCGGCCCCTTCGGCGACTACCCAACTTGCAGTGTCGGAGAGGCCGGCTTCGCGCAACAACAGTCGCAGCGGAATCCCTGTCCATTCGCTGTAGGACACCAATCCATGGAAGTAACCAGCGGAAGTTTGAATGGGTTCGGGGTTCCAACCAGCGTTGCTGTTGCCGCCACATTCGATAACCAGGATCTTGCTTTCCCGTGGGTAACGGCGCAGCGCGTCGAGATTGAATTGAAGTGGATGCTTGACTAACCCATTGATCACCAGCGTGTGTAGCGCAGGGTCAATCTACGGTACCCCATTGTGGTGGCGCTCGAAATGCAAGCCGCTAGGGGTAATTGTCCCGTCTAGTTCGTGCAGCGGTGTCCACGACACGCCGTTCTGTGGAATTCCTGGCGCGGCTGAGACCCAGCGTATGAGCGCAGACTCGTGCGTAGATGGCCCGCCGTAATTAGAGAACGGGTTCCCGGCTGTGCGCATCCACGGCTCGTTCGGGAGTGCGGCATTGACGGCCGGTACTGTACCGCCAAGTGCCACTGCGCCGATGGTTTTGAAAGAACTGGTTAAAAAGAGCCGGCGATCTAGCAATCCGTTGCCGGCGACTGGCGTGAGCGGTGAAGGGTCGGGGTTGACCATGGGTGGGCTGGCGTCAATACAAGTTATTTTCTAAATACGCATAATGTGTATTATGTTAAATAACTGATTCAGCTCCCGGGACGGGTTTTTCAGAAAAACCGTCGCAATGCGATTTGTACATAGTCGTCCTGCTCAACGAAACGACCTAAGTCTCGTAGCTCAGATCCCCAAAACGCGCGAGCTTCGCCCTCAAGCGACCAATGCGAATCTAACCGCCGACTGAACTCAATCGATCCGAAATTGCCTGCACCGTACAAGTCTGCGACCACTCCGATCAGCATTTGGCTACCGGCCTCATCATTGAACGACACACGAGACCCGAGAAATAAATCGTGATTAAACGCCTGCGGCCAGTTCTGGCCGCGCTCGTCGCGATGGTATTCTGCAAGCACCCTAATATCCATACTGGTCTGAAGGACGCCAACATAGGTGTACTCGAATCCGCCAACCGCGCTGAAATATTCGCCATTCCTTCCACCGCGGCGCAAACCTTCAAACTTCCATAACCAGTTACCGGCGGAATAAAGGAGGTCCAGGCCTGTTTGGTGAATGAGGTTGTACACAGGAATGAGCACTGGCACCGCCGAGGCCGAGAGTTTCGGCACAAGATCAGGCTCTCGATTGGTGCCCCAGAAATGGTAAACGCCGATATCGAGAGTATTGAAAACCTGCGCATAGCGCACCGCGAAATCGGCATGGGTATTTTCGGCTGGAGATTCGTACGTTGCGCGGCTTCGCTCTACCCGTGGTTCGGAGCGTAGACGGCCGGACTTTCCAGCGAAGGTTCGCTCGCGAAACCCTGGCAGAACGAAGAAATCAACGGTTCCCCAGGGCCGAATTACGGCCAGGTTGAGCATCGGTTGACCAAGTTTTATCTTCCGCGTCAGGGTTCTCGACCAAATCTGTTTGATTGAGGATATCAATCAGATGGTTCGATTCCGCCACCCCCCAAAACACGCGTCGCACCCCTGCTCTCAGCTCCCAAGTCGCCGCCGCGCGAACCCAGGACAGTTCGCTGAGATCGAGATGGCTGCGTGCGGAATCGCCCTGGTCCAGTCGCATGAATGGGGTAAACACCAGGCTATCTGTGCCGCCGTTCCACTCGTAATAGAACTCTGGTTTCACTTCCAGCGAGCCGTTTGCTCCGTGCTGCCCGGGGTACTGCGCGTGCTCCAGGAAGAGGCGAGATTCTGCTGCAACTGAGCCCGTCAGTTCGAATTCCCCCGCCATCACTGGGGACGCGCTAAGGGAGAACCACAGCCAATGTGCTGTGGAGTTTCGACAATTCATGCCCAGCCGCTAGCCCGTGGCTCTGTCCCGCCCATCCTTCGAACCTTCCGGAAATGACGCTTTATTTTGCCGCATCCAATTTCGCTAACGCAGCTTTCGCTTCTTCTGCGCCGCGATAATCCGCCGCTCCATCCACCGCCTGTTTGAGGTTGTCCTTGGCTAACACCTCGTTGCCGAGCGCCAAGTAAGCCATGCCCAAGTGGAAGCGAATGATCTGCGCGTCGGGGGCACCTTGAGTCGCTTTCTCAAGGGCATCAGCCGCCTTTTGAAAGTTACCGGTTTTATAGGCGACCCACCCTACCGTATCGAGATAAGCGGGCTGCCCTAGTTCGGTTAGGCCAGCGGAGAGTTCTTGAGCGTGCTTTTTACTCGCGGCGTCGTCCTTATATTCAATTAGCAACATTGCGAGATTATTGGCCGCCAAATCCGATTTGGGATTTTCCTTGAGTACCCGCTCGTACTGCGCAATCGCTTCGTCGAGCTTGCCGGAATTCTCAAGATAGGTCGCAAGGCCAGTCACCAACAACGCCGCGCCCTTGGTCGCTTCGATACCCTTCTCCATCGTCGCGATGGCTTTATCGGATTCGCCGATCGCCAGCTGGGTCGCGGCAAGATTTCGATACAGCACCGCCCACTTGTTGTTAGTCGCAAGCGCCGACTCAAAGCTCTTTTGTGCCTCTGGATACCGCTTGCTCGCGAGTTGTAGCTCGCCTAGCAAATTGTGCGCGACAAAGTTCTTTGAGTTTTGTTCAATGACTTCAATTAAGCGTTTTTCCGCCACTTCCGGTTTGCGCATTGCAAGGTGGCTTTTGATGAGTTGCGACAACGGCTGCACGGCATCGGGGGATACCGCCAGCGCTGATTCAAACTGTTCCAAGCTCTCCGGAAGCTTATTTTCTCCTTGGTACGCCAGCCCATCAAAATAAAAGCCAGTCGGCTCGTTTGGATGCGCAATCTTCAACCGTTTTGCGACAGCGTGCGCCTGTACCCAGTCCTTTTTGAAGGCATGAAGTTTGAACATCGCCTCATACGTGGGTACGTTGGCCGGGTCAACTTTAAGAATTTCATCTAGCTGAGCTTTGGCGCTGTCGAGATCTTTTTGGGTCGAATATAAGTTCGCCAAATCGCCGCGAATGGTGATGTCTTGGGGGTTCGCGTCGGCAGCTTTCTTTAAGGTATCGATTGCCAGCGCGGGTTCCTTATTCGCGATGTGCGCCTTAGCCAGGAGTCGGTTCGTCTCCGGGCTGTTCGCATCATCCTTCAAGGCGGCGCGGTAATCGGCAATTGCGGCGGCCGGATCACCAGCGTCCAGCGCCAAGGTAGCACGCAGCACCAACGCGTCGCGGTCACGGGGGTTGTCTTGGAGTACTTCCGCAACCACTTTTTTAGCCTCGCCTTTGTCGCCCTGTCGTGCGGCAACGACCGCGATTCGCGTCTTCGCGCTCAATGCCTGCGGGCCTTTCTTGTCTTCCGCACGATCGACGATCGACTGATAAATCGCGCGCGCTTTCTCTGGCTTATTCGCGACTTCGTACACTTTCCCGAGCGCCGCGCGAAGATCTACATTTGTCTTGTCCGCAGCGAGCATCTTCTCTAGCGTGGTAATGGCTTGATCGGCGCCACGGTGCTGGCCGAGAAATTCGATATAGGCCAACTTTGCGGTGGTCGCTTCTTTCGGATCCGCGGTAATTTCCGCCACTGCCTCCTTCAACGCGGCTTCTGTTTTGTCAAGGTCTTTACGCGCAAGATGGTACTGGGCTAAACGTAGACGGTGTCCCAGCACTTTAGGTTCTTGTTTTACGATCGCCGCGAACAGTTCAGCGGCTTCTTCGTGCTTGCCAAGTTGTGCGTAGACGCGCGCGAGAATTGCCTGCACCGTGCTGTTGTTAGGCGATGCTTCAAGCGCCGCTTTAAGCGTCGCGATGCTTTCATCCGATTTCCCTGTTTGCAGATAGAGAGAGGCTAACAATGCGGAGGCATTCAAGTGCCCCGGTTTTGCGTCCAAGGCAGCCCTAGCGTCCGCGAGTGCCCCGTCCACATCCTTGTTGATCGCCTTGATGCTAGCTTGCAAGGTCAAGCCATCCGGATCCTTCGCGTCCAAAGCGATGAGCTTGTCAGCGAGTTTTTTCGCCTCCTCGACGTTGCGGCTGAGCAGGTAGATCTGCCCCATCTTAGAGAGAGCTTCTTTATTGATGGGATCCGCTTCGATCACCGCTAAATAACTTCCAGCGGCACCCCGCCAGTCCTGGAGTTTTTCCAGGGTCTGCGCTAACGAGAATTGGGCTGCGACGTCTTTGGGATCAATCTGAAGGACGTTCTTGAATTCGACGCGGGCCTTCTCATAGTCGGCAGCGGAAATTAAATCCTGACCTTTCTTCATGTACGCGGCTTTACGATCGTCCGCGCCGCCACAGGCGGTAAGCGCCAGGATAAATACGAGAAATCCCGCGACGGCAGTGCATTTCAACATTGGTGTCGGTGTCCTATGAGTGAGGTTGCAAGGCGGGATTTTATCTGGTGCCGAAACATAAAACCGCAAATTCGGTCACTCCTGGGCGGGCCCACAGTAGATTTCGGGCACTGCACGATACCAAGAACTGCCGCGGATTCTGTCGATCTTTGCGGAGTTAACCGGCATTGTCGTCTTGTTGGAACCACTGATAGGTTTGTCGCAAGCCGTCTTCCAATGGTATTTTTGCATACCATCCGAGCCGGTTAATTTTTGTTGTATCGACCAGCTTGCGAGGGGTGCCGTCCGGTTTAGACCGATCGAATGTTAAATCGCCGTGGTAGCCCACCACGCGCTTGATGACGGTCGCGAGGTCGCGGATCGAGAGTTCTTGACCCACGCCAATATTAATGATCTCGGTGTCGTTGTAATGCTGCATTAAGAACACGCAGGCGTCAGCGCAGTCATCGACATGTAGAAACTCACGTAACGGTTGGCCACTGCCCCAGATTGTCACCGTCGGCGCGTGAGCTTTTTTTGCTTCGTGAAACTTTCGGATCAGTGCCGGCACGACGTGCGAGGAGTTCAAATCGAAGTTGTCGTTTTGACCATAGAGATTGGTCGGCATTCCCGCGATAAAATCGCAGCCGTACTGTTGCCGATACGCCTGACAGAGCTTGATTCCTGCAATTTTTGCCACGGCATACCACTCATTGGTGGATTCCAAGGGTCCAGTGAGCAAATACTCTTCCTTGAGCGGTTGCGGCGCCAATCGAGGATAGATGCAGGTGCTTCCTAAGAATAATAATTTTTCCACTCGGTACTCGAATGCCGCATGGATTAGATTCGTTTGGATGACGAGATTCTCCCGCAGAAACTCCGCAGGCTGTGTGCTATTGGCAAGTATTCCGCCAACTTTGGCCGCGGCGGCGAAAACATGCGAGGGGCGATGAAAGTTCAGGTAGTTGTTTACGCTTGCTGTATTCATCAAATCGAGCTCGCCCCGACTTGGCGATAAAATCTCGTTGTAACCAGCACCGGATAACGCCCGAACAATGGCCGAGCCCACCATGCCGTGCGCACCAGCGACGAAGATCTTCGAATCTGCTCTCATGCCTTACTCGAAATAGTCATACACGCGAAATCCCGCGCGTTTACACAGTTCGTCCTTCTCCGCTTCGCGGCGATCTTCCGAAACCATTTCCCTTACCATAGCAGCGAGCGGTGTCTTTGCTTCCCAGCCCAACACCCGTTTGGCTTTGCTCGGGTCGCCCAGCAGGGTTTCAACTTCGGTGGGGCGAAAGTAGCGCGGGTCGACTTCGATCCGGAGCTTGCCGTTAGTGCGATCGAGGCCTTTTTCGGCGTTACCGCTACCCTCCCACGCGATCTCCACGCCAATCTCGCTAAACGCGGCGTTCACAAAGTCCCGCACTGAAACCTGCTTGCCGGTCGCCACGACATAGTCATCCGGAGTTTCTTGCTGGAGCATTAAATACATTGCTTGCACATAATCGCGTGCATGCCCCCAGTCGCGCAGCGAATCGAGATTCCCTAGAAACAATTTATCCTGCAGCCCCATGCCGATCCGGGCCACCGCGCGCGTAATTTTGCGCGTGACGAAGGTTTCACCCCGAATCGGGGATTCGTGGTTGAACAGAATACCGTTGCAGCAGTACATACCGTAAGCCTCGCGGTAGTTCACCGTAATCCAGTAGCCATACACTTTGGCTGCGCCGTAAGGGCTTCGCGGATAAAACGGCGTCGTTTCTGTCTGGGGAATTTCCTGGGCCTTTCCGTACATTTCGCTGGTCGAAGCTTGATAAAACCGCGTTTTCTTTTCTAGACCGAGGATGCGGATCGCCTCCAACAAACGCAAAGTACCAACGGCGTCCGCGTTCGCGGTGTATTCGGGAGTTTCAAACGACACTGCTACGTGGCTTTGAGCCCCTAAATTGTAAATTTCGTCGGGCTGCACTTGCTGGACGATTCGAATTAAATTCGTCGAATCCGTGAGATCCCCATAGTGCAAAACGAAATTCCGGTTATTTTCGTGAGGATCTTGGTAGAGATGATCGATCCGGCCAGTGTTGAAGCTCGAAGAACGACGTTTGATGCCATGGACTTCATATCCTTTCTTCAACAGAAATTCGCTTAGATACGCACCGTCCTGGCCGGTAACACCAGTAATGAGAGCTTTCTTATTCATGTGCAGGTTCCACCAAGTCGCTTATAGCCATAGTGCCTTTGCCGTAAAGAGCGCGAGTACGCACGCCGTCACAGCACGTATAGGCCAGCCTGAGGTACGCGACTGCGAGATCAGATATTCGACAGCGTAGTACAGCATGACGGATTTCGCGGCGATTTCTCCGATATTCCCGGTCATTAACGCGTCGCCGAGAATGTTCGGGACAATGAGTACCGCGAATAGCACCAGAAAATCCATTGGCGTAACTTGAAAGTTGCGCGACTGTGAAAACCTGCACGACATCGCCAGTGCCAGCGCGAGCCCAACAAAAAAGACGTTTTCGATGCTCAACAGCGGGATGTCGTGGTCTAACTGGGTGATGTAGTAGTAGACCCCGGCCGTTATGGTGGTGCACAAAATCAGGCGCTCGACCAGCATAACCGTCGGATTGTTGCGCATCCGTACGAAGCCTAGGATCGCAATGCAGGTCAAAGCGGCGATAATGAATACGGCGTCCGATGGCACGTCCTCGACTCTAAAAGACAGCGAAGACTACATACACGGGAACGAACACACTCAGATAAAGCTTCGAGTAGTGTGTCAATGCACCGCTCTGCTTCAACCGGACGATAGAACGGGTCAAAAGAGTAGGTGTGGGTGATTGCGTATCGCCGTGGGTGCGCCAACGAACGTGCTTGAGCGCGCTAAACAGAATGATGGTCGCGGCGGAGAACCCCGCATACAGCAGCAGGTTGAGCGCGTCCGAGTAGTAACGGAAATACACCGCGCCGGTGACTAGCACAGCCTGTGCGGCGTAAATCAGCACGACCGCTTCGTAGTGATCGTAACCAATCGATAGTAATTTATGATGAAGGTGGTTGCGGTCTAGCGCAAACGGTGAACGTCCTTCATAAAGTCGCTGAGCCATAACGATAAACGTGTCGAGGATCGGCAGGCCAAGGAGAAGTAATGGCATTGCCGGGCTCAACGCCGGGTTGCCTTTTTGCGTTAGTAGGATTACCAAAATACCGGACGTGAAGCCGAGAAATTGACTGCCGGCGTCGCCCATGAACACCTGTGCAGGATAGGTATTAAACCGCAAAAAGCCGACTACCGATCCGAGGATTGCGGTCGATAGAAGCAGCACAGTCTGGTCGTGCGCCATGTAGGCGAGGAGACTTAACCCCGCGATGCTCATGAAAGTAGTACCACCGGCTAGTCCATCCAAGCCGTCGGCAAGATTGATTGCGTTGGTGATCCCCAGAAGCGCGAAAAACGTCAGTGGCACCGAGACGGCATACGGACTTTGATCCAGACCAAGGCACGGCACAGTTTGAATGACGATATCGCCATAGAACACGGCAATGCCAACGGCGATTATTTGTCCTAGAAATTTAACGCGATAGTCGAGCGGTCGCCGATCGTCCCACACGCCGAATATCAGGATCACTCCGACTCCGAGTAGAAACGCGACTACTTCGACGGGATGTTCAACCCAGAGTATGACTGGAGTAATGGTCCCGGCGGCCATCGCAATCCCACCAACCTGCGGAATGGGCACAGAATGCACCTTGCGAGCCGCCGGCATATCCACGAACGACCAGCGGATCGCAGCTTTCATCAACGGCAGGATCAGCACCATCGTGATGAACATCGCCACGATAAAATTAAAGGTGGCTAACACGGCGCCTAGTTCGGGATATAGTCATTAAGGGGGTCGCTTATCGCAGCGGCAAAGCGAGCGAGCGCGTTATCAAGGTCGGCGATTTTTGCGTTCGGCCGTAATGAAATCGTCAGCCGAATCAAGGACCCGTCGGTACGATTGCGCGTAATTGCATCCCAAAATATGTACCACTTCACCAGGTACTCGTTGGTAATCGAGCGACCACGCTGTTGAAACCAGTAATACACCAATTGCTTTTGCTCGCCGTAACTGATCAGCGCACGGTTCACTTGCAGCGGTTGCCCATTGACCAGCGCTTCCGGTAGAGCCACTTGCGTGAGCGATTGGATTTCCCACCCACCTCCTGGGAGACAGGAGCGCGGAGAGTGAACGGATTGACCTTTACGTTGCGAATCATAATAGGCCGTGTAGAAGTTCACGACGTTATCGTCACTATCTTTGTAATTAATCAATGCGTAGTCCGTGAATTTCAACGCATCGACATAAATCTGCTCGAGAGTGTCGCCTTGCCCCTCCCATTCCCTGATTGCCAAGGGGAATTCGCTAAAGGCGGTGCGCTGGGGAGCGATCTCACTGCGCTCGGGCATGACGAGTGATGAAATCAGCGTGATCGTTATGACCGACACCGCGAGCGCAAAAGGTTTGGGGATCTCGCGTGCACGTGTCGACGTCGACGCCGAGTTGCTCATCGGCAGGGCATCTAACCCAAACACCGTGCTTAGCGGTCGCCTGTCCCCCGTAATCCGCATGAGCAGCCACATCTCTACAAACAGTACGCCGAAACAGGTCATGAAAGTTACCCAGCCCTCGAAATCGTGCAGGAAGCCTTCCGCCATCGATTGGCCCCAACGATTCACCAGCACGCCGATCACGCCAATGCGGAAGCTGTTCATCAAAACAGTGATCGGGATGGTCGACAGAAACACCACCGCGCGTTTCCAGAATTCCGCTCGGTAGAGGTAGCCGACGATGAAGCCGAGGGTCATCAAGGGAAAGAGATAACGTAGGCCGTTGCAGGCTTCGACGACTTGCAGCTTGAAAGAGCCCAAGTCAATGACACTGCCTTCGAGATAAACGCTGATGTCGAAGAGGCGGATTACCCAAACCCCGATTTCCGACGATAACAACTGAAGCTTTGCGGACAGGTTGTTGTATAGAAAAGCCGGTAGCGGAATCATGAACGCCAAAATGAGCAACGGGACTGCAATCATGCGAAACGGTGCCATCCCCATCAGGCTCAGCATCAGCCCGAGCAGTACGATCAAGAACGCGTATTGGCCAAGGGTGTAAATCGCGCTCAGCTCGCCTGCGACAAACACCGCCATGCCGATGGCGACGCACGCAACTCCGGCCCAATTTCCTTTGAATCTTAGGCGCTTAAGTTCGTCCGTCCTTTGCCAGACCAGGTACGTAGTAATGAACGGGATAAGGATGCCGTGACTGTATTCGGGCGCCCCTATCCAGGTGCCGTACATTTTTTCGAGACCGTCGCGAAACAGAAATGCGAGCATAAGCCCCATTCCGCCGAAAATGATCCAGAGTAATGACCCGAATCGCCAAGTCTGATCATCTTCACCGAGTGAGGGAATCGCACTCAATGGTCGTACTCCAAAATTTCGGTTGAGATCGTCGCTATGCCGGCTAGGGTCGAAGGGCAGCCGGGGGATTCCACGATCGCGATCATACGGCTTGAGATAAGGACTTGGGTAAAAGCGCGCAAGTGTGGCGTACGTTCCTTACAGCCTCGCGACTAAAACAATGAAGTCGGCAAGCGCCGGCGCGAGCGAGTTTTAGCCGATTTGCCGAGCCTTGACCCATTTAGCGGGGTTACCGACATAAATGCCATTAGGCTCGGTCGCAGAAGTGAGCACACTCCCGACCGTTAAAATTGAATTCCGGGCCATTGCAACGCCGGGACATACAATTGCTTTTGCGCTGACCCACACCCCTTCCTGCAACACGATGGGTCGAGTGATCAACGTAAAATGAACAGATTTGTAATCGTGGTTCCCAGTCAACAAATAGGCGCCTTGGGATACACACACGTTTGCTGCGATAGAGACGTCCGCCAAATTGTCGATCCAAGCGCCCTCTCCAATCCAGCTATGGCGGTCAATTGAAAGCCGCCATGGGTACTTTATGTTGACGTTCGGCTTGATGACGACACCGGTCCCAATGCGGGCACCGAACACTCGCAGGAGCCACCGTTTGAACCCGTAAACCGGAAATAGTGGGCTGTCGAAAACCAGCGCATTAATGAAATACCACAGTAGCCGCTTCACAGCGCCTGCGCCAGGCGTATACCCGGTCACCTGATAGCGGGCGAGATCAGGCGTCGGGGTGCTGTTGTCGGTAGCGGTGTTCATAGAGCTTTGCGTCGACCAGAAAGCGGTACCAGAAGGCCTGCAGAAAATGAAATATCAGCCCCTGAGCGCCGTCCAGGATGTCGTCGTAGTTAAAGCGAATCGCGGTCTGCGTGTCGCCCGACCTGCGCAGAACCAAAATATCTTGAAGCTTGGCGAATTGAGCAGTCCCACCCGCAAACGAAAGCGCCTGCATGACGTTTACCTCCTGTGCCATAAGGATCGGTCCAGGTCGCAATACTTTGCCGACGACATAAGCGATATTCCCGGTGGTCTCCTTGGCCATCACGGTGACAACCGCATCGGGAATGTAGGTATCGATTCTCTTTTTTAATTCCTGACGAACGGCATCGATCGAGAGGCCGGAGGCTTGCACATCGCCTGCCAGCGGAAAGCTGAACTTGCCGTCCGGGCGAACCAGTACTTGCATCGAGAGATCGGCTTCGTGCCACACTATGACGATCAAGGTATCACCAGGATTAATCAGGTAGTCCGTTGTGTTTTCGGCGCGCGCGCCTGCCGGCATGCCGACGCACAGAATTGAGACGATTGATAGAATTGATGCTGCGAGTTTCATTCGTTTCCCTATGTCACGCGTGTATTTCGTTGTACGACGCCACGACTCTTTTCGTGACTCATGTTTGCTTAGGCGGTGAGGTGTCGGACCTCCATCACGCCCGTTGATACTTATCCTCAAACCTCACGATATCGTCCTCACCGAGATAGGCTCCACTTTGCACTTCGATAATTTCAAGCGGGATCGTGCCGGGATTTTCGAGCCGATGAGTTGCACCCAGTGGGATGTAGGTCGATTGATTCTCGCTCAGAAGAAAGACTTCATCGCCCCGTGTGACGCGCGCGGTGCCTTTCACGACAATCCAGTGCTCTGCGCGGTGGTGATGCATTTGCAGCGATAACGAAGCACCGGGTTTCACCATAATTCGTTTAACTTGAAAGCGCTCGCCGGCATCGACACCTTCGTAGGTGCCCCAGGGGCGAAACACGCGCCGATGCGCTAAACGCTCGTCCCGATTTTGGGTGCCAAGCCAATCGACAATGGCTTTAACGTCCTGCGCGCGATCTCTAGGCGCCACCATCACGGCGTCTGGGGTCTCGACAATTACTAGATCTTCGCATCCAAGCGCGGCGACGAGTTTACTTTCAGCGTAGATAAGCGTGTTCTCGCAATCGATTGCGCAGACGTCACCGCGAGTCACATTGCCCTCGGCGCTTTTCGGCGACACGTCCCAGATGCTGGACCACGATCCTACATCCGACCACCCGGCGTCGAGGGACACTACGGCAGTGCGTTCGGGCTGACCTACGGAGATCGGCTCCATGACGGCATAGTCGATCGAGTCGGCGACACACGCGCTAAAGCTAGTTTTGTCGAGCCGCATGAATTCGCCGTCCGCGCGACCGAGACGGACCGACGCTTGGCAGGCACTAAGGATTTCGGGGTTATAGGCGCCAATCGCCTCAAGCCAGCTACTTGCGCGGGTTAGGAAAATCCCTGCATTCCAACGATAAGAGCCGGTGACAAGGTAATGCTTGGCAGTCGCGGTATTCGGTTTTTCCTTGAAGGCAGCAATGACATTCGTGGGAGGCTCAGTGCGGTTACTTGAGAGGGTTTCACCGAGCTGAATATAGCCGTAGCCTGTTTCGGGACAGGTTGGAACGACCCCAAAAGTCACGAGGCGCCCGGCGTTCGCGAACTCCCGACCGGCTTCGATCGCCAGCTGAAATTTTGACGGTTCACGGACAAGATGATCTGCTGGCATCATCAAGAGGAGCGGATCTGCTCCCTTTGCGGTGGCGAGCAATGCCGCGCAGGTTAGCGCGGGCGCGGTATTGCGGCCCATGGGTTCGAGCACAATGCGCTCGAACGGAATTCCAATCTGGCGCGCCTGTTCACCCACTAAAAAGCGATGTTCTTCGTTGCAGACGACAATGGGATTCAGATAATCCGCTGGAAGCTGGTCACCTACCGCCAAACGTGTCAGGGTACCTTGGAGTAAGGTTACGTCGGCGTCGATCGCCAAGAATTGTTTGGGATAATGGCTTCGCGATAAGGGCCACAAGCGAGTGCCACCACCGCCGGCGAGAATTACAGGGAGAATTTTTTGCATGGATTCGTGGAGCACGGTGAAAATACAGCGAAGTATTCCACCTTGAAGGGCAAAAATCACAGGGATATTGCGAGTTTGTGACAATTACATGAAAGTACATTCCAATCGAGGTATGAGTCTGAAGGGTTGAAGTTGAGTCTGGGCTTAGGCGGCTGCTTTCGGTCGATTAGGAATAGATTTAAAAAGAATTTCCCGGGCCTTGTTAAGGTGCTCGGCAGCCGCATTGTCACTCATTGCAAA
>SHZM01000079.1 GCA_009692265.1 Gammaproteobacteria bacterium
TTCGGTCAGAATCCCGCATTTTTCCTCGCCGAGAGTCACCTTCAAGCCCTTGTATGTGAAGGGGTATATCGGCTTGTACGGTGAAATGGGGTAGGTGATGCATACCCCGGATTGATCAAACACCGCTTCACCAGAGATTTGAAAGCCATTGCTGCCATCGAGCGCCGAGAGATCGAGATTGGCGGTAAATCCGCCGCTGTGGCCAAAC
The DNA here is from genome assembly GCA_009692265.1 of Gammaproteobacteria bacterium. Lineage (GTDB taxonomy): Bacteria > Pseudomonadota > Gammaproteobacteria > CAIKBL01. Next base: position 209 of record SHZM01000079.1, read on the forward strand.
ACCACATAACTCCCGCCAGAGCGAGTGCCGTTGGGGCTCGCGAAATAGGCGCCGATCAACACATCCGCGAAGCCGTCCCCATTTACATCCCCCGCCGCACTCACCGAGACGGCGGATTGATCAAACACCGCTTCCCCGGAGAGCTTAAAGCCGTTGCTGCCGTCGAGCGCCGAAAGATTGAGGTTCGCGGCAAAACTGGCACCCCCGAACACTACGTAGGTGGCACCGGATTGAGAAACACCGTTCGAGTCCGCGTCTGGGGCGCCGATTAACACATCCGCGAAGCCATCCCCATTCACATCCCCCGCTGCGCTCACGGCAGTGCCGGACAAGTCAAACGCCGCCGCTCCGGTAATTTGAAAGCCATTGTTGCCGTCAAGCGCCGAGAGATTGAGGTTCCCGGCAAACCCCGTGCCCCCGAACACCACATAGCTCGCACCGGACTGATCGCCATTGGGATCGGCGAGGCGGGCACCGACCAAGATGTCCGCGAAGCCGTCCCCATTCACATCGCCCGCGCCGCTCACCGCACGGCCGGAACGGTCATTCTCCGCTTCTCCGGATATTTGAAAGCCATTGCTGCCATCGAGCGCCGAGAGATTGACCTCCGGGGCGATGTCCACGAGCACGGTAGCGGTGGCGCTCGAGTCGGTGCCGTCGTTGACCGTGAAACCGATGACCCGATCCACCTGCACCAAGCTAGTGGTGCTGAAGGTGATGCTTTCCAACGCGGTCTTGAAATCAGCGACCGTGGCCGTGCCGGTCAAGGTGAGTGTACCGGTGCTGTAACTACCGGTGATGCCATTCTGAGCAGAGAAGTTCAGAACATCACTGGTCTGCATGTTCTGGATCGCGACCGTGGCGCTGCTCAAGGTGGGACTATCCGGGCTGGTCAAGGTCACCGCGTCTTCCAGCACCACGCCGACTGCGCCGACGCTGTACGCCACGGTGCCGGCCACCAGCACGCTCGGCGGGTTGACGGCGATCCCAGCCTGGATCTGCAAAGTAGCCGCGCCACTCTGAAACTGGTGATAGGTCACCGTTCCAATTGCGATATCCGCCCCTAGCGTCCACGCGCCACCGGTGTGAACCGCATCCACTACCGTGCCGGTGATCCGCAACGTCTCGGTGGTTGGGACAGCCCAAGCACCGTCGCTTCGTCCAGCAGCACCGTCTGGGCCGCTGGGTCGCTGAGATTGAGTACTTCAAACCCGGTAAACTTCGCGCTCAACGCATTCAAGCTGACCAAGTCCGCGGTGGTGGTGCCGGTCACGCGCAGGGTATCGGTGCCAGTGCCGCCGTCCACGCCGCGGATGTCCAGCGGATCAAACACCAGGGTGTCATTCCCGGCACCACCCAGCAGGCGGTCATCGCCGTCGCCACCGGTTAAGGTGTCATTGCCGTTGCCGCCCTTAAGCGTGTCGTCGCCCGCGCCACCGGATAACTTGTTGTTGCCGGTGGTGCCGGTGAGCACATTCGCGTTGAGATTGCCGGTGCCGTTGAGTGCCTTGCTGCCCAGCAGAACCAGATTCTCCTGCTCTATTCCCAAGCTGTCGGTCACCGAGGACTTGACTGTATCGACGCCGGCATCCGCCGTTGATTTATTGATTTCGTGCGCGTCGTCGATGGTGTAGCTGTCGTTGCCAGCCGCGCCAATCAGTAGATCTAACCCCAGGCCACCGAACAGAACGTCATTGCCGCCACGGCCTTCTAGTCGATCATTGCCACCAAGGCCATCGAGCGTGTCATTACCGTTGGTGCCACTTAGTTGATCTGCACGTGAAGTGCCGGTGAGTTTAGCCATAGCAGTATCTCGTTAGTCGTTAGATCGGACCGCTGCGGGAACGTTTGCGGTTTAACGCCCCGTTGCAAATGGCCCGACGTCACTAATTTAACAGCGCATCAATGTTAAGTGGCACTGCGCCGAGGGTTAAGTCAGCACGCCTTCCAAGCTACTCCCGCAGCGCAACCACCGCCTCAACCACGCGCTGCGGCGCCGTGATCTGCGGACTATGTCCACACTCCCAACGTTGCGTGCGCCAACGTGGGTCTCGTTCCAGGCGTGAGATGAGCGGTTCGCCATGGGCAATCTGAAAACCTTCGCAGCGGATATAGGTGCGCCGTGTGATCTCTTCCCAGGCGCCGGTTAACACCAGCGGATCGGTGAATGCGGCGAGCGGGTGGGCGGTAAGTCTGCGGTTTACCCAGGCGACGTCGCTTGGATCCTCTATTCCAAAACCAGCGGCGTCGAATGGTAGACCCGCCGGCACCCTCCATCCCTCGCCGTGCTCCGCAGCTTAGGCACGAAACAGCGCCGGGATGCCCTGGGTGTCCCCCATGAAATCGAGCATCGACTGGCCGGCACTCGGCAGTGAGGCATCGAGATATAACAGGCTGCTAATGCGCGCCGGGATCCGATCTGCGACGACAGTAATCACCGCGCCGGCCGCACTGTGACCGCACAGGACGATGTCGGTGAGCTCCTCGGCTTCGATCAGACCGACGATGTCCTGTACATGGGTTTCGAGCCCGACCTGTGGCGTGAGCAAATGCGCGCGATCGGCGAGTCCCGTCAACGTCGGCGCATACACCTGCCAGCCCAGCGCGCGCAGCGGTGCTGCTACTCGGCGCCAACACCAGCCGCCATGAAAGCCGCCGTGAACGAAAACTACCGTCGGCGTGGCGCTCATACAGCCCGCGCCCCGCGCGCGAACCGCAGGGGCAAGGTCACCATATGACGGGTGCTGCCTGTTTCATATTCAGGCACGAAGCCTTCGGCCACGGTGAACTCGGGGATCCGGGTGAGAAACTCCTCATAACCTACCTGCAGCACCAGTCGCGCTAAAGATTCACCGATGCAGCGGTGGACGCCAGCGCCAAACGCGAGATTCGGGACCGCTTTGCGCTCGATATCCAACGTGTTCGGGTCTGAGTACACCGCAGGATCGCGACACGCGGCGCCGAAGGATAGCAACACCCGATCGCCGGCCTTCATCGACACGCCACCTAGCGCAACCTCGGTTTTTACCCGCCGAGCCATATTCACGACGCCCAGGAACAGGCGCAGGAATTCATCTAGCGCCTGCGGGATCCGCGCCGGCTCGGCGATCAGTTGTCGCCAGTCTTCAGGGTGGGTTGCCAAATGATAAAGCCCACCGGAGAACGCGTAGCCGGTGGTACCGATTCCGCCGATGGTGAGCTGGCACAGGGTGCCCACTTTATCCATCCAGCTGTAACCCGCGTGCTCGAAAGCAAGTAGGGCATCAACGATATCGCCGCGTGCTGGTTGGGTCTAGCGTAGACGTAAGTATTTTTCGATCCTGACCATCCCGCGCTGGAAATTGAGCGCGCGCTCGGCCTCGGGCCCCACAAAGCTGAAAGCATTGAGGAGATACGGCATCTCCGCGACATCCATGCCGGCGACCGCGGACGAAAACACAAACTGCGGGAGCGGATTCGCAAACTCGCTGACTAGTTCGACTTCCCCCTTGGTGATGAAGCTATCGATGAGTTGGTTGGCGTGGCGACGGATAACGGGTTCAAACACTGCGAGCGCCTTCGGGCGCAAGAACGGTTCAAGCACCGCCCGGAGCGCGCGTTGCAGCGGGGGATCGATCTCGGCCGGCGGGAAATACGGCATGCCCTCGGGACGATTGACCATGAAACCATCCGCCGAGGAAAAAGTTTTCCAGTCCTTCGCGCAGCGCAGTACTTCCTTGTACCCGTTGACCACCCAGTACCCCTCGCCTGTCTCACTGCGCGCGACTGGACAGCCTTGATGCAGATCAGCAGTGATCTCGTCCCATCGCGCACTGAGCTCGGGATCGGTGAGATCGTAGTCGGTGCGGTAATCGCGTTTGAATGAGGTCATGGGCTGAGTGTCGTTCGCGCGAGCAAAGTTGGTCAAGTACATTGCCGCGCTGTATTGCTCCGAGCAGACTGCGCCCATAAGCTGATGGCAGCATTGCCACTTTCACTCATAAATCCTGACCACCCACGGAGATCACCATGCCAGCTCTGCACACCGTCCTCGATGCCTTGCTCTCTAACACCGTCGCAGCCGGCACGATCCCGAATGTAGTCGCGATCGTCGGCAATCGCGCGGGCGCGATTTATGAAAGTGCTTTCGGTTCGAGAGTCTTAGGCGAACAAGCCGCGATGACCCCCGACAGCGTGATCTGGATCGCCTCCATGACCAAGGCGGTCACCGCGACCGCCGCGATGCAGTTGGTTGAACAGGGGAAGTTGGCCTTGGACGCCCCGGCCCACACGGTCGTGCCGGAACTGGCCAACACAAAAGTTCTCGAAGGTTTCGATACCGCGGGCAAGCCACGGCTGCGCGCTCCGCGTCGCCCGATCACCCTGCGCCATCTGCTGACCCATACTGCGGGCTTTGGCTATGAATTCATGAACGCCGACATTAAACGTTACGTCGAAGTCACGGCCACCCCAAGCATTATGAGTTGCGAAAATGCGGCCTTGACCACCCCGCTCCTGTTCGATCCGGGCGAGGCGTGGGAATACGGCATCAACATCGATTGGGCGGGCAAGATGGTCGAGCGGATCAGCGGCATGCCGATCGGCCGCTATTTCCAAGAACAGCTGTTTTCTCCCCTGAAAATGACGAGCACCTCGTTCAAGCTCAGCACGGATCAGCGACGGCGCCTCGTGGGGATGCATGCACGCGGTCCAGACGGCAAGGTTGCCCCGTTCCCGCTCGAAGTGCAGCAAGAACCCGAGTTTGAAATGAGCGGGGGCGCGCTCTACAGCACTGTCCACGATTATTTGCGCTTTATGCGGATGATCATGGGTGAAGGCAGCCTAGACGGTGTGCAAGTGTTACGGCCGGAGACCGTCGCCGAAATGGCGCGTAATCAAATCGGCGATCTGCACTGCGGTCGCACCCAGACAGTGGCCCCCGAAGTCACCAACGCTGCGGATTTCTTTCCCGGCGCACCGCAGGGCTGGGGCTTGAGTTTCGTGATCAATAAGACCGCGGTTCCCGGTGGTCGCGCCGCGGGCAGTTTGGCTTGGGCCGGACTGTCGAATGCCTACTATTGGATCGATCTCAAAAACGGCATCTGTGCCGTGCTCGCGACCCAGCTCTTTCCCTTTTTCGATACCGCAACCATCGGCCTGCTGGGTGAGTTCGAAACCGCGATTTACGCGAATCTACAGTAACCGATCGTCAGGCGGCCAAAACGAGCGAGTGTAATTCCCTAAACGCCGCGTTCGGAGTAATTTTTCCGGTGCCAACCTGTTTTATGGTCTATACCTCCATTGAGCACAGGTCGAATGGGACCCCGCCGCCGTACGTTCACGAACCTTAAAGAATCCCACCGCCTGCCGCTAACCCCTCATGTCACCGCGGAGGGAAGCCATGATGAACCACCGCGCCACAGCGCGTGCCAGTCCGGAGTGTGGACCGACCAACCCCTCGAGTTGGGTGATTGTCTGGGCCGGCGGACAGGGTGAGCGCCTTAATCCTTTTATCCAGCACTGGTTGGGAGAATCACGTCCAAAACAATATTGCCGCTTTGTTGGCAGGCGCACGATGCTAGAGCACACCTGGGCGCGTGCGCAGTCGTTAGCACCCGGCGGCCAGATACTCACCGTCGCCGCGCCGGAGCATCGATTCTTACTCTCTGGTCTTGATGTCACTGGCGAAATTTTATATCAACCACGACCATGCGGGACCGCGCCAGGGGTATTTCTGCCGCTAACCGCAATCGCCGCGGCAGATCCCCATGCACTGATCCACCTCATGCCCTCGGATCATTTCATCTATCCGCGCGAGCGCTTTGTGCGCCATCTAGCGTTGACGGAGACGATCGTTCGCGCGGCACCGGATCGCTTAGTGCTCACGGCCGCCGTCCCCGATATCGCCGAAAAGGATTTTGGCTGGATCCAACCGGGACGTGCGGTGACCGGAGCCGGGTGGGCGGCACTGACGGTGACCGCCTTCCATGAAAAACCTGATGCCGCCCAAGCCGTACGTTATTTGAAGGCCGGTTATCTGTGGAACACCATGATTGTGTCCTGCACGGTGGCGACGTTGTGGGGTATAGCCTCGCGTTTACCGACCATGCTTAGTCGGTTTAATGCTGTGCGTGAGGCGTGGTCAACACCAACCCGCGAAGCGGCGATTCGGGATGCCTATGCTGGTATGCCGACGTTCGATTTTTCACGCGATCTGCTCGAAAAAAGCACCGCCGAGTGCCTGCTCCTGCCCTTGAGCGGTATCGCCTGGAGCGACTGGGGACGCCCTAACCGGATCACGGCCAGCGTTGCCGAATATGGCTTGCAGCCAAACTATCCCTACCACGCGGCGACCCCGGAACTGACGCGCCTCGCGTCGTGAATAACCAGTACAACGGCGCTATCGGCGCCATAGATCACACAATGAACGAACGGATGACGGTGCCCAAATTCAACTACGAACGTCGCTTAAGTGTCGATACCCCCGAACTCGTGCGCGCGCTCGCGAACCGCCTGATGTACACCGTCGGCAAGGATCACATCATCGCCAAGGATCGCGATTGGTATTTCGCGCTGGCATTCGTGGTGCGCGAGCGCCTGATGGAGCGCTGGATGCAAACCATGCGCAATTACTACCGCCAGGACTGCAAACGCGTCTATTACTTTTCACTCGAATTTCTGATCGGCCGCAGCCTGTCAAATAGCCTGCTCAATATCGGCTTTCCGGAAGAATGTCGCGCCGCGCTGCGCGAAGTCAGTCTTGATCTTGAAGCGTTGAGCGAGTGTGAGCCCGACGTCGCGCTCGGCAACGGCGGCCTAGGCCGACTTGCCGCGTGCTTTCTCGACTCGCTCGCTAGCTTGGCGCTGCCGGGATTCGGCTACGGCATCCGCTATGAATACGGAATGTTTCGCCAAGGTATTGAAGATGGCCGACAAGTCGAACATCCCGACAATTGGCTGCGCTACGGCAATCCGTGGGAGTTTCCACGCGCCGAGAAGCTGTATCCCGTGCGCTTCGGCGGCCACGTGGTGAACTACAAGGACGACGACGGGAGCCGCTGTCTACGAAAACCTTGCGCTGAAACAAGCCCCGTTTGGGAGGGAAGTGATCCGGTGTCTCGCATTAGATCGCTATCCGAGTCCAACTTCGCCTGACCCAAAAATAGCTGAAAATACCCGCCTGAATCACCCGATAACACACTTGCAGTAACCAGATCCCTGTTAAGCCAAAGCCGTACACCGGGCCGATTAAATACGCACACGGCATGAACACCAGCCACTGGTTGAAGATCGCGACCAACATGACCCGCCGCGTATCGCCCGCACCGAGGAGTGCGTGGTTCAAGATTGTGCCGACCGCTTCGAAGATCATGCTCAATCCGATCAGGCGCAGTGGCCAGACCGCGAGATCTAGGGTATGCGGATCTAGCGTGTAGATCGCCGACAACAATTCGCGTGGGAGCAGGATCATCGGCAATCCCAGCACGGTGAGACTAACCGCCGCCACTTTCACGACATCCCAACCCCACCTCGCCGCGTCCTCGACATCATTGCGACCCAGAGCTTGACCAACCAGGGTCGCCGCGGCGAGGCCGAGTCCCATGCCTGGCAACAGCGCGACCAGCATCATGTTGATCAACACGTTCGCGGCCGCGACCTCAGCGGTGCCCACCTTCCCAATGATCCAAAACATCGCGAGGTAACCGGCCGAGAAAAACACTTGCTGAATACCGCTCGGCAGCGAGACCTGCACCAACCGTATTACATCGGCGCACGGTGGTAGCTTGCGCAAAAAGCCGAATTCGCGCGCATAGCGCAGGCCGAACACGAAATAGAGTGTGCTGCCAAAGCCGAGTGCGATTACAGAGGCAATTGCGGCACCGTTGACGCCAAGCGCGGGCGCGCCCCAGTGCCCAAAGATGAGCATGTAGTTCAGTAAGATGTTAAGCGAGTGCATCAGGATCAACGTGAACATGTACAACCGCGTCATGTCGATCGCGTTCCAATATCCGCGGAACGAAAAATTCATCGCGACGAACATGATCCCGACCGCGCGGATCTGCAGGTAGGGCACGCCGAACGCAATAACTTCCGGATCATCGTTTATCCAATGGTAGATTTCGGGGATTACCCAAATCAATAACCCCGTGATCGCCGGTGCCACGAGTACGACGATAATCAACGCTGCGTTGAGAAAATAAGCGGTTTCGCCAGTGCGTCCCTGGCCCTTCCGTCGTGATGCGGCGGCGAGCACACCAGTGGAGAGGCCTAGGATAATTGCCTGCGCAACGAACAGCGCAAAACCACCGTAGCCGACTGCCGCGAGCGCGGCATTGCTACTATCAAGCCGGCTGACCATCGCTGTATCGACTAGATTCAGAATGTTCTGCGACACCATGCCGGTGATCACGGGCATGGCAAGGCCCAGGATTCGGTTGATACGTGTTTTATCGAGCAATGGGTGCACTTCCGCTCTGAGGTGGGAGCAGCATTCTAGCCGTTCGGGCCGCGGGGTAGGTTGGCACTGAAGAAAACTCGCTACTCGCCGCTAATCCTACGGAGTGTCTAACTGTCGCGATCGCGGCGCCGAGGGAAGCATGACCGCAGTAGCCCAGACGTCAATTCGTATCGACCAACCAGCAACGGCGGCCGAACCGGTGTACGTCTTTGGTACTAGTGTCCTGGGAAAGCACATGGGCGACAGCGTGGCGCATGCCATGAAATTTCATGGTGCCCAGTTGGGAAAATGGAGCGGCCCTACCGGCAATTCGTATGCAATTCCTTGCCGAAGCTCCGAATTGAAACTACTGGCGATCGAGGTAATAGATAACTACATACAGAGCTTTCTAAGCTATGCCCGGCAACATCCCGAGCTTACTTTTGTAGTCACTCGCTTCGGCTGCGGAGATGGACAGCACCACGACGCCACGATCGCGAAACTATTTCGCGATGCCCCGCGCAACTGCCAACTGCCCGGGATCTGGGCGCGCCTCCTTGCTCCGACATCCCCAGTTCGATTATTGATCAGCGATCCTGCCGCGCATATGAAATCCAAAGTTTGGCAAACAAAACTGCAGACCTATTTAAAGCGCAATGCCCCGTTGTGGAAGGCGAGCTCGGTGGATCTCGTCAGTGCGGGCTTGGCGCTGAGCGTTGTCGCAAACGATTTAGCTGCACGGAATCTGCATTTGAAACACTGCATCGTCTCGTGCAGTACTGAGTATTATCGCGAGCTTGCCCCGTTCGCCGCGGAGTTAAAAGCCGTTTGGTACGCCACCCACTTGTTGTGCATTTCTGATTTCTCGCGCAGCGCACAACCCAATCAAATCAGGATCACCACAGCGGCAGCGCGCGCGGGGTTATGCGTCGAACATGTAGACGTTCGGGATTCCGCGCTTGATGCCAACTAAAGGGCATCTCTAAAATTCGAGGGACCTACAGCTCTGGCAGGCAGGTTGAAAATTTTCCTCCTTCGCACGATCCGAAAAGCGGCAGCCTTCAACCGCCAACATAATCGGCTAAACTACGTCGACCTATAGAGCGCCGAGGACCGGACATGGCGAGTATTCCTATCGAGTCCCGACGCCCCGTCGAGAACTCACCCCACCTAGCCGACAGTCACACGCCGCTAATTCGCAACGCCTGGTACGTGGTCGCGACCTCGGAGGAGATCACCCGAGAACCATTTGGGCGTGACGTCATGGAAACCAGTGTCGTGATGTTTCGATCCACTAACGGCGCGCCCGTGGTATTGCAGAACCGTTGTTGCCACCGCTCGTTTCCGCTTGCCAAAGGCATGCTCGAAGGCGACTCGATCCGCTGCGGTTATCACGGGCCGCGTTACGACACCTCGGGTCGCTGTGTCGAGATCCCGATGCAGGACAAAGTCCCCGACAACCTGCGAGTCCGCGCGTATCCGGCGCGCGAGCATGCACCGTTTGTTTGGGCGTGGTTTGGCGATCCCGCGGCGGTCGACGAGGCGGCGCTACCCCATCCCCAGTGGCTGGGCTCACCCGACTGGGATTTCTATCTTGGCTATTTAACGATCAATGGCAGCTACGTGCACATGCATGAAAATCTGCTCGACTTATCGCATCTATCGTTCTTACATCCTAAAACCTTCGGTACCCCGGAGTACGCCCTGGCACCCGTTGAATTGACGGCAAACGGTACTGATATTCAAGTGTGGCGACGGGTAACCTGCGAGCTGCCCGATATCTACTCCGTTCCATTGCAATGGAAAGGCATGAAGGTGTTGCGCAGCTCGGGCTCGCAATTCGTCGCGCCCGGCTTGCATGTAAATAGCGGGATACTCAAGAACCTGGAAATCCTCGAAGCCGAACAGCAGCCGATTCCGCTGGTCAAGGTCGCGCAGATTATTACGCCTGAGACTCGCCTAAAGACGCACTATTGGTTCGCGGTGTGCCGCAATTTCGCGCGCAATCAACCAGAAATCGATAACTTCATGCGCAACGCCCAATACGCCGCCTTCGCCGAAGATAAATTCGCGATCGAACAGATCACGCGCTTGAAGGAGCTCGATCGTGATAGCGACGGCGTTGAACGACACATTCCGACCGATGCCCCAGGCATCGCAATGCGGCGTCATTTGAAAGCTTTGTCAGATCTGGAAGGCGCGTCACGCCAGTAGCACCCTGACTACCGATCGAACGCTCGCCGCCGGTTGTCAATTTGTCGCGGCGGGCAAGGATACCGGACTGCTGGCGACGTCAACCGACGCACTGGCGGATCGTTATCGCGACTAGCCTCTCCCGAATTCCAGCCAACGCGCTGCTTCAGGAGTCAGATTCCGCGCCACCGCTTGATCGTACAGCGCGAGATCCGCGCCATCGAAGATGTCACGCCACCGGCCGTTGGTGCCTTTGTTCATGAAAGTGTTGCCGCCGCCCTGCCAGACCACGTTGGCCATCGGCATGATGTTGTCGAAGTTCTCGCGCATTGCAGTGAAAGAGATCCGTTCCACGATCTCCGGCATCTTCGCGGCCGTTACCGGGATCGCGAGAAACTCAGCGAGGCGCTGGATCTCGCCGGTGGGATTGGCTAACAGATCCGCGTAATGCACAAAGTAAATATTGCTGAGGTGTTTGAAGTCCCACCACGTCTGAAAATGATAGAGATGCGACCAATACGGATAGCCATCGGATTCCCAGGCAAAGTAGCCCCGCGTAGTCCACTGCCGCCACATCGCCTTGATATCGCCGAGATCGAACGCAAAGGGATGACCGATCGTCGAATCCACCGTCGCGACCATCTCGCGCAGCTTATCGCTGTAATGGGTGTGGTGATTGTGCAGGGACATGAACACATCGCGACCGTCGCGGCCGACAACCACGTACTTCACCTCGTCGTAAAACGGGATCGCATTCAGGGGTAGGTGGGTCTTGAGCGAACGGCGGCCGGTCTGCGCCTCAAGATTCGCAATCTGCATCTCAATCGGCGCGAAGCGCATGTCCAGCCACGGTGCCATGGTATCGACCGGTGCCGGAAACGTACCGTCCTGATACAGCAGGTTCGCGACGATGGTTTGAACCCACGTAGTCCCGGCCTTCATCGAGGTGGACACAATGATGTCGTCCCGGCGCGGCCTGTAGTGATCCCAACGGGTGCCATCAATGATGTGATGGGGGTAGTACGAGCGAGTCTTCGTGGGGCGCGTGGCGTTCAAGGCAAACTCCTTAAGGTCAGTGCAAGGGATCGAAAGCGAATGCGGGTCAGCGGGTGCACTGACCGGGTGATTCTTGTACGCTGCCACTCGATCGTGCGACTAAATTCCGCGCTGTCTTGGTTCGGGTTCCGATGTTACTGGAAGGCTTAATTCAATGTCGACGAAACTGTTGGCAACGACCGTCATCGGAAGTTATCCGCAACCGCGGTGGCTAGTTGATCACGAGATCCTGAAGGCCAAACTCGTGCCGCGGGTGCATGCGCACGAGATCTGGCGTGTCCCCTCGCCGTATCTAGAAGAGGCGCAAAACGATGCAACCTTGATCGCAATCCGCGATCAGGAGCTCGCCGGGATCGATACGATTACCGATGGCGAGATGCGACGCGAAAGTTATTCCAATCGTTTTGGCACCGCGCTCTCGGGTATCGATTCGGAAAATCCGTATATCCGGAGAGTCGAAACTTTCGAAATCCCGGTGCCGCGTGTGGTCGGCGCGCTAGGCCGGCCAGGCCCGATCGAAGTCGACGATCTCAGGTTTCTGAAACGTCATACCACGCGCCTCGCAAAGATTACCTTGCCGGGCCCCTTTACCTTGTGCAAGCAAGCCTACAACGAGTATTACGCCGACGAGGAAGCACTGGCCATGGCGTACGCCGAGGTAGTGAACGCCGAGGCACTTGAATTGGAAGCGGCCGGTGCGGATGTAATCCAATTGGATGAACCGTGGCTGCGCAACGACCCCGATGGTGCAAACAGATTTGGGCTCAAAGCGATCAACCGTGCCCTGCAAGGCGTGCGCACAACCACTGCGATCCATCTGTGCTTCGGCTATGGCTTTGTGGTGTCGCACCAGAAACCGAAAGCTTATGCCTTTCTCGCCCAGCTCGCCGACTGTGTAGTTAACCAAGTTTCGATCGAAGCTGCGCAGCCTCACCTCGATCTCGGGGTATTGCGCGAACTTTCGAATAAAACGATCGTGCTTGGCGTAGTTGACCTCGCCACCAATGAAGTTGAAAGCATCGAAGTGCTCGCCGAGCGCATTCGCCGCGCGCTGCCGTTCGTCAGCCCAGATCGGTTGATCCCAGCGCCGGATTGCGGAATGAAATACCTTTCGCGGGAGGCCGCGTTCGGAAAACTGCAGGCGTTAGTCGGGGCAGCAGATTTAGTCCGAGGATCGCTCTAGCAGTTCTACCTTTATTACACCCCCGAAGCAGATGCGGTAGCTGTCGGGGATGTGATCTTACAGGTAGGTGGGCGAAGCGAACCCCAACAGCCTTGTCCAATGGGGTATGAGTCTGAACAAAGGGCGTGAATCCAACGGAGTATGAGTCTGAAGGGGTAGCTGGGTTCGGTCATGATGCGAGGCATGGTGATCGATATGAACGACAAACAATTAGTGACGCCGGCCCAGTTGCAGG
>SHZM01000080.1 GCA_009692265.1 Gammaproteobacteria bacterium
CGCAGCCCTTCGCGCCCGTCGGTTTCCGGGGTCGCCTCCCCGCGCAAGACGCGAATTACGTTGTCGTAATACAGGGGATGACCGACCCCGTAGACCGAGGCCGTTTGATAGTTTGATTCACGCGCAGTCGCATCTTCTTCGTCGGGTTCAGCAAACTCCCAGTGTTTAATTTCGTTAACGGCCACACCACCGACCTGGACAGTGCCGCGTTCGCCAAGGATCGTGACCGAGCCTTCTAAATTTCGCGGATAAGTGAGCATCGTGACATTAACCGAGCCTAGTGCGCCGGAGCGCCATTTAATGTTCGCGACTCCCGAATCCTCCACCTCGATATTCCGTTCCAAGGTTGCGGTATAGGCGTGAACGCTTTCGATCGGACCAATCAGCCAATCGAGCAAATCAACGTAGTGACTTGCTTGATTCATGAACGCTCCACCGTCGAATTCCCAGGTACCGCGCCAGCGCGAGGAGTCGTAGTACTCTTGCGGGCGGGTCCAAAAGACATTCACGTTCACCATGTAGATCCGCCCAAAGCGCCGTTTCATGGTGGCCTTCTTGAGCAGCTGCAAGGTCGGATTGAGCCGATTTTGCTTGACGACAAACAAGGTAACGCCCTCGTCATCGCACGCCGTAACCATCCGCTTACCATCGATCAGCCGCGTGGCCATCGGCTTTTCTGTAACCACGTGCCGGCCCGCTCGCGCGACTTGGATTGCTTGCGCTGGGTGCAATCCGCTTGGGGTGCAGAGCACCACTACATCCGCATTGGAATTAGCCAACAGTTGCTCGAGGCTTTCGTACCCGGGTACGCCGAGCGCAGCGCTACTGCGTGCGAGCGCCTCGCTGCTGATATCGCAGATCGCGACCAGTTCGGCGCGTTCATGGTGTGCTTTGATCGCCTCAATATGGCGGTCGAAGATACGTCCACAGCCGACCACGGCGACGCGGATTCGCCGATCGCGAATAGCTGATGGTGCTCGATAACTCATAAAACGTAACTCCAACGCAATGCGCAGTCCAGCTATCAACGCTTACCGCTGATCAATCAAAAACCGGTTTTCAGAATGCTTGATTAACGTCCAACGCAATAATAAGAGAACGCTTTAGCCTCCAGCGTTTCGCGCTCATAGACATTGCGCAAATCGACGAGGACGCGCGCGTTCATCGATTCGCCCAGTCGTTCGAGATCCATGCCTCGATAGAGGTTCCACTCGGTCATAATAATCAACGCATCTGCATTCCTCGCCACCGCATAAGGATCTGCACAGTATTCAACGCTAGACGGTAGCAAATGACGCGCCTCATCCATGCCCTGGGGGTCGTGAACCTTCAATCGCGCACCTTTCTCGAGCAACGCAGGCAGAATCGATAGCGCAGGCGAGTCGCGCATGTCATCGGTCTCGGGCTTGAAAGTCAGCCCGAGGACACCCAGCGTTTTACCTGCCTCGTTACCGCCTACCGCTGCCCGGATTTTCTTGATCATTCGCGCTTTCTGCGCGGCGTTCACTTCGATTACTGATTCAACGATGCGACTCGACACCCCGTGTTCCTGTGCAATGCGCACCAGCGCTTGGGTATCTTTCGGGAAACAAGAGCCGCCATAGCCTGGACCGGGATGTAGAAATTTCGAACCGATGCGTTTATCCATGCCCATGCCTTTAGCCACCGCATGCACATCGGCACCAACGACTTCGCAGAGCATCGAAATTTCATTGATGAAGCTGATTTTTGTCGCCAGAAACGCGTTCGCCGCGTATTTGATGAGTTCAGCGCTCTCCAGCCCAGTGATCACGATCGGCGCTTCAATGAGATTCAGAGGGCGATAGAGTTCGCGCAATAGTTTTTCTGCGCGCGCGCTTTCCACGCCGATGACGACGCGATCCGGGCGCATGAAATCTGAAATCGCAGCGCCTTCGCGCAAGAACTCTGGATTCGATGCAACATCGAAATCCGCGTTCGGATTCGTTTCGCGAATGATGCGTGCGACGTTACGCGCGGTTCCCACCGGGACCGTGGATTTGTCGACGATGACGGTATAGTCGCGCAATTGCGGCGCGAGTTGCCGCGCGGCCTCATAGACGTAGGAAAGATCGGCGAATCCATCGCCGCGCCGACTCGGCGTCCCCACGGCGATAAAGATCAAGTCCGCGATGCCGGCAACGGTCGCGATCTCGGTCGTAAACGCGAGTCGTCCTTCGCCTACTCCTTTCGCGACTAACGCTTCTAGACCTGGTTCGTAGATCGGGATCTTGCCGGCTCGAAGCTTTTCTACTTTGTCCGCGTCAAGATCCACGCAGGTAACGTCCGCACCGAATTCCGCGAAACAAGCGCCCGACACCAGCCCCACATAGCCGGCACCAATCATCACTACACGCATGAAGCTAGAGCCTCCACAGCACGACGCCGTTCGGCTTCTGGCTGCGATCGAGCTTGGCTTTCACGTCAATCACTACACCAGCGCCATTCTTCAGGCGCTTAACGATCCCGCCCCAACCCGTGGCAAGATACTGCTGGTGAGGTACGGCCAAAATGACCGCATGCGCCGGTTTTAATGCGTCGTTATCCAGCAAAGTAACACCGTACTCCTCGTGTGCCTCGACGCCGTGGGCACACGGGTCCTGGATCTGCACTTGCACGCCGTAATCGCGCAACTCCGCCACAATATCGATGACTCGCGTATTGCGTAAATCTGGCACGTCTTCCTTGAAGGTAAAACCCATCACCGTGACGATCGCGCCGTTCACCGGCAGGCTCGCCTGAATCATCAGCTTCACGGTTTGCTGTGCGATGTAGCGCCCCATGTTGTCATTGATACTCCGACCGGCCAGGATTACTTCGGGAATGTAGCCGGTGATTTGGGCTTTATGGGTCAGGTAATACGGGTCGACCCCAATGCAATGGCCACCGACCAAACCCGGATCAAATTTCAGAAAATTCCACTTGGTCCCGGCCGCCGCCAACACATCGCGGGTATCGATGCCCATGCGCTGGAAAATCAGCGCAAGCTCGTTCATCAAGGCGATGTTGAGATCGCGTTGGGTGTTTTCGATCACCTTGGCGGATTCCGCGACTTTGATCGAGGCCGCCCGGTGTACCCCCGCCACGACCACGCTTTCGTAGACCTTGGCGACGATATCGAGGACTTCAGGCGTTTGTCCGGAGACGACCTTCGTAATCTTCGTAAACGTATGTTCTTTGTCACCAGGGTTAATTCGCTCGGGCGAATAGCCCACAAAAAAATCGACGCCGCACGTAAGGCCCGAACAGCGTTCCAGAACAGGCACACAGTCCTCTTCGGTCGCACCGGGATACACGGTCGACTCGTACACCACGATGTCGCCCGGTTTGAGCTGCTTCCCGACGGTCTCGGACGCTCGAATGACCAGCGTCATGTCGGGCTGTTTGGCGTTATCGATCGGGGTCGGGACCGCGACGATGAGAAAATCAGCTTTCTTGAGATCCGCCGGATCGGCGGTAAACAGAATTTTTGTCGCGCGCAGATCAGCGTCTTCGACTTCGAGAGTACTGTCGTGACCGTCTTTGAGTTCGGCGATGCGCCGTGCATTGATGTCGAAGCCAATTGCTTCGTGCTGCTTGCCGAACGCGACAGCTACCGGAAGCCCGACATAGCCCAGTCCGACGACCGCGATTTTTCGATTGTGCGTGCTCACAGGATTCCGTAATACCCTTTATACCAATTGACGAAATTCGCGATCCCGGTCGCAAGCGGCGTGCCGGGTTTATACCCAACGTCGGTGACAAGCGCCTCGACATCTGCGTAGGTATCTGGCACATCGCCTGGCTGCAATGGCAGAAAATTCTTCTTCGCTTCCAGCCCCAGGCACCGTTCGATCGTCGCGATGAATTCCATTAACTCAACGGGTGCGTTGTTGCCGATGTTGTAGAGCCGATAGGGCGCGGCACTGGTGCCGGGATCGGGGTGATCGCCGGTCCAGCTCGCCGCGGCCGTGGCTACTTGATCGATACAGCGCATGACCCCCTCGACGATGTCATCCACATAGGTGAAGTCGCGCCGATGGTTACCGTAATTGAAAACATCGATTGGTTCACCCGTAAGAATCTTGCGCGTAAACATGAACAGCGACATATCGGGCCGCCCCCACGGCCCATAGACCGTGAAAAAGCGCAAACCGGTTGTCGGCAACCTATACAGATGGCTGTAGGTATGCGCCATCAGCTCATTAGCCTTCTTCGTTGCCGCATACAGCGACACCGGATGATCCACGTTGTCGTGGACCGAAAACGGCATGCTGGTATTCGCGCCGTAGATCGAACTCGACGAGGCGTATACCAAGTGTTCGACCGGCAGGTGTCGACACGCTTCAAGAATGTTCATGAAACCAACGATGTTGGCCTCTATGTATGCATGTGGATTGGTGATCGAATAGCGCACCCCCGCCTGCGCCGCCAGATGCATCACCCGCTGCGGCTTGGCGGTGGCGAAGAGGCGCTCAACTGCCGCGCGATCGGCGATATCCGCCTTATGAAAGTCGAAGTTTGCGTGTGCGGTTAGACGCGCGAGACGAGCCTCCTTGAGGCTCACGTCGTAGTTATCGTTGAGGTTATCCAAACCAACAACGTGATCCCCACGGGCTAGCAACCGTTCGCTCAAGCGCGACCCAATAAAGCCTGCAGCCCCAGTGACGAGTATTTTCATTTGAACTCTCTTAACACAGCGCCGCGGATCATACACCGAACAAACGGGCCCCAGAGCGACCGTGGTGGCCGCCGGCGAGAAGTTCGAAGGTCAATCGCTCGGGACTTTTTGTTAGTATTCGCAAAACAGCCTTAACTTAAGGAGCGAACACCATGGCCACCCGTTCTGGAATGACCCCTGAAACAATGCAGGTCGACAGCAATAATCTCTATCGCGAAGAAACCTACTCGGATTTGAAAGCCGCCTCGATCAGGGTCCTCACCCCAGTCAAAGCCGATGGTAATCTCGATCCTGAGCGCACCCGACACTATATCGGCGATACGCAATTGATGACTCAAATGGGCCCAATCCCAGTCCAGTTCGAACTTGAAGCAGGAAACTTGCAACAAGCCTTCGAAAAATTCCCGGAGGGCGTGCGCGAGGCGGTCGAGCGACTCAATGAGCGAGCCAAGGAAATGGCCCGCGAAGAAGCATCGCGGATCGTCGTTCCGTCGAAAATGCCCGGTGGCGGCATTCCAGGAGGCGGATTAGCGGGGCTCCCGGGGGTACGCTGAGTCGGGTTGCGGTGTCCGCGAGTCCGAACCTCGTTACCGCTCGAAAGCGCTGCCATTAGCGTTCAGGTGGCAAACACAAGTGCCGGAGTCCCGAAGTCACTTGAAGCCGTTAAGCTCTCGTGCGTGCGCGGTGACAGGCTGGTTTTCGAGGCACTTGAATTTACCCTCGTGCCAGGCGAGGTTCTACAGTTGGTAGGTGCCAATGGCAGTGGCAAAACCAGCTTACTCCGGCTCCTCAGTGGTTTGGCGCTGCCCTACGCCGGGACCGTCCGCTGGGATGGACGCGATGTTCATCAGCAGCGCTTGTTCTGGCATCGGAATCTTTGCGTGATCGGCCATCTTTCCGGGGTATCCGCCAGCCTCACCGCCCGTGAAAATCTCGCGGTCGCCGTCGCGCTCGGTGCTGGAGGCCTCCACGCCAACGTCGTGGAAGCCCTGGGCGTCGTGGGTCTTTCTACGTGCATCGACACGCTCGCGGCGCGGCTGTCCGCAGGGCAACGTCAGCGCATCGCCCTTGCCCGCTTAGTGATGAGTAAAGCGCCGGTGTGGTTACTTGACGAACCCCTAACCGCGCTTGATCTGGATGGCAAGCGGCTCGTCGAAAGCTTGCTCCGAACCCACACCTCGCGGGGTGGGCTCGCTGTGCTTGCGACACATCAGCCGGTGGATTCCTCGAATCTTAATGTGCGCAACTTCCAGTTACGTGGAGTCGGCAGCGAATGAATTTCATGCGCGCAGCCGCTGCAATTTTGCAACGAGACATTCGACGGTTGCTGCGTCGGCGTGGGCAATGGACGCAGCCGCTGATGTTCTTCGTGATGGTCGTCGTGCTGTTCCCGTTCGCGCTAGGCTCAGGGGAAATTACCGCGAGCATAGTGCCCGCGGTGGTATGGACCGCGATGTTGCTGGCCACCACCCTTAGCCTGGAAGAGATATTCCGCAGCGACTTCGATGACGGCAGCCTTGATCAACTCGCGTTAAGCCCACATCCGCTGCCCCTGCTGTTGCTCGCCAAGGCGATCGCGCATTGGCTAACAGCGCTGCTGCCTTTAATCCTCATGGCGGGGGCGTTGGCGCGCGCCTTGAACCTCGCGCCAACGCCACTGTGGACTTTGCTTGTCACCCTACTGCTCGGGACGCCGGTATTTAGCCTGGTCGGGACGCTCGCAAGTGCATTAACCATCGGGTTGCGCGGCGGTGCCCTGCTGCTGGCACTGATAGTGATGCCGTTGTACATTCCGGTCCTCATTTTTGGCGCTGGCGCCGTGAATAATGCCGCCCTGGGACTTCCGACTTCTGGTGAAATGTTTTTTCTCGCTGGCCTCGCGGTACTCGCGGCGACTCTCGCCCCGTTCGCTGCCGCGGCAGGCTTGCGCTCTCGCCTAAGCTAACCCGGCTGATGTTCGCTTCCTGGCATAAATACGCATCCTTGATGCACTTCCACGCGCTCTCGCAGCGCGTCTCGCCGTGGTGCTTCGGCTTGAGCGCAGTGCTGTTCGCGGCGGGCCTCATTGGTGGTCTCGGACTAGCCCCGACAGATTACCAACAGGGTGAGAGCTTCCGAATTATCTACGTCCATGTACCGAGTGCCTGGTTATCAATGTTCGCGTACATAGTGATGGCCACCGCCGGCGCGCTGAGCCTGATCTGGAAAGTAAAACTAGGTGAGGTGATCGCCCGCGCCTGCGCGCCGCTCGGTGCGTCGTTCACCGCGCTCGCGTTGGTGACGGGCGCGCTGTGGGGTAAACCGATGTGGGGCACCTGGTGGGCGTGGGATGCGCGGCTGACCTCCGAGCTTCTCCTGCTGTTCCTGTATCTCGGCTACATTGCCCTGCAAGCTGCGATCGACGATCGCCGGGCGGCGGCGCGTGCCGGCGCGGTGCTCGCGCTCGTCGGCGTGGTGAATATTCCGATCATTCATTATTCAGTTGAATGGTGGAGCACCTTGCATCAGCCGGCGACGATCACGAAACTCGGCGCGCCATCGATTGCGACTTCCATGTTGATCCCCTTACTGTTGATGGCATTTGCGTCCCAGGTGTTCTTCTTCGCGGTATTGCTTGTGCGAACGCGTTGCGAGATTTTGGAGTTCGAGCGCCACACGCAGTGGGTTAAAGCTCTGGTAGGCCGAAGCTCGATGCCCACGGTGATCGCATGAACGATTTTTTTGCGATGGGTGGCTACGCGGCTTTTGTGTGGCCGGCTTATGGCTTGACTGCCGTCGTCTTGGCGCTCAATGCGATCCTCCCCTGCAGGCGTGAGCGCGCGTTGTTGCGTCAACTCGCCGCCGAAGCCAAACGCCAGGGTAGCCAATGACGCCCCGACACCGCCGAATGGCGACTATTACCGTACTCGTTGTTGGAATGGGTCTCGCGACCGCGCTGATTTTGCGCGCGTTCAACGAAAACCTGATGTATTTCTACAGTCCGAGTGAAATTGCCGCCGGCAAGGCACCGAGTGCACGGGATTTTCGGATTGGCGGCATGGTGGTAGTCGGCAGCGTCGAGCGCAACCCCGAAAGTTTAGAGATGAGCTTCACACTTACAGATTACGCACATCAAACACGCGTGAGCTATGCCGGAATTCTGCCCGACCTCTTCCGCGAGGGCCAAGGGATCGTGGCGCATGGTCGCCTTACCCCCGAGGGTAGTTTCATAGCGCATGAAGTTCTGGCCAAACACGACGAAAATTACATGCCACCCGAAGTCGCCGCGAGCTTGAAGCCGCAGAGCTTGCCGACCACCGCAGCCAATGCTCCCTGAGCTCGGCCACTTCGCGGTTGCGTTGGCGCTCGCGGTCGCGATTCTACAAACCGTGCTGCCGAGCCTCGGGCTCGCGTTCAAGCGCCCCGCTTTGCTGGCGCTGGCAGGACCGGCTGCGCGCTGGCAGTTCGCGTTGCTCGTGTTGGCGTTCTTAACGCTTGGTTACGGGTTTTTGGTGCACGATTTTTCGTTGATCTATGTCGCGAACAACTCGAACACCGCGCTGCCTTGGTTCTATCGTCTGTCCGCAATCTGGGGCGCGCATGAGGGCTCCTTGCTCCTATGGATCGTCATCCTCGCCGGTTGGGGCTACGCGGTTAGTCGACGGGTGCACGAACTACCGGCTGACATCGGCGCGATCGTGTTGGCGGTGATCGGATTCGTGGGCGTCACCTTTCTCTTGTTCATGCTCTTTACATCGAATCCGTTTGCGCGCGCGTGGCCGGCACCGATCGACGGCGGCGATCTAAACCCACTGCTGCAGGACGTCGGCCTGATCGTTCATCCTCCATTGCTCTACATGGGCTACGTCGGTTTTGTAGTGCCGTTCGGCTTCGCGGTGGCGGCGTTAATCAAAGGGCGATTAACTGCTGCCTGGGCCCGCTGGGCACGACCGTGGACCCTGGCTGCGTGGACTTTTCTCACTGTGGGGATCGCCCTGGGAAGCTTCTGGGCTTACTACGAACTGGGGTGGGGTGGATGGTGGTTCTGGGATCCGGTCGAGAACGCTTCGTTCATGCCGTGGTTGCTGGGTACTGCGCTGATTCATTCGTTAGCCGCGAGCGAAAAACGCGGCGTGTTCAAGAATTGGACTGTCCTGCTCGCGATCACCACTTTCGCGCTAAGTTTGCTCGGAACTTTTCTGGTTCGCTCCGGCGTTCTGACCTCGGTACATGCGTTCGCGACAGATCCCGCGCGCGGCGTTTTTGTACTGGGTATTCTTGGCACCATCGTGGGTGGCTCGCTCGGGCTCTATGCCTGGCGTGGTCCTCGTACCCTCGCCGGGGGTAGCTACAGCACGATCTCGCGCGAAACGTTTTTGCTGGCGAATTCGTTGTTGCTGTGTGTCGCGACCATGACTGTGTTGCTGGGCACCCTTTATCCCTTGGTCCTGGACGCCTTGGGCATGGGCAAAATTTCAGTCGGTCCGCCTTACTTCAATCGGGTCTTCGTGTGGGTGATGGCACCGCTAATCGTGCTGTTGGGCCTGGGACAAAGCGCGCGCTGGAAAGAAGATTCCTTGCACCGCCTGCTCATTCGCGCGGCGCTGTTCGGTGGTGGCGCGCTCGTCCTCGCCGCGGCCTGCGCGGTGAGTCTAGCGCCCGATTCGCGCTGGCGTGCCGGCGCGGGTCTACTGGCCGCGTTTTGGATCCTCGGCAGTGTGCTTGCGGGTATCGTGCAACGCTTGCCGAGTCGCTCAATTTGGCAAACTTTGCGCGGATTACCCCTCGGGTTTTATGGCCAAGCCCTCGCCCACGCCGGCTTTGCGGTCACCTTGATCGGCGTTACCTTAACCAGCACTCAGACCATTGACCTACACACGCGTGCGGCGCTCGGTGCGACCCTGAGCTTAGGGCCTTATGAAGTCACCTTCGATTCAATTCGCGACCTGGAAGGTTCGAATTATCGTGCGACCGAAGGTCAGTTCACGATCACCCGCGATGGCGAGCTGGTTCGAATCGTCCATCCGCAGAAGCGGTTCTATCAAGTACGCGGCGTGGCGATGACCGAAGCCGGTATCGTGCCCGGGATCACCCGAGATTTATACATATCGCTCGGTGAGCCACTCGGCGATGGCGCATGGAGCGTCCGGATGCACATCAAAGCCTTCGTGCGCTGGTTATGGTTTGGTGCGTTGATGATGGCGCTGGGTGGATTTCTTGCCGTACGCGATCGACGCGTAGGCCAGCCGCAACTTGCCGGCTTGGAGCAGACCAACGCGCTCGGGCGCACCTCATGAAGTTCACCGTCCCGCTTGCCATTTTCATCGTGCTGGTGATCGTTCTGGCAGTCGGGTTAAAGCTCGATCCGCGCTACGTGCCGTCACCGCTAATCGACAAACCGGCCCCGGAATTCAGTTTGAGTGCCCTTGACCCGCCGGAAACCACGATAACAAAGAAAAGTCTTGGCGGACGACCAATCGTGCTCAATGTGTGGGCCTCGTGGTGTGTCGCCTGCCGTGATGAACACCCGGTACTCGTCGAACTCGCGCAGAAGCAGGCAGTCGAAATCATCGGCCTCAACTATAAAGACACCCGCGAAGACGCGGGCGCCTGGCTGGTGCGACACGGTAATCCGTACCGACAGACGATTTTTGATCCCCTCGGGAAACTGGGGTTGGACCTGGGCGTTTATGGCGTGCCCGAAACCTTCGTGATCGATGCCGAAGGGATCATCCGCCATAAACAAGTCGGGCCGCTGACGCTTCAGATCTGGCGTGAGGACATCGAACCGATGCTTCTCCGTTTACACGATGCGACTAAGTCTTAAGTCTTGCCGAGCGCTCGTGGGAGGCACCCTGTGGCTTGGGTGCGTGCTCACCGCAGCCGCGGCCGATATCCCGCAGACCTTCGCCGATCTGCTGCACGCGGCGCGCTACGAACGTCTACTGGAGGAATTGCGCTGTCTGGTTTGCCAGAATCAATCGCTCGCCGATTCCAACGCGGATTTGGCGCAAGATCTCCGCAATGAAGTGTATCGGATGGTAACGGCAGGCCAAGAGGAAGCGGCAATTCGCGAATTTCTCGTCGCGCGGTACGGCGATTTTGTGCTGTACCGGCCCCCGATGAAACCGCTTACAGGCCTCCTTTGGTTTGGCCCGCTGCTGTTGCTCGCGCTCGTTGCAATGATCTGGCGACAGGTCGCGCGCGGCGCCGCGGCGCCATCCGCGCCGCTCGAAGACGCGGACCGCGCACGCTTGCAAGCACTGCTGGGCTCAAGACCAGACTAGTCTCGGTGGAACCAATCCGATGATGTTTTGGCTTTTGGCCGGTGGGCTCTTGGCGCTGGTGATGGGCCAACTCGTGTGGGCCGCGCTACGTGGTTCACCAACACCTGTGGATACCAGCAGCGCGGATTATCTCCGCAGCCAAACTACGGTCCTTGCGCGCGCCACCCAAGCAGGGGAAATCTCGGAAGAACATCGCGCTGTGTTCGTGGACGACACCGCTCGCGCCACGTTGGAGGACGCGGCGGCCGGGATGTCGGAATCAACACCGCGTACCACCCGCGTGTTGGCGACACTCGTGATTGCGGTACTGCTCCCGGCCGTTGCGCTTCCAGTGTATTGGCAACTGGGTACACCCGGCGGCGTAAACCCTAGCGGCGCGCGCCCTCACCCGAGCACACCCGAAATGGTGGCAGAACTCAATAAGCGAATTTCCGGCGCGCCCACCGATCCAGAGCCGCGTTTGTGGCTAGCGCGGGTATACCTTGCAAACGGCCAGCCGCAAGAAGCGATCCAAACCTTCGCCGCGCTCTACGCACTCGCCCCCAACGATCCAACGGTCTTGATCCAATACGCCGACGCACTCGCGATTGGCCAGGAGGGAAAGCTCGCAGGTCTGGCGACTGAACTTATTCAACGCGTGCTCGCCTTGGAACCGGATAACGTTATCGCACTGTGGCTCGCGGGGATCGCGGCCGAGCAGGCCGGCGATCCAAATCGCGCACTTCAACTCTTACTGCGGGCAAAACAAGCGAGTGCCGGGACTGAAATCCCCACCGAAGAACTCGATGGCCTGATCGCCGAAGTGCAGGCGCGCGGCGGCGTTGAAGCGACCTCAACGACTAAGCCTAGCGCCGGCACCGCTCGTATTACGGTGGAAATCAATGTCGCACCCGAGATCCGCGCGCAATTCGCACCGACCTCCACGGTGTTCGTGGTCGCCAAGACACCGACCGGTCCGCAGCTGCCGCGCGCAGTCGTACGTCTAACCCTGGCAGAGCTACCGACTCAGGTGGTGCTCGACGATAGTCACGCCATGTCACCGCAGTTCCAGCTCAGTGACGCGAGTGAAGTGAATGTGATTGCGCGAATTTCGCGCTCGGGCAATGCCATTGCCGCGAGTGGCGATGTGGAAGGAACGGTGGGGCCACTTATCGTTGGTCCAAATACCACCGCGACGGTGGTGCTGACGAAACTCGTGCCTTAGGCGGGTCTCGTCTAGCTAGCGTCGACCGCGAAGGTATGGGTTACCTCGCGACCGTTGGAATCCGTCATCTGCGCTTCAAGCGTGCCGCCGTGTTTAGCCTTGAAGAAGAAGCGAAAACTCGGATCTTCGCTCACGGAGATATCGGTTTCTGCCGTCATGATGTGTCGGCCGTTGAAATTGATCACCACCTTGGTCACGTATTCGGCGGGAATAAACGCTCGCGTGCGTTGATCGAGCTGTAATCCCGTCACATTCGGATGGCTGATGATCAATTGGCCTAAGGCGGTGTCGAGGTTCTGTGGATCGGGCACCGCGCGAAACTGCATCTCGCCGATCCGCGCCCGCGCTTCCTTGAGTTTCAAAAACGGTGGCGGCTCGGAACAGCCGCCACTTGCGCGCGTGTAGCCTTCGTCCATGTGCAGATCCCCGTTATTCATCTCAGCGACCACCCGCACGTTGGTGTATTCGTTGATCCGCAGACGCATCGCCAAGTCCGCCTGACCAAGTTCCGGAGTCAGGTGAAACAGGCCCGCGAGCGGTTTCGGGTTCTTGTCGACAAAGACGTAAAGGTTCTTGATATAACGCAGGTCGGTTTGCGGAATTTTCGCATCGATGCTGAGCGGCACCACCCCAGCATCTTCGGCTCGTACTGGCAACCGCATCTCCACGATGGATTTGCCGAGCGTGATCTCGCGCGCCTGAAAGTACTTGGCCCTGAGCAGGCTCTGCCAGAGATCGATTTCGGATTGCTCGCCCACCGCGCAGGCGTTTACCGCCCACAGCACGGCCAGCAGGGCTAAAAAAGTCTTTGCGGCGGTAGTAGTCATACCAGTGAGCATACGCACAACCTACGGCTTCTGGCAATTTGCAGCCTTGTCCAATGGGGTATGAGTCTGAACAAAGGGCGTGAATCCAACGGAGTATGAGTCTGAAGGGGTAGCTGGGTTCGGTCATGATGCGAGGCATGGTGATCGATATGAACGACAAACAATT
>SHZM01000081.1 GCA_009692265.1 Gammaproteobacteria bacterium
GCGGCTAGCGCCACTTTCGCTTTGAAGGCCGGTGAGTGGTTCCGGCGAGTTCTCAGGCTCATGTTCTGCTCCTAAATCGAGGCGTATCATCGCCTCATCGGGCAGAAAATCCACTTATCTCACTGTGCAGAATCTCAGGGCCAGCTCTAGGTACCAAATCTGGCCGTTGCGATGCCGGCCGCACCACCGAATCAAGATTATCAAGCACCAGCGGATCGGCTTCGGGCCGTGGGTAATACACCAGTACCATGTGAGCTTGATTAAGTTTGACGGCTTTAACGTAGGTAAGCCGTAATTTTGCGATTGGAACGCCAAGTTCCTTCAGGAAAAAATATTTTGCAATCGCGAAATCTTCACAGTCCGTCGCGCCACTCGCAACCGACTCAGCTGGGGTTCCCCAATAATCGATTTCGCGCCAATGGAGTAGATCGTCCGCGAAGCGCAGGCGATTGAAGTAGCTGTTCGCCGCCCCCAGCAAATGTAGTTCGTTCAGTTCATCGAGTTTTCGCGCGCGTGCCTCGGCACGCCACCCGTCCAATTGCGGTCGCGCAGTCGCGCCGAAGCGATCGGTAAAAGCCGTGATCAGCGGTTCCGCGACCAGGGTGGTAAAGCCGAGATCGGGACGCAAGAAAGATCACTCCTGTCTCGGCAATCACAAGTTGCTTACGACGATCGGCAAGTTTCCAGGTCTCGGCCGTGTCGGTGTAGAGGACCGGCCACATGACGAGGAACGCGACCCCCATCGCCGGGATCCGTACGCCGTGGCGCTTAGCGGCGTAGGCATGGGCAAATTCGTGGACAACCTTCGCAAAGCTTAAGGCTAGGGCATATCCCAGGATGCCTTGCGGAGTGAGCCCCTGCATGAAGGCTTCGGTATAGGCGTGCCAATCACGCATTACTAAGAACAGATCCAGGCCGAGCACCTCGAGCACGAATAGCCAAAATCCCTGTGTGAAGAAGATGTCCGTATACCGCACAGTGCGCGTTAGGAACGCGTCGGGGCGCGCGAGTGGGACACGAAAGAAAAGATAATGATGCAGCAGCTGCTCGAACCAGGGGCGCTTCGCCGCCCGGTGTCGCCGGGTGAATATTTCGCGCGCCGCATCGCTGTCTGGAGACAGGAACTGATTACTTGCAAGGAAAGTCACTAGCTCTCCTACTTCCTCTAGAGTCGGCCGTAGGGGCGTTTCGGCGGTGATTTGATCGATCAAGGAGGAAGCGTCCCGTCGTTCGAGCCAGCGGGCGAGCAATTCGAATTCGAGCCAGCCGATTTCAAAAAACGCGTTACGCAGCGGACCCTGGATCCGCCAGCTCGGCGAACCATCGCGGTGCGCGGGACCAGGATAGAGCCTGAGATCTTCACGCAGGGGCGGCAATGTCGGCGCGGGCACGGCGGCCGCGGATGGCAGCAGAACGGTCGCACTCATTAATTATACCTCCGCTCCGCCTTGATTATCCCTGCAATAAGTCTCCGTAAAGCTCCCAGGCACGGGCGTGCTCGGCAACACTGTGGTAGTCCGGGAATAAAGCGGCTGAAGGGCGGTATTCTTTTAAGACTTCGCGCGCTACCGTGATCTTGTGCACCTCGGTTGGGCCATCGGCGAGGCCGACGTGAAAGGAATTGATCACCCAATCCGCGAACGGCATTTCGGTGGAGATCCCAAGCGAGCCGTGCAAATGCAGCGCACGCGAGGCAATGTCGTGCAGCACCTGGGGCATTACTGCTTTCACGGCTGCGATATTTTTTCGCACGCTCTTGTAATCGTGGCCTTTATCGATCATCCACGCAGTTTCGAGTACCAGTAGCCGAAACTGACGCAGTTGGACCCAGGAGTCGGCAATTTTCTCCTGCACCATTTGCTTCATTGCGAGCGGTTCACCCTTGGTCACGCGCGAGAGCGCTCGCTCGCACATCATTTCCAGCGCGCGCCTGGCCTGGGCCACTGTCCGCATCGCATGATGAAGCCGACCACCGCCCAAACGCACCTGCGCGACCACGAACGCTTCGCCCCGCCCGCCGAGCATGTTCTCGCGCGGAACGCGCACTTGGTTGTAGCGGAGATAGGCATGAGTGGCTTCGGGTTCGCCGTAGAAGGTGAGATCGCGAATGTTCTCGATACCGGGCGTTTCCGCCGGCACAATAAACATCGACATTCGTCGGTGGGGCGGTGCGTCGGGATCGGTGACCGCCATAACAATTAAAAACGCGGCAAAACGGGCGTTCGAGGAAAACCACTTCTCCCCGTCTATCACCCATTCGTCGCCATCGAGAATGGCGCTGGTTCTGAAGACCAGAGGATCAGCGCCGCCATGCGGCTCGGTCATTGAAAAGCACGACACGATTTCATTGTTAAGAAGCGGCTGAAGAAAGCGCTCCTTTTGTGCAGGCGTGCCGTAGTGCGCCAGAATTTCAGCGTTGCCAGTATCGGGCGCTTGGGACCCAAACACGATCGGTCCGAAGCGCGAGCGTCCGAATAATTCATTCATCAACGCAAGTTTGACTTGACCATAGCCCTTGCCGCCGAGCGCCGGCCCGAGGTGGCAAGCCCATAAACCTTGCGCTTTCACGGTCGCTTGCAGTGGCCGCACCAGTCGGACGAAGCGAGGATCCGCGATATTCCATTGGCTGCCAAGCAGGTGATCCAGTGGTTCGACTTGGCGCTTTACGAAATCGTCGATCCAGTCCAGTTGCGTCTGAAATTCGGGTTCGGTTTCAAAATCCCACATAGTGTCCTCGCGGTGAATTGGTCTTTAGTGATGGGGAGATACCCTTAAGGGCTCTTCAATCCTCGGCACCGTCTCGTCGGCGCTGGCGCATCGCGTTAGCATACGGGCGTTCCAGCCCAATTCAACGTGCACAGCAGGAGTAAGCCATGGCCCGCGTTCCCTACCTGACACAAGCGGAGGTCTCGCCGCAAAACCAAGATCTCCTCACGCGCAACCTAAACCTCTATCGGGCGTTAGTGCACAGCCCTGACACGGCGCGAACCTTCGCCGCGCTCGGGCTGCATATCCGGTACCATCTGAAGCTCGATCCACGGCTACGTGAAATGGCGATCCTGCAAGTGGGGTACCTGACTCGCGCACCCTACGAATTTTCGCATCACGTCGAAATAGGCCACACCTTCGGAGTTACCGACGCAGACATTCAGAGCATCGTCGCGGAGAGTAGAGGCGAGACGAGTGCATTACCGCCGTTAGACCGTGCAGTGTTACGCGCGGCGCGTGAACTAGTCGCGCAACCGGCGCTCAGCGATGAAGCGTACGCGGCGCTAAGCACGGATCTCGATCACGAACGCATTGTCGAGCTGATCGTTACTATCTCGTTCTACTGTGGCGTCGTGCGCATCCTCGGCGCCTTGAAAATTGATGTGGAGCCGGAATACCAGCACTATCTCACGGAATATCCTTTCCCGACCACGTAACGCAAAGCGCCGCTCCGAACGCGTTTCGGGTCTGGCCCCTATTTTTTTGCATCCGTAACCGGCGCCGTTTCCGTGGCGCGGAGAACCGCACATGACGATAGAACATCCGGTTGAATATGTGGTCGAGGATGGCATTGCAATCATTAGAATGAATCGAGCGCCGGTCAATGCGCTCGATCATCCCATGGTCGACGCCTTGCACACGGCCCTACTTCGGGCCGATGCCAGCAAGGACGTTGGCGCGGTGTTACTCACCAGCGCGCTACCACGGATTTTTTGTGGGGGGATGGATCTTAAAATGGTCGCCAGCGGGAACGCGATGGCGCTGCGCGACTTCGTCTACAAGCTTTATCTGGGCACCATGGATATCCAATATCGGCTGACAAAGCCGAGCATTGCGGTTATCAACGGACCAGCGCGCGGCGCAGGCATGACCTTGTCAATCAACTGCGACATGATTATTGCGGCGGACGATATCGATCTCGGTTACCCGGAAATTGATATTGGGCTAATTCCAGCCATCCACTACGTACATCTGCCGCGACAGATTAGTCGACATAAAGCGTTTGAATTGCTTTTCATCGGCGCCCCGATAACAGCCAACGAGGCCGCTCAAATGGGGTTGATCAACCATGCGGTGCCACGGGCCGAGTTAATGCAACGCGCGAAGAGCCTCGCACGGAGGCTTGCGCAAAAATCGCCAACGATCATGGCACTTGGTCGCGCATCGTATCAGCGGGCAAACGATCTCGATTACCGGCGGAATGTCGAAAATCAAATCGAATCACTGTGTAATGTTTTCGATACCCCTGATGGGCAAGAAGGCTTGCGGGCGTTTATCGAGAAACGTCAACCTCGCTGGGCGCAATGAGCGCTTTGCGGGCGCAGCAGCCCCCACGATATCGACCTTAATCGGTGCAGACAGCGGCACGCGAGTTGACCGTGGCGAGGATCTCGACGAGATTCAACCGCAGTCGATCCACGCGTGGGCTTAGACTCACCAATAACACCTCTTAAATTAAGGCGTCAAACTACCATGAGATTCGCACTCGCTAAGTGGATTATGGACCGCCGTGCCGGCGTCGGCATCGCGTTTTTGCTGATCACCGTCGCCTTCATCGCCGGCTTCCCAAGGGTGGAAATCCGCACCATCTTCAAAGATCTGTTGCCGCGCAACGACCCGTTCGTCCAGGTCTACTACGACCATCCGAATTTCGGGAATCCGCTGACGATATCGATCATGGTCAAGCGCAAGCAGGGTGATATCTACAATACCGAGACTCTCACGAAAGTCTGGCAGATGACGCGGGATTTGGATCTCGCGCCGTATGTCAATCACGACACCTTGATCTCTATCGCGACCGAGAAGGTGCGCTATGCCGAGGCAACCCGCGACGGCATCGAACTACAGGCGCTGATGAGCGACAAGATTCCAACAACTTCCGCCGAACTAGCCGAATTTCGCAAACACGTGTTGATGTCGCCGAATGCGCGCGCGTTCTATATCTCGGCCGATGAATCAGCGACTTTGCTAAACATCTCTTACTTTGATTCTGTCGACTATGGCGAAGCGTTTAAGTTCGTCCAGGATCTCGTCGAAGCGGCCCGCGATTCGGATCACGATGTCTATGTGGCGGGGCAACCGACCCTGACCGGTTGGGTGTATAAGCTTCAGAAGCAGACCTATAGCATTTTTGCCGTCACCGTGGCCGCCTTGATGATCGCGCTGGTGCTGTACATGCGCAATATCGCGGGAGTGACGACCCCAATAGTCTGCGCAATGGTTGCGGGCATCTGGGGCTTCGGTTTGATCGGCTGGCTAGGCCGGCCGATCGAACCATTGCTGACGATTGTACCGTTGCTGCTGGTGGCGCGATCGTTTTCGCATTGCGTGCAGTACACCGAGCGCTACTACGAAATCCTGGCGCACCTCAAAGATCGTCGCAAAGCTGCGGAAGTGACGATGGCGATCATGATGGCACCGTCGATTCTTGGCGTGTTGACAGACGTGTTTGGAATTATCTTCATCGCGATCGCGCCGATTAAAACGATGGTTAATCACGCGATATTTTGCGGATTTTGGGCGCTGTGGATCATTCCAACCGGGGTATTTCTAATTTCGATTCTGCTGTCTTATCTGCCGGTGCCACGAAACCTCGGGAAGATCGTCGGCGGCGCGGAAGCGGAATCTGGCGTCCACAAGTTGGAAGAAAATTTTCTGGCGCAAGTCGCGCGCCTCAGTGTTGGTCGGCCGGCAAGAATTACCTTGCTAGTGACCGTCGCGATCGGGGCGCTTTCGGTCTACACCAACGCTCAGCTCAAAATAGGGAACCCGGTCGAGGGCAGTAACCTTCTGTGGTACGACTCGGAGTTCAATACCGCGGTGCGCGCGATCAACGCGCATTTTCCAGGTATGAATACCTTGGAAATTGTGCTTGAAGCCAAGGAACGAATACCCGATCGCCGCGTCGCGCGGACCCCGGAAGTGGTCAAAGTATCGAGCGTTCTGCAACGAACGATGGAAGCAGACACCGCGATGCCGCCACGCGCAACTTTGTCGTTCACCGATTATATGCAGGAAGTGTATCGCCTGTTTTCCGGCGGTAATCCGAAATGGCTGCCGCTGGATCAAACCGAACAAGCGGTGGCGACCGCCGGCTTTGTCGCGACCTTTGGCAACAGTCCGTATAACTTCGGTACGGTGTCGGACTTTGAATTTAGAACTTCGACGGTATCGATTTGGTTTAAGGACAACAAACAGGAAACGGTCGATGGCGCACTGGCCAGCGCCCGCCGCGCGGTCGAGCTTGTAGGTATTGATCACCCCGAGTTTCGCGTGCGGTTGGGATCTGGCGTGATTGCCCTCCAACAAGCGATGAATAATGTGGTCGAGCACTACCACTGGTTTATCGTGGGTTTGGTCAATCTCGCGGTGTTGGTGGTGTCGACCTTCGCGTACCGCTCGGTTGTTGCCGCGTTGATCTTGCTCGTGCCGGTGAATCTTTCGAATTTCATGCTCGGTGCGGCAATGTACGTGCTCGGGATTGGTCTCGACATCAACGCGACGATCGTGGCGGTGATGGGAGTCGGGGTCGGGATCGATTACGGTATTTATCTATTGAGCCGGATTTGCGAAGAATATTCGGCGCGCGAAGGGGACTTGAAGGCTGCGATCAGCAGCGCGTTGACCACCACCGGCAAGGCGATTCTGTTTACCGCGACGATAATGCTGTTTGGCATCCTGCCTTGGTACTTCCTGTCCGATCTGAAGTTCATGGCCGATATGGGGATCCTGCTGGTGTCGATCATGGTGATCAACATGGTGTTATCGCTGGTGGTGCTGCCGCTGACCGTCTGGTTCGTCAAACCGAAGTTTCTCGATCGCAATGATTTACTCGTGGGCGAGAACGTGGACTTATCACAATTCGCGGTGGGCGTTGACCGCTAGGTGTTTGGATTGAAAAAGGTAGCGCTGTTTGTTGACGTCCAGAATATTTATTACACCACCAAGGAAGCCTTTGGCCGAAGCTTCGACTACAACGCCTTTTGGGCGGCGGCGACCACTGGCCGCGAAGTAATCAAAGCGTTCGCCTACGCCATCAATAAGGGTGACCCAAAGCAACGACAGTTCCAGAACGTCCTGTGCGCGATTGGTTTCGAGGTAAAACTAAAACCTTATATTCAGAGAGCCGATGGGTCCGCAAAAGGGGATTGGGATGTCGGCATCACCCTGGATGCATTTGAGACTGCCGCACAGGTGGATGCGATCGTCCTGGCCTCCGGCGACGGCGATTTCGATTTGCTAGTTCAGCGAGTCATTGAAAGATTCGGCATTGTGGTAGAAGTTTATGGCGTCGCGCGACTCACAGCGGGTTCGTTGAAGGCGGCGACGACACGCTTTATTCCGATCACCGATGAGTTGTTACTGCCGTCGAAGGGAGCGCGCTAGGCGTCACCTATTCCAACTTCGACAGCCGCTATCTCGATTGCCACCAACCGATCGCCTGTAATGAACTGAATCGCGCCGTCCTGAATCAAACACTGTAACTGCATGGTACGGCTGGCGAGCGCCGCAAGCGCTTCACTGCTAGTGGTATCGACATTGAGCAGGGTTAAGTTCCGGAGGCGTGCCAGCCCCGGCGCGATTTTTGTCCACCAAGTCGCACTGTTGCGGCCGCTATAGGTAATGACGACGACTTCGTCGGCGCGCCCACAAGCCTTGCGTATTCGTTGTTCGTCGGGTTGCCCGACATCGATCCAAAGCTCGATCTTGCCGGTCAGATCTTTCCGCCATAAATCAGGTTCGTCCTGGGTACTAAGGCCACGCCCGAAGCTCAACCGTTCGTTTGCATATAGCGCGAACGCCAACACTCTGATCATCATGCGTTCGTTGGTTTCGGAAGGGTGCTGCGCAATCGTCAACGCATGCGTGTGGTAGTAATTCCGATCCATGTCGCTGATCTGCAGCTCAGCTTTGTACACCGTGGCGCCTAGGGCCATACGTTAACTCCCGAAAGCGCGAAGTATAAACGGGCTGAGGGAACCAGGAAGTTAAACTGTTACCCGCGGTGCTCAGGATACAGCCGTAAAATTATTGGTGCGGCTCCAATCCGCGACGCGATCAAGGACAATTCGCGATTCCGCGTGATCGGCATCGGAACTTCAACGCTGATCCTGAGAATCTATGGTTTTGCACAGGTTCTCCAATTCCGCCGACGCACGCGCCGCGCCACCCCGGACTTGTATGACTCGATGCGCCGTATCGATCTTGGTGAACTCCCGCTCCGCGCATTGAAACACTTAGCGCTTGTTGGGCGCGACCGGTACGCAGCGCGCACTCGGCTTGGACTTGAAATGTTCCGCCGATAACGAATGGATAGGGGATCGTTACCGCTAGAGCCCGCAATACCTCCATTTCCTCCCATGCTTTCTCATATTCCTGAGCATGAATGCGAGCCTCGCCGCGCAATAATGCCACCAAGACGTAGCCTACGATGTGCCCGGCCTGTTCTGAGTAGCTGACTGCCTGATCGAGAATTGTCATCGCTTCGGGTGCTTGGCCTAAGCGCGCCATGATGCAGGCCAAGTAAGTAGCAGACCAGCCCTTGAAGTAGTTCGTTGGGGCAATCTTAAGCGCAGATTGAGCCTCGGTGAGCGCTGCCTGATCGTCCCCCATTTCATACAATGCCCACGCGAGGAAGCCCTCACCGAAAGAGGCTAAACCATCGTCCTGCGCCGTCAATCCGATATCGCGCGCACGTTCGCCATAGTGTCTTGCTTCGAGCCAACGTCCACGGTAAGTGGCGCATAGCAAAAGCCCGGTATTAGTAAAAGTGAGGAATAGCGGTATTGGTACTTG
This sequence comes from Gammaproteobacteria bacterium, assembly GCA_009692265.1. Lineage (GTDB taxonomy): Bacteria > Pseudomonadota > Gammaproteobacteria > CAIKBL01. Next base: position 8,785 of record SHZM01000081.1, read on the forward strand.
CTCAAGATACCCTAGAGTCTGCAGACCAAATTTCTCGCCCATTTCGCATTCACCGCGATTCGCGTACAGCCAAGTCAATAAGAAGCACGTGTGCGCGGCATTGACCAGATCTTGCGCATCTTCACAGAGAGGGAGTTCGCGTTTGAGTAAGGTTTCGCATTCGGCAAAGCGTCCCGCCACCCACATGCGGTGTCCGCGCTGCGCCAGAAAGGGTCCCAGCAATGCAGGCAGGTTGAGAGCTTCGACTTGAGGCACGTAGCGTTCAAGAAAATCGGCGTACTCGCGATGCTTGTGTAGAAAATGAAAGATGGGGAATGCGTGCAACAGATAACCGACGCAGCGTATGAGCCGATCCGTCGTCATTTCTTCGGCTTCTAATAACTGCATCGCATCGAGTAAATAACCGTGCGCCGCTTCCAGGGTGTGGTTGCGGATGGCCTTCGCCGTGGCCGACTCAAGATAGGGAAGTGCGAGTGCGGGGGATTCGCCCGCCAAGTGGTGGCGCGCGATATCCTCGCAATCCTGCTCTAGTGTTTTCGCGCGCTGCGCGAGTCGGGTAGCGAGTGCGGAGTGTAACTGCTTGCGTTCGTCTCGCAACATGCCTTGATAAGCGACTTCCTGGGTCAACGCGTGGACGAAGCGAAAATGTCGCGGGGTGGGCGTTGATTCGATAAACCCCAGTGCCATCAGGTGGTCTAACCGCGCTCTCGATTCCCGCGAACCTTCCGCGATCTCTTCAAGGAGATCGAGCGCGAACTCGCGACCAATCACCGCTGCCGCCCGCAGATTTCGCTTATCGCCGACGGTGAGGCGATCGATACGCGCTCCAAGCACGGTAAGTACGTCGCCGGGCAGGTGTTCGCCGGTGGAGACTGCGGCGCGTACCAGTTCTTCCAGAAAGAATGGATTACCCTCGGCTCTCACTAGTACCTGCGATTGCTGCTCGAATGGTAATGGCGATGCGGCCAGTAATTGAGTCAGTAGGATCTGTAGGGCGTCCGTGGCGAGTGGTGCCAGACGAATTCGACCGTGTCGGATCGCGGCCGACCACGGTGGATCGGAACCAGGTCGAAAAGTTACTGCGAGCAGGCAACGGCTGCTGTCGAGCGAATTTGCCAATAAACTGAGGTATTCCAGTGAGCTCGGATCGGCCCAGTGCAGATCTTCAACTACGAGGACTAAGGGTTCGTGCCGTGCCCTATGCAGGACATATTCGATAAGGGCTGCGAGGGTGCGGCCGCGAACGGTAGCCGGATCCATGTCTTTCGTTACCTGCGCCTTATCATCTCCTAATAGAGCGGCGAGGTAGTCGCGTCCAGGAGCGGGCGCTAGTTCCACCTCGGTCGCGAAGAGCTGGCGCACAAGTTCGACGACCGGAACATTGGGTTGCTGATTCCCGTAGGTGATGCAATGTCCCTGGGCCACACGGGTACCAGCGCGGGCAGACGAGCTTGGAATTCCAACATCAACCGCGACTTTCCGGCACCGGGTTCACCTTCAATTTCGATGACACCGCCTCGGCCTAACTCCGCCTGTCGCACTAGTTCGAGCAACTCGTTCGTTTCTACTTCGCGCCCGACGAACGGCGTTTGCCGGTAAGCCGTTCGGTTAGTGTGTTCGCGCGCGTGCAATAGTCGATAACGGATGACAGGTTCAGCTATCCCCTTCAGAGAGACTGGTGCCAGGGCCTCGACTTCCAGTGCCCCACGCGCCGCCGCTAGGGTAGCTTTTCCCACGAGGATTTCGCCCGGCGCGGCCGCGCTCTGCAGCCGCGCGGCGAGATGCGTGGTATCGCCCGCGGCGGTGTAATCCATCCGCAGATCGTCCCCGATCGCACCGACCACGACTTCGCCACTGTTGATCCCGATGCGGATTTGCACACCGCGCCAGCCAGCTATCCGCGACGAGACGCGGCTGGCAGCGATGGCGTTTCTGATCGCGATCGCTGCGAGTCCGGCGCGAGCGGCGTGATCTTCGTACGCCAGGGGCGCGCCGAAGATCGCCATGAAACCATCCCCGAGAAATTGATTCACCGTGCCTTCGAAATGATGGACTTCCGCGAGCCCCCGAGTAAAGAACTCGGACAGTAAGGCATGCATCCCCTCGGGACCGAGCTCGCCAGCCAAAACCGTCGACTCGACGATATCGCAGAACAACACCGAGACTTGTTTTTTTTCGCCGCGCAGCACCTGCCGGTCGGCGAGGATCCGCGCCGCGAGGTGCGGCGGGGTGTAGTTAGCAGGCGTCTGCGCCAGTTCAGCGCCAGCCGCGGGCGGTGCAATGCCCTGAGACGCGCCGCAGGCGCTACAAAAGCGTTGTTCGGCAGTGACAGCTACGCCGCAGGTGGGGCAAACGTGTGCCAAATGTGCACCGCAATGGGAGCAGAAGCGCGCGCCGGCTGGATTCTGAAGGCGGCAACTAGTGCATTCAGGCATCGCGAACGCCTCAGGTGATAGCTGCTGGTATCGTCGCGTCACGCCTGCCCGTTGGCAAGCGTTGGAAGTTTCTGCGCAGCGTCACGGAGGTTAGGACCCGGGCGGAAATACTCTTGTCGCACCGAGGGTGTTTCTGAGCGGTTGTTGCAAGGTGCGTTTCGCCGGGAATGGTGGGTCAATTACCGAGAAACGCAACGCCGCAGGAACCGCTCAAAAGCAGCCGAATGTAAAGATTATTTCCGCTCGGGTCCTAAGTCTGTTGCCTGCCGTGCTAGAGGAGACTGCGCTCGTCACTCATTCTGCTCTGAGTGGACGTTTCTCTCTTGTCTATCGCGGCGCTTCGAATCGGTCGCGCCGACTACGGAGATTTCAGGACACCCACAATTTCCCAGCCTGTAACTCAATTTGATTCAGATTGTTATCCGTTTTCGGTTCATGGCTGTCCTGGGAGAGACCGGGAGAGATTTCGCGACGAGACTCCGTACCGAAGCCTACTTTCCATGCCTGAAGCGAGATTGTCCGGTGTAGCGGTAATGAACTATAGGGCACAGTTGGACGATATTTTTGGTGAGCCATGTGCCAGCGCCTACCAGACAGGCGAAAATCGTTCGTCGCTCCGATCGCTTACCGGCGTGTCCGGTCCAACTGCTTTAGTAAAGCCTCCGCCAAAACGCGCTGACCGATTTCATTGGGATGAATATCATCGCGATACGGATTCGTCCCAGACTTTAGCGCCATCAAATAGATGGGCCCGAGTTGATGGGCCTCTATCGATTCTTCACGGCACAGCTCGAAAATTCTCGTATTGCCGATCTCGGCACTCCCTGTCGCAACTTCGGATTTTGTCCAGTGCAAAAATACCTGGACGTTGTTCACGTTAGTGTTAGCCAGACGTAAGAAGGTTTTGAGCGCTGCCATAGCCGCTTGCGTGTCTTCCAAAGACGGAGGCGGCACGTACGGAATCCCGGTCAACTTTGGGCTCCAAGGCAAATAGCGGGGAAGGTACCGAGTGATACCTTCGCCCAAAGCCAGACGTGGCGACTCTATCGGATGAGTAGTCGGATTCAATGGAGAAAAAGTGGGCACGTCTCCGTAATCGTGGCTTGAAAGCACGACAACGATCACATCTGCGTCGAAAAATCCAAACTCCTTCACGTACGCGAGCATGTTCGGCGGCCCCCAGCTGCCAGCTGAAATGTTTGCGACTAGTACCGGGCGATTAAGGAACTTCGGCAACCGCGCTTCTAATATGCTGGTGGCAAGTGCTTTGTCATCTGTTTGGTTGCCTCCATTGATGACGGAATCACCGAAAACCAGTACACGGTATTCATCGGATCGCGATTTCCTAATCGGGAAATTTCGCGACCTCATTCCGTAGGCATTGATGTGCACGTGATTGTGGAATGGGTAAACGTCCTGGTCTGGCTTAAACAGGTACTCGATCGTGGGATGTGTGATTGACAAAGGCGGGGTTCCCAAGCCCAACCTACGGGCGACAAGCTCGCCCAACCCTAACGCGGCAATCACAGTTACACCAACTACGAATGACCGGTTTATCACGACCCCTTCCGCTAAAAATCGATGTCGCCGCTACCCTCAAGTTTGCGAGCTAGTGACGGACCACGCTTAATTGACCCTCCTCATTCGTGAACGGTCCCGAACGGCGCGCAGACCTCTCAAAGGTACCAGTACCAGTAGCCGTAATGGGACAGGCATCGATTGACGAAAGCCCGCTTGCTCGATTACGGTATCTGCGTCGGCAAGGCTGCTGACTGGAAGCATTTATCCAAGGAGGTCATGGATGACCCGTCCCCGCTCCATGCTCGTGTCTGTCGCGGATA
>SHZM01000082.1 GCA_009692265.1 Gammaproteobacteria bacterium
ATCGGCCAAGTGGCGGTGCTTCGGTATTTTAGCCATCGGCAAATCATGCCAGATTTATCCTCACCTCAAACAGGCATTAAACCCTATGAAAATAGGCCTCGCTGCTTGAGCAACAACCTCTTTTTACCCACACTCAAACCGGAAGAGCCCCTATTTTTTACCGTAGCTAGCTTCGATACTGTCGAGCGGCGACTTCTGAATCCCATGATTCGGAATCGGATATCGCAGACCGTTGTCGGCGAGCGCTTTGAGGCCTGCGACGACCTGCGGCAGATAACTCGGCGGGATCGCCATGAGCATTTCTTCGTCCAACACCCCACCGAACTTGCGCTCGGCGTAACAGGGGATCGACAGCGAAGGTTCCCCCGTTTTGAGTGCGTTGCCCCAGGAATCCGCACACGCACTCTCGCCGACACAGGTGAACGTATATTTCTTGTAGTTACGGTACTGCAGCGCGTTGATGAAGGTGATCATCTGGCCAGGCGTGCCGTAGAACAAACAGATGTCCGGATTATCCAGACGGCCCGAAGTCAGCGGCGACACCGCGAGCGCCTCGTAGTCGCCGTAACTCGCGCAGCTCATCTCACGTTGATGCGTGGCGCTGTCCTCCAGAGTGCCGTACCACACGCCGTGCATCTGCTTGCCGCTCAACCATTCCGTGGTCGGAGGATGCAAACCAACGACGGCACCGCATTGTGCGCCCATTAAATTCTCCATCGTGATTCCAAGCGTCCACCCCAGCCAGCGACTCTGGCCGACGATTTGATCGGTCGCGAACTTCTCGCCTGAAGGTGGCCGGCGCAGGCGCGGGATCGCGGTCATCTCGTCGACTGTACGAAATCGCTTCATGCCCACTGGCAGCGCTTTAAGCCTCAGGTATTGATTTAACGCGTTGACCAAGGCCTCGTAGTCGTAGTGTTCGGTATCACCCCAACAGTTCGGCGTCATGATTTCTGCTCCAATACGTTTATCGTGGACGACAACCGATAAGCCCGACCGAACGCACGTGCATCCGCACCTGAGCGTCCCGATCGACGACTTCCATGAGATTGTGGACCAAGCCGCGATCCGGCTTCGACACCGACAGCCGCGCCTGCTCGACGGTGACCCTCACCTTTAGTACCTCGTCCGGGCGCACCGGCTTCAGCCAGCGGATTTCGTCGACCCCGGGTGATCCCATGCTCGCAACGGGTGACAAAAAGTTATCGACAATAACGCGCATCATTGCGCTGCCGATGTGCCAGCCACTGGCGATGATTCCTCCGAAATGTGACTTGGCGGCCGCCTCTCGGTCCAGATGGAATGCTTGCGGATCGAAACGCTGCGCGAAGGCGATAATTTCAGTTTCCGATAACGAGAATTCGCCGCATTCGTAAGTAGCGCCGACTTCATAGTCTTCGAAATAGCGCTCGTTGGGTGGCGTGTTGAAGGTCGCGATCCGCATGCATCAGGTTCCAGAGTAATAGGGTGTAACTGGTGATTGTAGCCGCACTCCCTGGCAGGAGACGGGCGGGACTAACAAAGCGTTTCTCAGTCTCTACGATAATTCGAAATGCCAAGTTCGCACGCGGCCAGCGCCAGCAGCGGGGCTAGTCGATCCGCCCACTGCGCCTGTCCGCGCTCGTCGGTAATTTCATCCTGGCGCAATTCAATGAGCACATGCGGCAATCCGCGTTGCTCGGCGTGCACGGGGATTCCGTAGTCGCCTTCGTCGGTAAGACGATAAGGAATGTTGTCGCCAACACACAGTGCCGAATCCCTGCCTAATTCGCGCAATAAAATCTCAGCGACGCGGCGATCTCGATTCGACAGCATCGCTATCTGCCACGGACGCGCCTGACCTTTGTAGCACGGGGTAAAGCTATGCATCGAAAGGTACAAAGTGGCTTGTTGGCGCGCGAGCCGCGCGTCCAGCAAGCGCCGGATCTCGGCGTGATACGGCTCGTACAGCTCCCGTTGCCGCAGTGCGCGCGCCTCCGGCTCAATGTTCACATTGCCAGGGATCTCGGTAAATTCGCTGAGGCTTGGAATTAAATCCTCGCGCCACGCATGGCGATTACAATCGATCACCAGGCGCGAGTACTGAGTCGCGACCAAGGTCGCCATGAACGTCGCCGCCAAGCGTTGTGCCACCCCTAGTGCGCCGATATCCCACGCAATATGGCGTTCGCGCTCGTCCTTGGAGACACCGAGATCGCCAAGCACTTCCGGGAAGCGACTACTGGCATGATCAACAGTGATGAAAAACGGCGTCGTGCTGGCGGGCCGTTCAACCAGGACCGGCGGGGGTTCATGCGCACGTAACAACTTCCCTCCTTCGTTTTTCTTGCGCTCGGGGTGTGGCGCGAGTATAGAGCGATGACTGTCTTCCTCACAGAAGTGAATTCAATGCCTTATACCGCGACTGAGTGTGCCCGAGCACGTCAAGATTTCCCGGCCCTGGCGCGGCGCCACGGCGAACACACGCTAGCCTTTCTCGACGGGCCCGGCGGGACCCAGGTCCCGAATAGAGTTATCGACGCTATCAGCGAGGGTTATCGGCGCTGCAACGTTAACGTCGGGGGGATGTTCGATACCTCGCTCGAAGTAGTTGAAGAAGTCGCGAAGGCTCGCCACGCGATCGCCGATTTCCTAGGCGCGCCCAGTCCAGCCGAAATCTCGTTCGGCCCCAATATGACTACGTTGAATTTTGCGTTGAGCCATGCGTTGGCGCGCGCGCTGGTGCCTGGCGATGAGATCGTCATCACTCAGTTGGATCACGAAGCGAATCGCGGTCCGTGGCTGAAACTCGCCGAACGCGGCTGTGTCGTCCGCGAAGTCAGGTTGGGTCCAGACGGGTGTTTGGATCCCGACAATTTCGCGCGACAAGTGACTTCGCGAACCCGGATTATTGCGATCGGCCTGGCGTCGAACTCCTTGGGGACCGTCACCGCGCTCGCGCTGGCGCGAAGTCTGGCGCGGATGGTTGGCGCGTGGTTAGTCTGCGATGCCGTGCACTATGCCGCGCACTTTCCGCTCGACGTGCAAGCGCTGGATTGCGATTTTCTGCTGTGCTCCGCGTATAAATTTTACGGCCCGCATATTGGCGTGTTGTATAGCCGACCGGGGCTGCTGGATCAGTTGCAGACGGATTGCCTACGAACCCAGAAACAGGAAGCCCCTTATCGGATTGAAACCGGCACTTTGAATCATCCCACTTTAATGGGGGTGACCGCCGCGATCGACTATCTTGCAACCTGGGGCAACGGCACTACGCGCCGCACGCAACTCCTGAGCGCAATGGGAGTGCTCGCGTCCTATGAACACGACTTAGCGAGGTATTACGCCAGCGAAGTCTCAAAATTCCCCGGTGTGCGGATCTGGGGACCGCCGCTCGATCCGGGCCCACGCGCACCCACGGTGTCGATTACGTTGGAAGGGATCCCCGCGACGCAGGCCGCGACCCATCTCGCTTCGCTCGGAATCCAAGTGTGGGCCGGACATTTCTATGCCGTGCGCGTCCTGGAGGCGTACGACTTGGTGAAGGACGGGCTCTTGCGAACTGGTTTTGCGATGTACAACACACGTGAGGAAGTGGATCGCCTGGTACAAGGCCTTCGGCAACTCGTTGCGCGTGCGTCCGTGGCGGCTTAAGGCGACGTCGCAGCAGTGATTAGTACGCGCCTAACCGCACGCCTGCGGATTCGCCATCCCGTCCTCAATGCACCGATGGCCTTAGTCGCCGGCTGGAAGCTTGCCGCCGCGGTCACTCGCGCCGGCGGCGTGGGATTGCTCGGCGGCGGCTACGCCGGCATCCTGGGTGCCGAACCAATTCTTGAAGACGAATACGGCCTCGCCACCGGTACCCGGATCGGAATCGGCTTTATCACCTGGGCCTTGGCGCAGGCGCCGGAATTACTGGATCGCGCACTCGCGCTCAACCCGGCCTGCGTGTTCCTGTCGTTCACGGATCCAGCACTCTTTGCGCGCAAGATCCTTGACGCGAAGGTGCCGTTAATTTGCCAAGCGCAAACACTCGCTCATCTCGCGCGCGCCGTTGACGTGGGTGCCGACATCGTGGTCGCCCAGGGTACCGAAGCGGGCGGTCATGGGGGCTCCCGCGCAACCTTTCCGTTCGTGCCCGAAGCGGCGGATTACCTGGCGAAGGCAGCGCCCTCGGTGCTGCTCCTCGCCGCCGGTGGGATCGCGGATGGTCGGGGCTTGGCCGCCGCGTTGTTACTCGGTGCCGACGGCGTCGTCGTGGGCTCGCGCTTCTGGGCCGCCGAGGAGGTACTAACACCGACGAGGGCAACGGATAGAGCAATCGTTGCCAGCGGCGACGACACGGTGCGTACCACCGCGATTGACGCGTTGCGCGACGTACCGTTGCCTTCGGAGTTTTCTTTTAGAGTAATCAAAAACAAACTCACCGACGCCTGGGTCGGGCGGGATGCGGAAGCGGCGCAAGCGCTGCGGAAAGCTGGGTCGTTGCGATTCGTGTGAGCAGCGGGATGCCGTATCTTCGGGCCTATATAAATAAGGGCGCTGAGAGGCTCTCGAACTTCCCCCTTTGTTAAAGGGGGTGTGGGGGACGCGGCGATCTGAAGTTCGAACGCCAACACATGCGCGCCCGCTACCACGCCTCCATCACATCATCGCGCGGAAAGTGCAAGCCGACGGTTGCCCACACTTCGGCCACCCGCCGCACTGCTGGCTCTGCTCGGCGGAACCACTCGGGATGGCGTGCACGGTTTTCGGCGAACACTTCGAATGGCTCGGGCTTTGGATTGCGCTGCCCGAAGCGGTAATAAAACGCTCGCACGAGATCTTCCATGCGCTCTTTGCAGTAGGCGACTACGGTGATTTCGCGGTTCGCGCTCAAGCCGGTGGTGGCGATGTTGTAGTGATAGTGTTCCCAATAACGCAGGTAGGCATCGAAGTAGTCCATCTCCGCGAGTTCATCCGCGTCGCACCCGGTATAGCCGAGATCGCGCCGCACCCATTCTTCGATATTGCCCCGCACTCTGAATTTTCCGTCTGACGGTAATCCACCCGACTTCTCATAAGTTGAAATACAAGACGTGACCGGATGCCGCACGGTTAAAATATTCTCGACCGACCGCCCTAAAATGCGGTGGAAGAAGCCGCCCGCATAGATGCCCTTGGTCAATTTCTTGGGAACGACGATTTTGCCGCCGTGCGGACGGTTCTTTCCAAAGTAGAGTTCAATCATCGTGAGAAATTCGGCCATGGTCTGCAAGGTCGTCATCCAGCTGTTGACCCCTCGCTCAAAACGAAACGGCCCGGCATCCGGGAAGCCGTCGTGCGCAATGACATTGGGCACACGATCTGGGTGGAAGCCGAGCGCGCGATACAGTTCCTTCGTGAGATACGAGCCACCGTTTCGCGGCACACCGATAACATTGATGAAATGAAACTTGAGCTGGATGTCCTTAATTGTCTCGACATCACCAGTCATGAGTGCCACGAGCAATTCATAGGCCCGCGCGATCGCTTTCTGACCCACGGGCGCCGCCAACACCGTCTGCGCGTGCTCGGTTGCACTCTGGCGTATTCGCCTCTGTTCATGGCTCAGGGATTCGGAGAGCTGATCTCCCCACACCGCACCTTCGAACGGAATTTCGGCGACGATATGGTGCAAGAAATCAATGAACACCGGCGACACTGGAAGCTCTTGATCAGTGAGTTTTATTTCGACGCCCATGGCTCTAGATCAATCCTTGGCGGTGAAGGTGAACGGCAGCTCACTGTGGCTGTTTTTTCGAGGAGTCTCACGCACGGGTCGCGCGCTGAAGCAACGCATGAAAATTATCTAGCGACGTTAAATGCGCGTAGATCCGCGCCAGGTAACCGTTGAGTAACAGGCTTTTCACTGTCGCGTCCGGCAACGCTTTGAGGCGGTCTTCGCTGACTCGCTGCATCCCCATCAGGCGTTGACGCTTGCCGATGGACGGATTGACGTCGGCCTCGAAGGGCTCCAGCAGCTCAAGCGTGTTCAACTGCTGCGTAAACGCCTCGGTTTGCCGCCTAGCACCTTCCATCTCTTCGACGAAACGTTGCAGCTCGCGCCAACGCGGGGTCTCGTTACCTTCGGCGTCGAAAAGATACGGCCGCGTGTGATCTAGGCCCCGTTCATCGACGCAGATAGCAGTTTTCGGTCCCGCGTGATCGAGCTCCACCGTACAGAAAGGGTAGCGGCGCACATACGCCGGACAGTAGAGATCCGGTGACCAAGCGCCATTCTGCACCATGAGATTTTGTCCTGGCTCGAAGCCGAGGACTGCGCAGGGGACAAGGCTGTTGTTTTCGCCGGTCGCAAACACGATCGGGTAATGTCGCGCGGCGGGCACGAATTCAATGACCGAGAGGTAGATAACGTGAAGCTCGGCGGCGAAGCTCGCAGCGTTTGCGCGAATGCCGCGCTCACGATGCTTGGTACGATCGAGCAGAACAAGTGCCTGGTAGCCAGCCGGTGCCCGCAGCTCCACTCTATGAGCGCTCTTAGGTTATGCCCTTAGGACAACCGTTCGCGATAACGCGCACAGGCGAGCTTGATCAGGAACCACAATCGGGGCAGCCGTGCTTCGCCCAATCAAATTTAGTGTCGATAGTGATCTTACCGTTGAGGTCGGCAATACCTCCGCCACCAGCCTCGAAGTGTTTAAGCTCGCCACCTTTGTAGTCTTTAACGTCGATCGCGCCTTCATGCACCTTGAAGTACATCCCAGCGTTGATATCCGTGCCAAGGTCTGGACAGCCATCGGTACAATCGATGGCTTCCAAGTCGGTACCGCGGATTCCGATCGTCGCCACCGCCGTGCGGTAGGCGACGCCGGCGCGATTGCGTAGGCCAATAAGGCCGGTTACCGCGCGGAAGCCGCCTTTAAGTAAATTAAACACGCTGCGATTTTCGGCGGGCTTCTCGGCATAGTTGTAGTCTGCGATCTGAAAGCGGGTATTCGGCCGCAGCACGATATAACCACCGTCAGTCAGCTTCATCCGCGCGAAGCTATTGATATTGGTGACTACGGTGTCGCCTGAATTGACAGGGTTCCCGTCGGTGAGTCCACGAATCTCACCTTCGGTCGTCGCCGCCGATACCCGCCCAATTACCTTGACGACTTCGCCGGCTTTGTTTGCGGCGAATACTGTGGACGCAAACATCGTGCAGCAGAAAATCATGATCGACCACGTTGCTCTACGGATGAATTCGGCTGTCTGCTGGTGTTTCATCGCCGTTAGTTGCTGCATACCTTGCCCTTATTCTCATCGCTGCTGTCGGTCGATTGAAGAAACTCGTCGTCCTGCTCGGAGTCCGAATCCAGTAGGTCCAAATCTTTATCGCTATCTTCCACTTCATCAACTGTCGCTACTTCGAAAACACCACTTGCGAAAACACCACTTGCGAAAAGCTCGATCTCCGTTACGAAGTGGCCCTTAATGGTTTCGAAGCCGGTGCAGGTTCCAGCGCCGATACACACGAAGTTGCGGAATGGATGCTCACCACCTTCGGTTAAATCGAATTCGGATCCGACAATCCGCTCTCCGAGATGCGGTCCGGTAGGGAGAAAACCATTACCGACGATGATCGAAGTGCCCTGGACTCGCTGAAAGTTCGCATCGTTATAAAAACTCGCGAACTCCTGGTCCGCCGGAATTTCCTCCGCTCGAAAGGCTTCAACGTGAATGTCGCGATCCGGGCTATAGCTCGTGTACTGCGCGATACTTTCGCCAGTACCTTCCGGATTTGGATTGAAAACATCGCCGTGGTCCACGTGACCGTCGGTCATAAAAATGACGTAGGGTGTATCGGGATCGTTAAACTCGAGCGAGTTCGCGAAACTCAGGTGATGTTGCGCTCTGAATACCGCATTCGGCGCCAACGTCGGCAAACCATTTTGCATCGGAATACCAATCGGGCTGCCGTTGGCATAGTTCGGCGCGTTCTGCAACGCTGCCAGCGCGACGGCGTCCCCCCACTCTTCCGCCAACGCTCCGCTGCCAACTATCACGTCGTGATTGAACGCAAGACTGCCGTTCGCCACGTCGAAAAACATCCGGTTGGCACTAACAATTTCGTTGAAGGTGATGTCGCCACTAGCGGCGTCAATAAAAATGCTGTTAGCCGCGAGCGCACCGTTGATCGCCGTGTCGCCGCCCATTTTTAACGCCACCACGTCGAACGACTGCTCCGCAGCGTTGGCGGGGACAACGTTGAACACACTCGGCCCGTGAAACGTCGAATTGTCGATGCCAAGGCGTTTATCGTTGGAACCGAAAAAGCGCATCGAAACCAGCGAAGAATGCGTTCGCACGTCGATACCCAGTTTACCACCGAAAATTGCGATCCGCGGTGCCATCAAAATTCCGTCGTCAACCGTCTGTACGGCGCCCGGTCCGCCGAATGCAAGGTCGATATTGCTGCTTGGATCACCGATAGCCTTGGCTGGCTTGTGGAATACAATAGCGCCCTGCTCGGCGTCCACGAATATCTCGGCAGAACCGGGTGCTTTTACTTCGATGGGGCCACCGAAATTCGCACCGTTTTTAGCGTCTATATTGAGTGATGCGTTACCGGTGTTGCCAGCATTAATGACTTGTAAAGTGCCCTTGGTCACCACGCTTGTAGCTTGAATTGTGGCAAATATGTTTTGATTGAGCGAGCCATTCGACGCTTGCACCAGCACGTCGCTGAGGGAGACGGGTCCATTCGAATTGATAATTCGCACATCGGCCGCCCGGCCGCCAAGCGCCTTGATCGAATCTCGAAAAGTTACCCCGCCCGTGTTATTCGACCTTACGTACACCATGGCACGCCCGTTCGAACCAGAATTCGCGACGACTGGTCCGTCGACCTGAATACTGTCGCTATTGCCACCGAGTTCTATCATCGCGTCGCCAGATCCATTCAATGTCGTGTGTGCCGCTATTGCTGATACGCCTTGCTTTATCCGCAAGGTCTCGCCGAAGAGCAAAACCCCCGCCGAACCCGTTGTTCCCTCCGCTCTGACATTGCCCTTCACGGTCAACGTGCCGTGCGTTTCGCCGGCCGCCACTTGAATGCGCGCCGAGCTATTTATAACGGTCAACGCGCCGACCGTGACATCGCCGTTGAAACCTGCCGTGATGTCGATATCGCCCGCTCTAATGTTGCCGAAAGCGACGTCGCCAGTGTTACCCCCCGCGGTTGCGTCAAAGTTGCCTGCGATATTAATGTTGACGAGGCCCAAGTGAAGATTGCCGTTCAAATCAGGGGTAAAGCTGAAGCTGTCCCCACCGCCGCTGGCCGCGAAGGCACTCCCATTACTTGAAGCGCCCTCAGAATTGTTAAGCGTGCCAATGCTGAAAGCTAAAGCCCCAGTGCCGCTGGACGTAATCGTCATTTTTTCGGTGGCGTAAATCTCGTCCGAAGCCACGATGGTGAAATGGGCGTGTTGGTCGAGCATGTCCTGGATGAAACCTTCGCCGACTTCAACACTGCTGCCGCTTACCGGATTCGGCGTGCTACCGTTACCCAGCAGTCGAACCTTGCTCGGGTCCAGCACTAATTGCCCACCTGCACCCAAGGTGATCTCGCCCTCCAAGGTCATTCCACTGCGGGCGCTTAGATCGAGTTTGCCGCCACGGCCATCGGCGGAGCCGCCTCGTGCGCTGACTGTCGAGCCCTCGCGGACGTTCAAGCGCCCGTCGGCGATGAATCTGACGGTACCGCCCGATCCGCCACCAGCGCCATCCGCATTAACCTGTCCGTTGTGATCAATGTCGTTATCGCTTTTAACTCTAACTGTGCCACCTGCCGTTCCAGCCACTCCCGCGACATCCAAGGTGCCACTGTTGACGACATCGCCGCCCACCCCCAGCAGAAAAATTCCGCCTTTCGCTTCGCTGAGGCTGCTTGCGCGGATTAAGCCTTCGTTATTCAAGGCGGTTGCGACCAAGCCGTCGGCGACTTTCGCCGTCATCACCACCCGACCACCGTCGGCGATAATTTGCCCGGCATTCGTAACCCCGGCTGCGGCGGTCACCGCTGCCTCGTCAACGGCGAAATTCACTAAGCCGTCGGCGTCCATTTGCAAAGTCGTCGCGCTCCCCGAGGCGAGGACCACGGTTCCCAGACGTGCTTGGATCAGCCCCTCATTCTCGACACGCTCACCCATCAGGACCACAAATTGGTCGGCGTTGATTTCACCTTCGTTTACGACTTCGCCTGTGCCGCCTTGCGCGAACACATAGCGTCCAGCGAGGAAGTCAGCGTCATCGATATCGAGTGCGCTCGCGGCAAAACCGGCCGCATTCACCTGCATCCCGCGCCCGAAGTACACCCCTTGCGGGTTCACGAGGAACACGCGGCCGTTCGCGTCGATGCGACCGAGAATTTCGGACGCACCGCCGCCGACCACGCGATTTAAAATCGCGGATTGCGCATCGGGCTGGACGAACTGAACATATTCGGCCGTGCCGACCGAGAACGAATGCCAATTGACGATGGCTTGGTCGCTGTGCTGGGTGATTTTGGTGTGTGAAGAATTCGGTCGCTCAACCCCGACGTTGCCAGCGACGATGTGTTCGCCTGAAGGCCCTGCGAAAGCCAAACCGGGAAGTGCCAGCAGCGCCCCGCCGAGGCCGGTGGCGCGACCGGTCGCCGTGCGGATTGCCGCCACTAACGGGCTAAGCAGAAAAGTGTCGAATCGTATGCCCATGGCCTGTTCCTCAAGATTCGGGTTGTTTCGGCGTGCTAGCCGAAATCGATCCTAGCGAGCACTGGATCCCAACACTGTGAAATACGCCAATTCGGCGACGACTATGCAATAACAATTGTTAAAAGTTCGCCGAGACGCTCGCCCAAAACCGCACACCGTGATCGTTGTCCGAAGCCTCATGCGCGCCTAACGGCTGGGCCAGTGAGACGTCAAACAAAAAGTGCTTGTAGGCTGAAGTCTGCAACCCCAGGCCGATCCCGGTCAGGCTGCGGCTGCCGTGATTCGCGCTGCTTCCATGAGTATCGCCCAGGAGTTCATGGTTCTTCCAAAACACCCGCCCAGTGTCGATGAAGCCTTTGACGACCGTAGGTGCCACGGTAATGAGCGGTAATGGATGAATCAGTTCGAAGCTGAACAGAAAACCGCTGTCTCCGGAGTATTCGGACGACGGGTACGCCCGCACACTGCCCTGACCACCGAGCCTGAACTGATCAAGATCAGACAGGGGATCGACCGAACCGACTCCGGTAAAACGCGCCAGCATCGAAAGTTTATTGTGTAAGGTTCGGTAATGGCTCAAATCAAGCTGTAACTTCACGGTCTCCGCGTTGTTCTCGAGCAGCAAGGTAGTCGGATCACGCTCCATGCCGTTGAAGTTGGTGGAGAAGGTTGCCCCGGCGCTCGAGTAGCTACCGTCCGGGGCCGTGTAGTCAAAAAGCGCATTGAAAATGCCCAGGGTTAAATTCTGGTCCGGCACATTGGTCAGTTGCTCGGTCACCGTTCTGTCGTAGCCGACCCCGAAGTAGAGGTTCATCGTGCGTGTACGCCAGTAAGGGTGAAGTAACGAAGCACCGAAATTGTCACCCTCGCCTTCAATTCGGGTGGTAGCTTCTGGGAGGCCAAGTTGCTTGGCATCCGCTTCGTAGTCGTAAGTTGAATAGAAAACGCTCGCCACGGTGCCCCAGGGGGATACCGGCATGCTGTAACCAGCTCGCGCGTAGTTCAGGAGGTTCGCTTCGGCATGCGCGCCCGAAAACTCGAAGCGATCACCAACGCCCAACAAGCCATTGAGTGCCGCCCCACCCTCCAGTCGCCATTCGCCAATCGATTCCCGGCCGTAGTTATTCACTCGCACGTTACCTTCGAGCACTTTCTCTTCGGTCTGCACGACGAGATCCGAGGTGCCGAATTCCGCGCCTGGTTTGATTAGCGCGCGCGCCTCCAACCCCGGCAGGTCATTGAGCAGGAGCAGTTCGTGCTCGATCGGCGCGTTTTGTAACACCGCGCCTTGCTTCAGGCTATCCAACTGCCAATTTACAAAATCCGCTCTCAGGTGCTTATTCCCCTCTACCGTCACCGCACTGAGTCTGCCTTCGAGCACTTCAAGGCGAACCGCTCCGCTCGCAATTTTTTGCACCGGCACCGTTGCGCTCGCGAGGATGTAACCGTGGGTTCGATAGTGACGAGTGATTTGATCCGCGGCGTCGTAAATTTCGAATAACGTGAGTGGCCGGCCAACATAGGACGCGACGACAGCTTGCAGCTCGTCGCTGGCGAAGGCGGTGTTGCCGGAAATATCAAAGCGTGCGACTACGACCTTGGTGCCTCCCGGCACGACGCCACTCGTCGCCGGCTGGGGAGCCTGTGGCACCAGTGGAGCGGAAGGCGTCGACGGCAAGGTGCGGGGCGGTTTGAGTTGTTCTTTAACCTGGCCTGGCGTGGGAACCTGCTGCGCGAGCGCAGCGACTGGCGTGAGCAAGAGAGCGACTCCGGCGATCCCGCGCAGCAGTAGTCTGGCGCGCCTCAGCCCGTTGATAATCGTCATAGATTCTAGCCTGAATCCGACATTACTATTCAGAATTATAATCAGCGCCTAACTTATTACAACCACTAGAGATTAGCATGGAACGCGCCTGTCGATTAGGTGGCCATATACCCAGCCTTTACCACTACTGACTCCGGATATCGTCGTACCTCGTTGACGGGCCACCGCACACGCGAACACGGTGAAACCTCGCGCGCAGGTGGTGCCCAACGGCACGAGTACATTCCAATCGAGGTATGAGTCTGAAGGGTTGAAGTTGAGTCTGGGCTTAGGCGGCTGCTTTCGGTCGATTAGGAATAGATTTAAAAAGAATTTCCCGGGCCTTGTTAAGGTGCTCGGCAGCCGCATTGTCACTCATTGCAAA
>SHZM01000016.1 GCA_009692265.1 Gammaproteobacteria bacterium
CCGCGAAATCCACCGCCACCGTGCCATTCAAAAACGCCTGCAACTGGGCCGGCGTCACTAATTGTTTGTCGTTCATATCGATCACCATGCCTCGCATCATGACCGAACCCAGCTACCCCTTCAGACTCATACCCCATTGGACAAGGCTTCGTATCGAATATTCTCGCAATGTTCAGTACACTCCGCCCAGACGGTAGCGGCGTTCGACGGAGTTAGCCCAGACCCTAGGTCCTTAAGCGCGTCCGTATTGTGGACCGCAAACCGCGGGTGATGGATCCAGTGCTACGGTCTTCCGTGTTCCTGAGACTCAATTCCGTCATCGGTAATAGCTCTGTATTGCCGATCGCGTGGGATTGCACCGAGCTTTTGTCACGTTGGCTCGGTCATCGCCTAAATAATAAATTTGTTGTGGAGGCTCGCGTTCTATGAAATTTCGTTTTGCTAAGTGGATCATGGATCATCGGGGGAGCGTAGGGATTGTATTCATTTTCGTCACGCTAGGGTTTTCCATCGGGATCCCGGATGTCCAAATCCGTACGGTTTTTAAGGATCTACTGCCCACGGATGATCCGTTCGTAAAGGTGTATTTCGATCACCCCAACTTCGGCAATCCACTACTGATTTCGGTAATGGTGAAGCGCAAGCAGGGCGATATCTACCATCCCGATACTTTGAAAAAAGTCTGGCAGATGACCCGTGACCTTGACTTGGGGCCCAAGGTCAATCACGACACCTTGATCTCAATTACGACCGAGAAACTGCGCTACGCGGAAGCGACGCCGTACGGGGTCGATCTTCAACCGCTGATGGATAACAACGCACCTTCCACGCCAGAGGAAGTTGAAGAATTCAAAGAGCGGGTGTCGAAATCACCAAACGCACGCACGTTTTATATCTCACCGGACGAAACGGCGACTTTAATCAACATCGCGTTTCTTGATTCGGTCGATTACGGCGAAGCCTTCAACTTTGTACAGGATCTCGTGGAAAAAGCGCGCGACGCGGACCATGAGGTCTACGTGGCGGGACAACCGACCCTCACGGGGTGGGTGTATAAATTACAGAAGCAGACCTACAGTATTTTTGGGGTCACCGTCGGCGCGTTGATCATCGCCCTGATGCTGTACATGCGCAATGTTGCCGGTGTCACGACCCCAATTGTGTGCTCCTTTGTCGCCGCGTTATGGGGCTTCGGCTTCATCGGCTGGCTCGGACGTCCAATCGAGCCGCTCTTGATGATCGTGCCACTCCTGCTCGTCGCACGCTCGTTTTCGCACTGCGTGCAATATACCGAGCGTTACTACGAAATCCTGATGCACTTGAAGGATCGCCGAAAAGCGGCTGAAGTCACCATGGCGATCATGATGGCACCGTCGATTCTCGGCATCATGACCGATGTATTCGGCATCATCTTCATCGCGGTGGCACCGATTACTACCATGGTGAACCACGCTCTGTTCTGCGGATTCTGGGCGCTGTGGATTATCCCGACCGGTGTGTTCTTGATCTCAATCCTGCTGTCCTACCTGCCAGCACCTAAGAATCTGGAAGAGATCGTCGGCGGCAAGGAAAAGGAATCCGGTGTTCATCTGTTGGAAGAAAAAGTGCTGGCCGGTATCGCGAAAATCACGGTGGGCAAAGCGGCGAATGTCACGATGCTCGTCACCGTGGTGCTGACGGTGATATCGGTCTATGTCAATTCGTTGATCAAAATCGGTAACCCGGTCGAAGGCAGTAATCTTTTGTGGTACGAGTCGGAATACAACACCGCAGTGCGCGCGCTGAATGCGCATTTCCCTGGCATGAACACCTTGGAAATCGTATTGGAGGCTAAAGAGCGTAGTTCAGAACGGCGAATTGCGCGCACCCCGGAAACGGTAGCGGCGGCGACAACCATCCAACGCATCATGGAGTCAGATGCAACGTCAATACCGCGCGCGACTCTGTCCTTCAGCGATTACATGGGCGAGGTCTTCCGGTTGTTCTCGGGCGGCAATCCCAAATGGCTGAACCTGGATCCGACCGACACGGCGGTTGCGAATGCTGGCTTCGCCGCGACTTTCGGGACTAGCCCGATGAACTTTGCGACGATTTCGGACTTTGAGTTTCAGAATTCGACGGTCTCGGTTTGGTTCAAGGACAATAAGCAGGAAACCGTGGATGCCGCGCTGGCCAGCGCCCGACGTGCGGTGAAGGCCGCTGGCGACGATCATCCGACGTTCCGTATCCGACTGGGATCCGGAGTAATTGCGTTACAACAGGCGATGAATAATGTCGTCAAGCGCTACCACTGGTTCATCCTGGGACTCGTGAACGTCGCGGTCATGGTGATCGCGGCCTACGCCTATCGATCGATCGTCGCCTCGCTCATCTTGCTGGTGCCGGTGAACATCTCGAATTTCATGCTCGGCGCGTCGATGTACACGCTCGGTATTGGCTTCGATATTAACGCGACGATCGTCGCGGTGATGGGAGTCGGGGTCGGTATCGACTATGGAATTTATCTGTTGAGCAGGATCTGCGAGGAATATGGCGCACGAAATAAGAATTTGAAAGCCGCGATCCACGCCTCACTCGTGACCACCGGCAAAGCGATCTTGTTCACGGCGTCGATTATGTTAATGGGGATCTTGCCGTGGTACTTCCTCTCGGACCTCAAGTTCATGGCCGACATGGGCCTGCTGCTGGTCGCGATCATGTTGATCAACATGGTCCTGTCGCTGGTGGCATTACCCTTGATGGTGTGGTATGTGAAACCGAAGTTCCTCGATCGCGATGACTTGATGGTCGGCGAAAACGTCGATCTCTCGCAGTTCGCCCTCGGCACGACCCATTAGGCGCCCTTAACTCTCCTCGGCGCCAAGCCTCAAGTAACGAGGCTTGGCGCCCCACTTTCTGCAAGATTCAACATCAGGTTCAAATTCTGAACCACGGCCCCCGAGGCACCTTTGCCAAGATTGTCGAGCACCGCCACAAGCACCACTTGGGCGTGCTGCTCGTTACCGAAACAGTGCAGCTTCATTTCGTTCGTGTCGTTGTAGGTTTCCGCTTCGAGGCGAGCACAAGCGGCACTTTCCTGCAAGCTCGCGACCGAGACGAACGTCTGGCCACGGTAGGCGTCGACTAACGCCGCGTGAATGTCCGTCACCCGCGGTTTCCCCGGCAATGCCCATAGTTGAAGCGGCACTTGCACAAGCATGCCCTGGGCAAAGCGCCCCACGCTCGGCACAAATAGTGGTCGGGCTTTAAGCAGCCCGTGCACCTGCAATTCGGCGACATGTTTATGGTCGAGACCCAACCCATAGATCCAGAACGGTGCCGTCAACGGGTCTGTCGAGTGTGGATCTTGGTACTGCTCGATCAAGTGCTTGCCGCCGCCGGAGTAACCCGAGACCGCATTCACCGTAAGCGGGAAATCCGCCGGCACCAAGCCGCCCGCAATCAATGGCCGCAATAAAGCGATTGCACCCGTCGGATAGCAGCCAGGGTTTGCAACTCGCTTCGATCGTGCGATCAGTGCGGCCTGTCCCGGGGCGAGTTCAGGGAAACCATAGGTCCAGCCTGGAGCAACGCGATGGGCGGTGCTGGCGTCGATCACCCGCACATTGGGATTGGTGATCAGGGAAACCGCCGTGATCGCGGCCTCATCCGGCAGGCATAACACCACCAGATCAACCCCGTTTAGCAATTCGGCGCGCGCCGCCAGGTCCTTGCGTCGAGCCTCCTCCAGGCTGACCACCGTGACATCGCGTCGCGCCGCCAGCCGTGCTCGGATCTGAAGACCAGTGGTGCCTGCCTCCCCATCAATGAAAATCCGCGCGCCCATGTCCGCTCCTCACAAGTACAGGCAGCCTAGCGGGCGACCGGTGTCGCATGCAACCGTGGATTGCACTTCGCCGCGTCGCCGCCTATCTTCCGGTAAATGAGTACCGACTCTCTAATCACTCCCGAGACTCGCGCCTGGATTGGTCGCAGCGAAACGCTAGCGCCGATCGAAGTCAGCCGCCGCGATATCATGAAATACGCGGTCGCGACCGAGCAACGGATCGAAAAATACCTGCGGGGCGACGAAGCCCCGCCGATGTTCCTCTATGGCTTGCTGTTTCCAATCGTCCCGCTCGATAAGCTTGGTCCTGATGGACTCGCTCGACGCAGCCTGCAACCCGAGCTGCCGTTGAAACGCGTGATGGCCGGTGGCACCAAGACGGTTTATCACCGCCCGATTAAACCGGGCGATGTGCTGATGACAACTCTGCGGCTATCCGATATTTACACCAAAGCAGGCGCGACAGGTCCGTTGATCTTTGTGGTCTATGCCCTGCACGTCGAAACCTCCCGCGGCGAGCCGGTGATGGACGAGATCCAAACCCGGATTGTGCGATAACGATGCCTAGGATTTCTGAGCTTCATCTCGGCGACGAGATCCCCACACGGATCTACGTGCCAACCAACGTTTCGCTGTTTCTATACAACGCCGCGATCTGGAATCCCCATCGGATTCATTACGATGAGCGGTACACGACCGAAGTTGAGGGTCACCCGGGAGTTGTGGTGGATGGTCCATTGCAAGGCGATTGGTTAACGCAAGCCGTGCTGGAATGGCTGGGCGAAGACGGACAGCTGGTCGAGTTCGAGTACTCGAACCGCCGCGCGGCCTACCTCGGGGCGCGATTAACGTCGATTGGCCGGATCAGCGCGATCGACCTACAAGCTAACACCGTCAGTCTTGAGATCGCGATCGTCGATGAGGAGGGAACGGTGTTAACCCCAGGTACCGCCTTGGTACGGTTTACCCGGTAAAGCTCGCGATCTGTAAATATCGGCGGACGCCTTGTCGGTCGCTCGCCTTACCAACCACCGCCCAACGCGCGGATTAGGCGCACCGTCGCGACCGCGCGAGCACCGTTGATTTGGGCCTCGGCCCGTTTCACCGTGACTAAGGTTCGCCGCGCATCGAGCACATCGAGATAACCAGTAGCGCCCGCGGCAAAGCGCGCATCGGCGATCTCAGCCGCGCGCGTTGCCGCGACCACCGCGGCCGTCGTGGCGGTGCGTTGTCCAGCCAGGGTTCGCAGCCCCACCAAAGCGTCCTCGACTTCGGCGAAGGCACTTAACACGGTTTGTCGATAGTTCGCGATCTCCGCATCGAGTTCGGCTTCCGCGCGCGCGAGATTTGCCGCGTTCCGCCCGCCGTCGAAAATCGGCAGGCTCATCAACACGCCCGCGATCGGACCCAGCGCCCACACCCGGCTGCCCCATTTGAAGAGATTGCCGAGGCTGCTCGATTCGACGCCAACATCGGCCGTCAGATTCAACAGGGGATAGAACGCCGCATTCGCCACACCGATCCGAGCATTGGCCGCGATCATGCGGCGCTGCGCGGCGGCGATATCGGGTCGACGTTCCAACAGGGTCGACGGCACGCCTTGCGGGACGATCGGTAGCGTGCCTGGCTGGGGCACCGGCGCGACGCTAAAATCCGCGGGCGTGTGACCCAGCAGCACCGCGAGTGCGTGCTCGTATTCGGCACGGCTACGCTCCAAGGCGAGCACTTCCGAGCGTGTTGTTTCGGTATCAGCAGTCAAGCGCGCGAGATCGAATTCACTGATACCACCCGCGTCAAACTGGATTTTGAGGAGACCGAGGGCTTCTTCGCGAATTTTGACGGTCGCGCGCAACACCACGAGATCCTGATCAGTCGCGCGCAAAAGGAAGTAAGTCTCCGCAACATCACCGTGCAGGCTTAACAGCAGCGATTCAAATAACGCTTGCTCGGCACCGAAATCCGCCCGCGCCGCGCGCACGCTGTCGCGCACACGTCCGAACAGATCGACTTCATAACTCGCCTGCACGCGGGCACCGACCAGCGAATAAGGGTCGCCACCCTGGCTATCGGAATTCTGAGTAGATCGGCTTGGTTGGATGCGAGCGCCATTCACCCCTAAATCCAGACGCGGCTTGCCTGCTGCTTTCGCGAGTCGCACGCTAGCGCGGCTTTGTTCGATGCGGGCGAGTGCAGCTCGCAAGTGCTGATTCTCGCGCGCGGCCACTGTTTCAAACTCGTTTAATAACGGATCACGAAACACCTCCCACCATGCGCCGCGGCTAACTCCGTCCGCGGGATTCGCAATTCTCCAATCGCCAGCAACCGCCGCCGAGAGTTCCTTATAAGCCGTCGGGATCGACACGGTTGGCGGTGTCAGTGGTGGCGCGAGCGAACATCCCCAGAACAGCAACGGCAACAGCACTAGCCAATGCGCAAGCTTCACGTCATACCCTCGGTCGGCGCTACCGTGGTTTGCTTACCGGCTTTGGGGATACGGTGGAGTAACACGTAAAACAGCGGTGTAAGGAACAGGCCGAAAAACGTCACCCCGACCATCCCGGATAATACGGCCACGCCCATCGTGTGCCGCATCTCAGCGCCCGCGCCGCTCGAGGTGACGAGGGGTACGACGCCCATGATGAACGCGATCGAGGTCATTAGAATTGGTCGCAGCCGCATGCGGCACGCCTGCAGCACGGCCACCACCGGTCCCGCCATTGGCTGGTGCATTTCAAACTCGCGAGCAAACTCGATCAACAGGATCGCGTTTTTACACGCAAGCCCCATCAACACAAACAATGCAATTTGCGTGAAGATATTACGGTCGCCACCTATCGACCACACCCCGCCGATCGCAAACAGCAAACACAGTGGAACGATTAAAATAATTGCGAGCGGCAACTTGAAGCTTTCGTACAGCGCCGCCAGCACCAGGAATACCAACAAACCGCACAACGGAAACACCACGATCGCGGTGTTGCCCGCGAGGATTTCCTGATAGGTCAGATCGGTCCATTCGAAATCGATGCCGTTCGGCACGGTGTCCTTGATGATTTTTTCCAGCGCGGCTTGCGCCTGACCCGAACTGAACCCCGGACCCGGCGCGCCATTGATATCGGCCGCCGGAAACGCGTTGTAACGCATCGCGCGATCCGGGCCGAAGCTCGGTTTGACCGTCAGCACCGAACCCAACGGCACCATCTCACCTTCGGCGTTGCGCGTTTTCAAGGTCTCTATCTGCTCGGCGCGCGCCCGATATTGCGAATCGGCCTGGACCACTACCCGATAGGTCTTGCCGAAGCGATTAAAGTCGTTGACATAGTACGAACCCAGGTTGATCTGCAATGTCGCGAAAACATCGTTGAGATCGATCCCCATGCGCTTGGCCTTTTCGCGGTCAATGTCCGCGAAAAGTTGTGGGACATTAATTTGGAAGCTGGAAAAAATACCCGCGACTTCGGGGGTCTGCCAGGCTTTCAGCATGACTGCTTGCAACGCTTCATACAGTGCGTTGTCGCCAAGGCCCGCCCGGTCTTCCAGTTGCAATTTGAAGCCACCGATCGTGCCCAAGCCATCCACGGCGGGGGACGGGAAGACTGCGATTAACGCGTCTTGAATGGCCCCAAACTTCTGGTTCAACGCCTGCGCCAGCGCTTCTCCCGAGAGCTCCGGTCGCGTGCGTTGGGCAAAGGGATCCAGATTAAGGAATATCACGCCGGCATTCGCTGAATTGGTAAAGCCAGCAATCGATAAGCCCGGAAACGCCACGACGTTCGCCACGCCAAGCGTGGCGTGAGCGATGTCAGTTATCTGGCGCAGTACGCGTTCCGTGCGATCAAGCGACGCGGCATCGGGAAGTTGTACAAAGCCGATTAGACTCTGCTTATCCTGGCCGGGGATAAAGCCGGACGGCACCTGGTAAAAGGCGTAGAAGGTTAACGCGAGCAAGCCCACATAGACCAGAAAAATTACTGTCTTCATGCGCATGATGCGGCGTACGCCATTGACGTAGCCGTGCCCCGCACTGGTAAAGACGGCGTCGAAACCTCGAAAAAACCAGCCGAAGAGTGCTTCGATTAGCCGCGTGAAGCGATCTTTCGGCGCGGTGTGCGGACGCAGTAGCACCGCCGCGAGCGCGGGCGACAAGGTCAACGAGTTGAATGCCGAAATTACGGTCGAGATCGCGATCGTCAACGCAAACTGGCGATAGAACTGGCCCGTCAGCCCGCTGATAAACGCGATCGGCACGAACACCGCGCACAGCGTCAGCGCGATGGCGATGATCGGGCCACTGACTTCTTCCATCGCCCGCCGAGTAGCAGCGGCCGGGCCGAATCCTAACTCAATGTTCCGTTCAACGTTTTCGACCACGACAATCGCATCATCCACCACGATGCCGATCGACAGCACCAGCCCGAACAACGTCAGGGTATTGATCGAAAACCCCGCGAGCAGCATCACGCCGAACGTGCCGACGATCGAGATCGGTACCGCGATGAGCGGAATGACCGAGGCGCGCCAGGTTTTCAGGAAGATGATCACCACCACCACGACCAACGCGATTGCTTCGAGCAAGGTCTTAATGACTTCTCGAATAGATTGCTCAACGAAGCGCGGTGGGTCGTAGACGATGTCGTACTCCAAGCCATCCGGGAAGCTCGGCGCGGCTCTCGCCATGGCCTGCCGGACCGCGTTTGACAGCGCAACGGCATTGGAACCTGGGGCCTGAAAGACCGCGATGGCAACCGCGGGTTTGTTGTCGAGGAGGCTGCGCAACGCGTATTCCCCGGCGCCGAGTTCAATCCGTGCCACGTCCCGCAGCCGCAACAGGCCGCCGTCCGCGGCGGTCGCGACGATGATATTGCCGAACTCGGCTTCGCTGGTGAGGCGACCCTGAGTATTCAGCGACAATTGGAATTCGGCGTCCGCTGGCGCCGGTGGCGCACCAATGACGCCGGCGGCGACTTGTTGATTCTGTTCCTGGAGCGAACGTACGACATCGCTGGCCGTCAAGTGGCGCGCCGCGAGCTTGTTCGGATCCAACCACACCCGCATCGCGTAATCCCCGCCGCCGAATACCCACACATTTCCCATGCCCGGGATGCGGCGCAAATTGTCTTTAAGGTTCAGGATCGCGTAATTGCGTAGATAGAGATCATCGTACCGACCGTCAGGCGAGCGCAGGTGCACCACCATCGTGAGGTTCGGCGATTGCTTTTGGGTGATCACGCCGAATTGACGGACTTCGAGCGGTAATCGCGGTAACGCGCGCTGCACGCGGTTCTGCACCTGGCTTTCCGCGAGATCGGGATCGACACCGATCTTGAACGTCACTGTCAGCTGCAAAATCCCGTCGGTCGTCGCCATCGACGACATATACAACATACCTTCGACACCATTGATCTGCTCTTCCAGCGGCGCCGCAACCGTCTCGGCGATGACTTTGGGATTAGCCCCGGGGTAGGTCGCGGTGACAACGATCGACGGCGGTACCACGTCCGGATATTCAGAAACGGGTAAGAACGGGATCGCGATCAGCCCGGCTAAAAAGATCAGCGCCGACAGGACGCCCGCGAAGATGGGCCGCTCGATAAACGCGCGCGAAATGTTCATTTCGTGTGCGCGCGGCTCAGGGCGAAGCCAACGCCTTACCCGCGTCCATCGGTACGAGTTCGGGGGTCACGGGCGCGCCCGGACGCACGCGTTGCAGACCACTAACCACGATGACTTCACCGAGCGCGAGGCCGGACTCAATAACGCGGAGATTCCCGACCTGGCGGCCGATCCGAACTTCTCGGTAGTTCGCGATTTTGTCCACGCCCACCGTCAACACAAAACGCTTGCTTTGATCGGTCCCAATCGCACGTTCGGCGACTAACACGACCGGCGCGGATTTCGTCGCTGAATGCAAACGGACGCGCGCGAACAAGCCAGGGGTGAAGCGACGATCGGGGTTCATCATCACGGCACGCAAGCGCACGGTCCCGCTGGTGGTACTGAGTTGATTGTCGACGAAATCCAGAGTTGCTTGATGCGGAAAGTCAGTTTCGTCAGCGAGGCCCACCTCCACCGACAACCGCTCACTGCGGGTGCCGCTGAGGTATTTCAGATACGCATGCTCATCGGCTTCAAAGCTTACGTAGACGGGGTCGACCGAGACGAGTGTGGTTAACACCGGCGACCCCGAGTCCCCTTGTACCAGATTGCCTACTGTGACTTCGTCCTTTCCCACCCGGCCGTCGATCGGTGCGGTGATCCGCGTGTACTCGAGATCCAGTCGCGCACTTGCGATACTTGCCTGGTTGCCACGAATGCCAGCTTCGAGACTTTGCACCGCGGCGGTAGCCGCCTCGAATTCGCGCTCACTGGTGGCATGGGTCTCAAGCATGTCGGTTTGGCGTTTCAGTTCAGCCTTGGCTAGCGCGAGTTGCGCGTGACTGTTGGCGAGTGTCGCCTCGACCTCGACGAGCCGGGCGGCAAACGGGCGCGGATCAATGACGAACAAGAGATCACCGCGCTTGATTTCAGTACCCGGCTTGAAATGAATCGATTGCAGGTAGCCGTTGACCCGTGCTTGGATCGCGACAGTTTCGAGCGCCTCGATCTGGCCCGGGAACTCATCAGTAAGGGTGATTTCGCGTTCGATTGCCGCGGCGACACTGACTGGTGGTGGCGTCGCATCGACGGCTGGTGGCGGTGCCCGGTTGCAGGCCAGCATCATCAGCAGGGCACTCAAGCCGAGCAACGGGCGCGGCGACAAATAAAAACGCATGGGAATGTCCGACGGTTTGGGCGATTTAGGGCCTTCCTTGGCCCGAGCACCATGGTATTCGTTCGCAGCCGCGGAAAAAACCAGAGCGTTCCGACAACGCGTCGGACCGCGTCGCCGATCGGCCGGTTATACTTCTGTCGAAGCGTAGGAATTTCTAAACAGGGGAGTGGAGATGACGGACAAATTCGATGCACCAAACACATCACGGATGCGCTGGATGATGGCCATGTGCATGATTGGCGCGGTGATCGCGCCCGCCGCTTTTGCGGCCGACCTTGCCACGGTTGGGATCCCAACCGAATTCATCCTGTTCGGGTTAACCTTGCTCGGTGTCGCGATTTTGCCACGTCACACACTCGCCGTCGGCTTAATCGGTCTCGTCACCATTACTGGTTATAAATTAGCCTTCACCGGCTTCAACACTGGGCCCGGATTGTTCGGGCTCTTCGCGCATTTCCAACACGAGTGGGTCACCCTAGCTAACTTATTTTGCCTATTAATGGGTTTCGCCCTGCTCGCGCGTCATTTCGAAAAAAGCGACGTGCCCATTATTCTTTCAAATTATTTACCGGATGGCTGGAAAGGTGCGTTCTTAGCGCTGGTAATGATCTTTGTGCTGTCGAGCTTTCTCGACAATATCGCGGCGGCCGTGATCGGCGGCGCGATGGCGCACCAACTATTTCGCGGCAAAGTGCACATTGGTTACCTCGCCGCGATCGTTGCCGCCTCGAATGCCGGTGGCTCTGGCAGCGTGGTCGGCGACACCACGACGACGATGATGTGGATCCATGGCGTATCGCCAAGCGAAGTTTTTCACGCCTACTCAGCGGCGGTGGTCGCGCTGTTCGTTTTCGGGATCCCCGCGGCGATCCAACAACAACTGTATTCACCAATCTTGAAAGACGCGTTGCCGAATGCACACGTCGACTGGCCTCGATTAGCCATCGTCGCCACAATTTTGGTTGCGGCAATGGCGACCAATATCTACGTCAACGCCCTGCATGCCGAATACGCGGATCGCTTTCCGTTCATCGGGGCCGCGGTGTGGATCGCGATCCTCTCTACGCTATGGTTGCGTCGACCAGATTGGGAAATCATGCCGGAAACCGCCTGGGGTTCGATCTTTCTATTATCGTTAGTGACGTGCGCCTCCATGATGCCAGTCGAAGAACTGCCGCTCGCATCCTGGCAGACCGCACTGGGGCTGGGCTTCGTCTCCGCGGCGTTCGATAACATTCCGTTAACCGCGCTTGCGCTCAAGCAAGGCGGCTACGACTGGGGTGTACTCGCCTATGCAGTGGGCTTTGGGGGATCGATGATCTGGTTTGGCTCCAGCGCCGGCGTCGCACTTGCCAGCATGTACCCTGAAGCGAAATCGGTCGGGCTGTGGCTGCGTCACGGTTGGCATGTCGCGATTGCTTACATCGTGGGCTTTGCGGTGATGATGTTGACGGTCGGCTGGCAACCGCCTGCGTCACAGCCCGAAGCTCGCGGCGATTCTACGACTGCGCATGAAAGTGTTGTTCCAGAAACTCCACGAAAATTCTAACCGTCGCGGAGAGTTCGCGGTGAGCGTAAACCGCGTAGAGCGGGATCGGCGCTGGTGAGTAGGCCTCTAACGTCGCACGGAGTTGCCCGCTCGCGAGATCGGCGCGCACCATGTAGCTCGGGAGCTGGGCCACGCCGTGGCCCGTCAGCGCCGCCATGCGCACCGCGTCTCCGGTGCTCGCCTCGAAATCGCCTTGTACGCGGATCTGGTGATCAACGCCTTGCTCCCGGTATAGCCACATGCCCTTACGCGCGCCGTGTGAATACCGCAGACAATTATGCTCAGCTAAATCGGCGGGCTGCTTAGGTTCTCCGTGGCGAACAAAGTAATGCGGGGCGGCGCAGATGATCAGTCGCACCTCGGCTACCTGACGCGCGACCAGCGAGGAGTCCGGTAGGTTGCCGACATGCAGCGCGAGATCGACGCCTTCTTCAAGCGGCCCGTGGGGGCGATCACTCAAGGTCAGTTGTACCTGGACATCGGGATAGAGCTCGGCGTATTCGGCGAGCGCGGGCGCTAATTGAAAACTACCGAAAGAGGTGGGAGCCAGGACTTTCAACAGGCCCTGCGGGTTCGCGCCAAAACCGGCGATTCGCTGCTCCAAAGCCCCGAGTTCGTTCAATATCTGACGCGCCCCCTTGAGGTAGGCGCTACCGGCTTCGGTCAGCGCGATCCGCCGGGTACTGCGGTTGAACAGGCGGGTGCCGAGTTCGTTCTCCAAGGCCTGTACGTGTTTGCTGATCATCGCCTTGGATAACCGGAGATTCTCGGCATTCTTGGCCGCGGCCGTAAATCCGGCGTAATCAGCGACCGCGATGAAGGCCTGCATAGCGGCGAGTTTGTCCACAGAAAAAGAATCTTTGTTTACTAATATGAAACAGTATTTCCATTCGATCGCGATTGTTCAAGCACCTAGTGAGGATTAGTCTTTCATGCAGCGCAGCAAAGACGGACGGGTCGAAGACTGAACGGCTAACTGCTTAAGGAATCATCACTGTCTCAAGAGGAATCTGCCATGACATCGAAACTCACCATTGGCTTACTTGCCATCGCACTGGACAGCATCGCCCACGCGGCGCCGACGCCTAACGTTGGTTACTGCGCGATCCCCTATCTCTACGCGACTAATATCCGCTCGGCCTGCGAGCAATACGGGAGCCGGGGCATGGCGGGGCTGTATCTATCGAACCGCGCCATTATCACTATGTTGAGCGCCCGCCACAAAACGGCCGAAAGCGCTCACTAAGCCCCCGGCCGCGCGTATGCGCGGCCTTTTCCCCTGGTCTAAGGTGCTATGTAGTTCAAGCCCGCCTTCAGCCTTCGATCAAGGTCAAATCGCTTTCGTCTTTAAGCGCAACGCCAGTGAGCGCCAAGCGTAACGAGGCTTCAGTAAGCCAGAGGAGTTTGCGCGCGGCCGCTTCGTAGGGCAGCCCTTCCGGACGAATATTGGAGATGCAATTCCGCTCGGCGTCGGTGCGGCCGATGCGCGGTAGGTAGGTGAGGTAAGCACCCAGACTGTCCGGTGAACTCAGACCTGGGCGCTCACCGATCAGCATGATTACAAGTCGTGCCCTCAGTAGTTCGCCGATCGCGTCGCCCAATGCGACGCGCGCATGGCGCGCGATGATCACCGGCGCAAGGTTCCACCCGTGTTTGGCGAAGGCTGAGAATGCCCGCAACAGCGGCAGCGCATGACGTTGGACCGCGATCGCCGACAATCCATCGCCGACGACAACGGCGAGATCGCAGCCCGAGCGAAGCTTCGCAATGTCCGCGCACGACTCGGCGTTCAGCTCTCGCCCGAGATCAGGCCGCAGTAAATAGGTCGCACGATCCGGTGCGCGGCTGTCAACGACGCATGACTCAAATCCGCAGTGCGCAAGATCGGCCGCCAACTTCGGAACTGACAGCGGTAAATGCACGGCGTCGCGCGCCATCGCGTGCGCGAGCCCGAAGCGCAGGAGTTCGTCGGTCGGCAGACTCGCGCCGACCCGTCCGACTGCGATCCGCGCGGCGGTGAACTGTTTCAGATCACGCCACGGATTCGCTTTCACCTCGGAGATTTGGCGATCCGTCATGCCGCGTGAGTCATATCGGTTAACGCATGCACCAAGGAATCACTCGCGCTTAAATCCTGCAATTTACCGGCCTGATTCAGTAAACGCATGCGAGTCAACCACCCCTCGAATTCCGGCGCATGTTTAAGGCCAAACGTTTCGCGCAAGTACAAGGCATCGTGAAACGAAGTACTTTGGTAATTCAGCATGATGTCGTCCGCGCCGGGAATCCCCATGATGTAAGTCACCCCAGCCGCGGCAAGCACGGTCAACAGGGTATCCATGTCATCCTGATCAGCTTCAGCGTGATTGGTGTAGCACGCGTCGCAGCCCAACGGTACGCCAAGCAGCTTGCCGCAGAAATGATCCTCAAGGCCGGCGCGAATGATCTGTTTCCCATCGTAGAGGTATTCCGGACCGATAAAGCCCACGACGGTATTGACCAACAATGGTTTGAATTCGCGGGCAACGCCGTAGGCACGCGCTTCCAAGGTTTGCTGATCGACGCCGTGATGAGCGTTCGCCGATAGCGCACTGCCCTGGCCGGTCTCGAAATACATTACGTTATCGCCTACGGTGCCGCGCTTGAGCGAAAGTGCCGCGTCACGGGCTTCGCGCAGCAGCGCGAGGTTCACTCCAAAACTCGCATTCGCGGCTTGGGTGCCCGCGATCGACTGAAAAACCAGATCGATGGGTGCACCCTGCTCAATCGCCCGGATCTGGCTCGTGACGTGGGTAAGCACGCAACTTTGCGTGGGGACCGCGAAGCGCTGGATGACGTTATCCAGCATGCGCCAGAGGCCGTGCAGTACGGTCATGCTGTCGCTGGCCGGATTGATCCCGATCACCGCGTCACCCGCGCCATAGAGCAGACCATCCAGAATCGACGCCGCGATCCCTTTCGCATCGTCGGTCGGATGATTGGGTTGCAGTCGAACCGCGAGGCGTCCCGGTAACCCGAGCGTGTTGCGAAAGCGAGTGATGACCCGACATTTGCGGGCAACCAGGATTAAATCCTGGTTGCGCATCAATTTTGACACCGCGGCCGCAACTTCCGGTATCAACGCCGGCGCCAGTCGTGCGAGCGTCGCTTCGTCGGCGGACTCGCTCAATAACCAGTTCCGGAAATCACCAACGGTGAAGTGCGAGATTTCCGCGAAACCAGTCGCATCGTGCCGATCGCAGATCAGGCTGGTGATTTCATCTGTTTCGTAGGGAATAAGCGGGTTATCGACGAGGGTTTCCAGCGGCAAATCGGCTAACGCCCATTTAGCCGCCATGCGTTCGACCGCGGTCGCTGCCCCTATCCCGGCAAGGGTATCACCTGAGCGCGTGGGTGAAGCTTTCGCCAATAAGGTTTTCAGATCGGCGAAACGATAGGTTTCGTGACCAATGGTGTGGTGGTAGGGCATGGTCTACCTCGGACAGGTGGCGGGAGTATAGACCGAGACGCACCCTAAAGCAGTTGCGCTAATTCAAGGCGCGCGCCAATAGAGTCCGATACTCGCGTACTAGGGCATCGCCGTCGGGTAATAACGTAAAAATGTCCAAGATCGCCTTGCGCGCCGTACCGTCCTCAAAAGCGCGATCGGTGCGGATAATTTCCAACAAGCCCGCCAAGGCGGCCGCGTAGTCGCCAGCAATTACTTGACGGATCGCGAGCCGATAGCGCAAGACCGATGATGCGCCGTGACTCTCAATTTCGCGCTGCAGTTCGACCAATGACGGACTGTTAACGACGAGTTGTGCAAACTTAAGACGCGCCAGCTGTCGTTTGGACGCGTCACTAACTGCGCGCGACGGGAGCAGTTCCAACACCGCGGCCGCGCGCTCCAGGGCATCCACATCGATCAGCACTTCAGCAAGCTCGGGATGGATCTTGAAATTCTCGGGATCGCTCGCCAACGCCGCTTCGAGTAACGCTACCGCGTCGGCGAGATCACCCGCTATCCGCTTGTCGGCGGCTTCGCGTCGCCAACGGTCCGAATCTCGCTCAAGATGTTTGGCGACAAACGCAGCCAACGCCTGAATAGGGTGTGCTCCGATGAGTTGGTCAACCACCGCACCTTTTTTGAATAACAGCAACGTCGGCAGGCTGCGGATCCCATAGCGCGCGCCGAGCGCGGGCTCGGCATCGGAATCTATCTTCGCAACCGCAAGTTTACCGGCGAGTTGCTCCGCCAATTGTTCCAACATTGGCGCGATCGATTTGCAGGGGCCGCACCACGCAGCCCAGAAATCCACCAACACTAAACGCTGCTCGGAGGCGCTGAGAACTAAACTGTCGAAGTCGGCGGAAGTGACGGCATAGAGGTTCGAATTGGTGCTCATCGGTTGGTGATCCGGTAGGTCAGGGGCGTGCTGCACTATATGGGGGTAGGCGCAGCATAGTTCAAGGAGCAGTTGATTCCCAGTCACCCGAACCGACCGCCGCGCGCTGCAACCGATCGTCAATCGCGCGCCAAGCAATATCCTGTGGCGGTGCCTCGACCACAATCCTATCGGCTTCTATCGAGTCGGCGTCGCGCAGGCTTGCATAGAGACGCTGCGCATAGGCCGCTGCCGCTGCCGGCATAGGAATCGTGAGGACGTTCGCCGGTAACGACTCCGTACGCGAGATCGCGACAACCCGTAAGCCGCTCGCGATCAATTCCTGGATTCGCGATGAAAGCTCCTCCGGCGCGACCATTTCCAATGGTGTGCGTGGCGCGTAATGCGCGGCCAAAGATCCAGAGACGCGCGGCAGGTTGTCGGCGGCCGTGCTCAAATTAGTCTGGAGCGCAGCGGCGATCGCGGCCTCTCCGAGCATCCCCGGTCGCAGAATGCGTGGCCGATCCGTGCTTAAATCGACGATCGTCGATTCGATGCCGACCGTACACGCGCCGCCGTCCAAGAGTGTAAGCGCGGGGCCAAACTCGGCGCGAACGTGGGCGGCGGTGGTTGGGCTCACGTGTCCAAAGCGATTCGCGGAGGGCGCGGCGAGTCCGGGAATTCCAACCAAGCCGCAAGCCTCCAGTAGCACGGTTGCGACCGGATGTGCCGGACATCGCAGTCCAACAGTTTGCTGCCCTCCCGTGATGGCCTCTAGCACGTGCGGCGCACGCTTCAAGATCAAGGTTAACGGGCCCGGCCAAAATCCCTCGATTAGGCGATAGGCGTTGTCCGGTACGTCCACCGCCCAGTACGCCAGTGCTTGAGCGTTGGCGATGTGCACAATCAACGGGTGATCGGGTGGTCGGCCTTTGAGTGCAAAAATGTTGGCGACCGCGGCAGGGTTCGTCGCATCGGCACCCAGCCCGTAGACGGTCTCAGTTGGGAACCCAACCACCTCGCCTGCCTGTAGCTCGCGTACCGCGGCTGCGATATTTGCCGCCGTGCCCACGCGCTATTGCGCGCTTGAGCGAGTTTGGGCGTCGATCGCCGCGTCTAGTGCTTCCTTGTTTTGTTGGATGGCGGTGTCCACTTTGACGGCTGTCTGATCGACGATGTTCTTCGCGTTACCTGGCGTGACGTCGATCATCTGGGCGGCGTTGGGATCGGGATCGCTTCCGCAGCCACCGGCCAGACATAACCAACACACACACAGTACAAATGTTTTATTCATGGGTCTCTATCCACGGGCGCGGCCGTTGCTGGTTGATAGCTCGGATCAAACGCCGGAGGTGGCGATGCTTCAGTACTGAAAACGGTAGTGTCGTCTGGCACGGGAGTCGGCGTAGCGAGAGTTGGCAATGGACGGTTGAGCGCGGCTTCATCTGACGTATCTTCTGCCGCGACGTTCGCCCAGACCAACGACACGACAATCGTCAACATTAATCCCTTCACTCGTTGCATCAACTCGGTCCATATCACCAGAAGTAGGCCGACGGTAGGCGGTGGGATTAGGCCTGTCAAGCGTTGATCTGGCGGAGCCACCGGCTCATACGGGTGGATTTCTTGGTCGCGGAGAACACCGAGAAGCACTGGCCAGCACGGCGCGGGTTCCTAGTGAAGACGCGCCGCTCAGGTTGCATTCGGGATAGCCGATCGGCCATGGAAAGACTTCGCATTGTTAGCGCTCGAAACTTCGACGAAGGTAATGATCAATCGAGAGTCGGCCTGGGCCGTGCGCGAAAAGTGCGAACAACACCACGCCCCAGGCGTAATGCATCGCGAGCCCAGGCGCTTCCAACGCCGGATACGAGATCACCGGTATGCCAAGCTCCGTCGCGGCGCCCATGACAGCCGCCAGCGCCGGAGGGAGGAGGGGAACTTGGTACTTCGTACTGAAATAGTTGCAGGGTGGTTTCCCACGACTGGATCTTGGTCAAGCCCGATTTAAAGAATTCGTTCGCGACCCATAGCCGCAACGCAAGATCGCCAAGCGGACTAAGCACATTCGCGCGCTCGCAGGCCCACGCCCACAGTCGGGCACTGCGTTGGAACATGGACTCCGGATAGACAGTAGTTAACGTATTCATGGCGGATCTCCGTGACGGGTTAGAAATAAAAACCGACGATCGTGCGGCGCGCGACGTGATCGCGGAGTCCGCGCGCGATATCGAATTCAGGATTGACCGCGAACGCCGCTTCGGCGGCTGCGGCGAGGGGATCGCCGGCGGCAAGCGCACTCAACATTGCATACTTGCCGTGGCTTAGTGGTTCGAGTTCGACTTCCTGATGGCGTCGGATCACGAGCAGTCGGATCGCGCCGGCGTCGAGATCGACCACCTCCTGACTAGAGTTCGTTTGATGCAAGCGCCAGATTGCCACGATCGGATAGCGGGAATGGACGATCCGACTCGCCGGATGCAGCACGAAACGGAGTTCCAGATAGCGCGCCGCTGGCACTTGGCTTAACGCTTGCGCGTTAAACGCTGGAGGGTCGTCGGCCCGCGCGACGGGCTTCGAGCAGGAGCCTCGGCAGCGGGGGTAAATTGGCATCCCATTCGATTAAGGTTGGAACTGGTCCGAAGCGATTCACGGCGTGGGCGTAAAGTTCCCACACTGGATCGGCGACGGCGCGATCGTGGGTATCGATTAATAAAGGAACGCCACCGATCTCACGCCGCGTATGGCCGGCGAGATGGATTTCAGCGATCCGATCGCGTGGCATCGCGTTGATATAGCGCAGCGGGTCGAAGCCATGATTGGTGGCGGCGACATAGACGTTGTTCACATCAAGCAATATCGCGCAGCCGCTACGCCGCGCGAGCTCGGCGAGAAAATCCCATTCGGGGATCGTCGAAGTCGCGAATTCCAGATAGCTCGATAAATTTTCAATTGCGATCTGACGACCCAGTCGGTTTTGGACGCGGTCGATCCGCGCGCTGACATGGTTCAGCGTCTCTGGGGTGTAGGGTAATGGGAGCAAATCGTTGAAGTACTCGCCGCCGAACGACGACCAGCTTCAAATGCTCGGACACGATGAAGGGCTCGACGCGTGAGACCAGCGCCGCAAGCTGTGCAAGGTGAACTTTGTTCAGAGGATCAGTACTGCCAAGCGACAAACCTACACCGTGCAGGCTGATTGGCGTGTTTGTCCGTACTTGGTCGAGTACCTCCAAGGCATAGCCACCCGCGCCGAAGAAATTTTCACTGTGAACTTCGAAGAAGCCCACCCGCGGACAGCTGTCGATCACGTCCGCATAATGCGGCGCGCGCAAACCGAGACCGGTACGGGCGGGAATCGAACCGGGGGAATCGGTTGTAACGGTGTTCGTCATGACAGCCGTCCGCGTCCCGATTTATTTCGCCGCCAAGCCACCACCGACGATTTTTTCGCAGGTGCCCTTGGGTAAATAAATCCAAGCGTCGCCTTGATTATCGCTACCGGAATGGCTGGCGCAGGCGTTATTGGTGGTCTGACAATCGTTCTTCGCTGCCTTCACAATTCCGTAGCATTTCTCGGGTTTGTCTTCGGCCATGGCCGGTGCGGCGCCAAGGCCGAACGCGACTAATGCGGAAACGGCGCTGGCGGTTAAGGTATTCATCTTCATGGTGTGCTCCTTCAACGGTTGGGGTAGTGCACTCCGGGGTAACCCCCGAATAATGCTGAAGGGTGCATAGCGAACGCCGTGCCAATCTTCTGAATTCCCTTCAAGTCACTGAAGTGTAGAAATAAAAGAGTGATATCAAGACGGATCAATCGCCGCTTCGAGCGGTTAAAGCGGCGGCCTTTCGTGGTGGCCACCAAGCTTGGTGGATCGGGGAAAGTGGCTGTGGGATGTGAAACTACCCCACAAGATCTGCGAGAATGCCAGCGGCGAAAATGCACAGATGGATAAAGTTATGACCCGAGTACTGTTATTGGCGCTACTGCTACTAGCGACCCAGGCGAGCGTTGCGGAATCGGATTTGGATGCTGAATTAGACGCGGAGTGGGGCCACAAACGAACCCAGGCAACGACCGCGGAGACCCCTGAAAATCAATACGCCGCCGGCTTAAAACTCATCGAAAAAGCCCGCGACTCCAAAAAATCTCACTGCCAACGCGAGCGCTACTGCGTAAAACTGGCCGAAGAACAATTTCGACGTAACAAGCGCGCGCTCGATGCGAGATTCGAAGGTCACACTAATGACGACGACTTTAATCGCCGTAAGAACCTTGGATTTAAGTAGTGCCTCTACGGAAGTGCGCAGTTCGCGTCGAGAAATTCCTGCCTGGAATCGATGAGATTACGATCCCCACCGCTACTTAGCAGTGTTTCAAGATCCGCGGCCGCGGCTTCACAATGCTCCGCGGTAAGAATCTGCTCAGCGGTTACAGCTTTTTCTTCTGCGGTTGGTTGTGCACCGCAGTTGGTTTGAATAAGTTTTTGCTGCACGCCAATTTCCCGCGCACGGCTCGCGTCATCTAAATAACTTCGCTCCCCCGTGTAGGCATCGACCTGACCGGGTGGGCGTTTAATTCGATACATTCCTTGTTCGTCACGATAAACCGGGTGAGCAGTCTCCAACGCCGAAAGGGCCCATTCGGCGCGCGCGCAGTTTTCGCGCTTTGCCGCGAGCGCTGGTGCAGGAGCGCTCGCGGCGGTTTCGGCGGCCTCGTCTTGCTGACGCGCCGCTTCCTGGGCGCGCAGAGTTTGAATCGCCTGACCAGCTTGCGTTGGGCTTAGCGGCGAGGGCTGCGCATTCACTTTGACGGGTTCGACTTCAACTCCGGGAGGTGGTCGATCGGCAAAGTGCATAACCCCTTCCGCGTCCCGCCAACGGTAGGTCGTAGCGCTCGCGATCGACGTACTGGCCAGCAGCAAAACTCCAAGCAATGCCCCTGCTATTCCTCGGTAACGGAGGCTGCGGTATGTGCTCACCGCCGCTCGATCAAAATCAGAAAGCCCGGGATTCAGCAAGTCAGCACGCCCACGGCAATCGTCGCTGCCGGTAGGAAAACGCCAAAATTCCGTTTGGGCATATAAGCGAGATAGAACAAGAACCACAGCGCACCCCAAATCAACCAGAAATAGCCGAAGCTGGCATCGGGGCCACCAAAGTCCACCCAGGCACACGGGAGTGTGGTGATCGCGACACATAGGCAAAACCAGCCAAACGCGCGCATGTCCAAATCAAACCAACCGCAAATTGCGCTATATAGAGATAGGTGAATGTGAACAGAAAACCAGTCGTGACCAGATAATAATCCGCCATGCCCAGCGCACCAACACCATCGATCAATAACACACCGCCGACATAGAGCAAGATGATTTCGAGCATTACAATCCCCTCACCGTGATTCGTCGTGGCAGACTATAGGCATCTTATCGAGACTGCGACTGTTATGAACAAATACTCCCTCTTGCTGACAGCCCTGGTGATGGGAGCAGTAAACCCAGGCTTCGCGGCGGATGATTCGCTGGCCAGCAAATTTGGTCGGAATCGAGTCAAGATTCAACGCGCACAGACCCCAAGCAACGTTTCCGACGCGAAGCTACAAACCGTACGTTCAGTTTATAAAAAGCGGGTTGAAGGTTGTCGTGGCCAGGCTGATCGAAATAAGCAGTACTGTCTTCAGGAAGCCGAGCAGGAATTACGGATGGCTGAGCGTAAATTGAGAGATGCCGTGCGCGCGGCGGCAGAGCAATAAGTCCGTACTCCTAACTCCATCGAGAAATCCATGCGAACGTTACTCCTTTGCTACTTCGCCTTGATCTTCACCGGCTGCGCGACAACGGTCACCAACCCAGTGACTGGTCAGGCCGAGCGCACCGTCATGGATGAATCCAGCGAGATCGCCGAGGGCCAGAAGGCGCATCAGCAGGTCTTAAGCGAGTACGGCGTTTATCCCAATGCGCAATTACAGGGTTATATCACCGAACTCGGTCAGCGCCTCGCCGCACAGTCTCATCGCAACCAGCTCGCCTGGCATTTCACCGTACTCGATAGCCCGGAAATCAACGCCTTCGCGCTGCCTGGCGGCTATGTCTACGTCACCCTCGGCTTAATGGCATACATGGATAGCGAGGCCGATCTTGCGGGAGTCATCGGGCATGAGATTGGTCATGTCACCGCGCGACATAGCGCGCAACGTGCGACCAGACAACAGACCGCGGGTCTTGGCGTGCTCGCCGCTACTGTACTTGGGATGTTGGCTGAATCCTAAGTGCCAGGTGCCGGTAGGCTGGTGGGACAAGTTTCGCAGGGTGTGGCGGCGGGATATATCGCGAGTTACGGACGCGATCAGGAATTGCAAGCCGATCAACTTGGTGCGGAATATCTCGCGCGCAATCATTACAACCCCAGCAACATGGTCGATGTGATCCAAGTGCTAAAAAACCAGGAACGTTACGCTGAGGAAGTCGCGCGCGCCGAAGGTCGCAAGGCCCCACCCAAGACCAACTAGTTATCATCACATCCGAGCAACGAACAACGCCTGCAATCGATCACCCGGATCGCGACGCAATACACGGGTGACTATAGCGACGATGGCCAGGCGCGATATCTAAAAATAATCGAAGGCATGACCTTCGGTGAGAGCAGCGAACAAGGCCTTACCCGCGGTCGCAATTTCTACCACACCGGGCTCGGCATCGCGCTGACCGCGCCGAAAGGGTGGAAGATCCGAAATTCACCGGACGCGGTAATGTTGCTGGATGCGAACGCGGATGCCGGCCTGTTGTTGAAAGCGGTCCCGCCGAACGCTGGCGGCACTCACGAGGAAATTATCCGAAACTTGTTTCAGCCGGACCAAGATCAGGTCCAGCGTTATGCCTTAAGTGGACTGGCAGCGACGCATTTCATCGGCGTTCGAACCGACGAACAGGGCCGCACGCAAAATATCGAAACGGCGATCGTTACGGGTCCGAAGAACCTGCATTATGCTTTGGCCTATGCCTCGAAGAGTCCCCAGGCCTTAACCAATGCGCGGTCCGGTTTATGTGCCGCCGAAGGATCTTTTCGCGCGCTGACGGCAGCCGATCGAAAAGCGGTGCAACCGTGGACCCTGCACGTGGTGAAGGCACCGGCGGGCGGCTTGCGCGACCTGGCGCAAAGCACGCCGCTGAGCGACTACCCGGAACAGCAATTGCGGTTATTGAACGGTTTCTACGGCGGTGGTGAGGCGAAGGCTGGGAGCTTGGTCAAGACGGTTTGATAGTCGTACTCGCGACTACCGGCTCTGGATATGCTTTATCACAGCTACGTAGAGGCTGGTAAGTTTTGCGCTACACCTTGAATTAGGCACTCAGCTAATCGCCCAAGGATCACTTCATGCACGAAGCCGATAAACCGGATCCAATGTTCGCACCAGGGATAGAGACCTCGTCGACGGTCGCGAGAGCAAAAACCGAGATGTTGCGCGCCTTGGTGGAAGGCACCGCGCAGGCGACCGGTGAGGAATTTTTCCGCGCGCGCTCGACGTTGAAAACGCTTTCGTCGCGGAGTTTGTCAATTTCCCTACGCGGGTCCGCGCGATCGCGTTCTGCGCGATGGGCAAGATCGTCGCGAGTGATGAGTGGGACTTGGCCGGTAGCCCGTGCGAAGAAGTCGCGGCAGGGTCCTTTTGCCATTATCCCCTGGGCGTGTCCCAGCGCTATCCACGCGAAGTAGGAATCGAAAGCTATCTCGGTGCTCCACTGCGTGATAGCGGCGGTCGCATTCTGGGGCATTTGGCGGTGTTCGATTCGCGCGGCATGCCGGCTGCGGATCGGATGCTTTACACGTTTCAAATCTTTGCCACGCGCGCGGCGACCGAATTGAATCGGTTGAATGCAAGCGCGCTGCTGCGCGAAAGCGAAGCCCGCTTTCATGATCTGTTCGATGAAGCGCCGATCGCTTATGTGCATGAAGATCTCGATTCGCGGTTTATTCGCGCTAATCGGGCGGCACTTCGGATCTTGGGTCTGACGCCTGAACAGATCCCCGGCATGGTCGGGATATCATTGGTGCCGAAGTCGACCGAAGCGCAAAGTCGGGTACGAGAAGCTTTTGCTTCCATCGGGCGCGGCGTCGACACCAGTGGGGTCGTCCTCGAACTGAGTCGCAAGGATAACGGTAAGCCAGTGTTCGTTCAGTGGTGGTCGCGTCCCGATCCCAGCGGGCAGTACACCCGTACGATGTTCATCGATGTCACCGAGCGGATCTTGATGGAGCGCTCGCAAGCAAAGCTTGAAGCGCAAAACCTGCATTTGCGTGAGGAAATAAAAAGCACCCATAACTTCGAGGAAATCGTCGACCGCAGTCCGGCGATCCAGGCCGTGTTAAAAAACGTTGAACGGGTGGCTGTTACCGACGCTTCTGTGCTCATTCGTGGCGAGACGGGTACCGGCAAGGAGTTGCTCGCACGGGCCATCCATTCGGCGAGTGACCGGCGCGACAAACCGCTGATCAAGGTCAATTGCGCGGCGCTACCCGCCGGGCTTGTCGAAAGCGAATTATTCGGTCACGAGAAAGGTGCTTTTACCGGCGCGATTGCGAAGCGGATCGGACGTTTCGAACTGGCCGATGGGGGGACGATTTTTCTCGACGAAATCGGTGAAGTTCCGCCGGAGGTCCAGGTCAAGCTATTACGGGTATTACAGGAACGAGAAATAGATCGCGTTGGCGGGACCTCCCCGATCAAGCTCGATGTCCGAGTAATTGCGGCGACCAACTGCGATCTGCTGCAGGCCGTCAAGGAAAAAACCTTTCGCGAAGATCTGTTCTATCGCTTGAACGTGTTTCCGGTGATCAGCCCTCCGCTGCGCGATCGGATCGATGACGTCCCGCTCCTCGTACATTTCATGCTGGGGAAATTCTCGAAAAAAATCGGTAAGCGAATAACCGAGGTTGGCGCGATATCGCTACAACGCCTATGTGACTATCGCTGGCCGGGAAATATCCGCGAGCTTGAGAATGTGATTGAACGGGCTGT
Organism: Gammaproteobacteria bacterium; assembly: GCA_009692265.1. Lineage (GTDB taxonomy): Bacteria > Pseudomonadota > Gammaproteobacteria > CAIKBL01. The sequence goes on from SHZM01000016.1 coordinate 25,531, forward strand.
CATCTTGAGTGACGGGCCGCTGTTGGAGATCGATCCAGAAATGCTGCCGGGGTTGGTGTCTGCGGCATCGGGTGCCGCGAGATCCACCAGCGAGCCCGATCCAAACAGCCTCGAAGCCGTCGAACGGCAGCACATCCTGGCGGTACTTGAGCAGACAAAATGGGTGATCGAAGGCCCCCGTGGCGCGGCGAAGATTCTCGAACTGCGGCCGAGTACCTTGCGCTATCGGATGAAAATCCTGGATATAGCGGCCGCCCGCCACCGCCCACAGTAGTTACCATGAATACTCGCGGATAGTCTTTGCACCTAGCGCCCCCCCGGGTCCGGATCCATTGATGAAACAGCAGATCTCTCGTTTCCTCGGGAGATGGTCCGGGATTTGCCGCGTGAGCAGTAGCTCGCCTTGGGCGATTAGCGGAAGCGCTAGCATGCTCCGGATTACGACAGCCTGTTTCCAGTCTGCGACAAAACTCGTCTTGGAAGGTCGTCTCATTGGGCCTTGGGTCGAAGAATTGAAAGCCGCTCTCCGAACCGCGCGCATGGCCCCAGGGCAGTTTCTACTCAACCTTTCCGGGGTGGACTTCGTCGATGCGCAGGGTCTCGCGTTGTTGCAGCAATTGCGAAACGAAGGCGTTGCTTACGAACAAACCTCACCCTTTATCCAGAATCTATTAGGGATGTAAGCAAAACAGAAAGTAGCCCGAGTTCGAACGGCTGATTTGTTCTCGGATATTTAAGGGTGTCCCGAATTTTGTGAGTTGATTAACAAGCAAAGTAAATGAGGAAATCACCAAGGGATTGAAGGGGACTTTCTGTCGATGCGCCACACGCCTAATGTTTGATGTGTTGTGCTCGGCTACACTGGGCCGTAGACAAACGGTAGCTCACCTGCATGCAGCCCAAGACTGATTCACCCGATCCGAATAACCAGTGGCGCGCGCAAACTCCTGGTAGCGCCAGCTGGCCACGCTCACCGCGACCAAACGCGGAAAATAAATACTTCATCGTCTCGGCGGATTGCCATGTGCAGGAGCCGGACGATTTCCTCCTGGCACGGATGGACGCTAAGTATCGCGAGCGTCTGCCCGGCATTGTCCTCGGCGGTGATGGCGCGAAGTTGCAGAAGAGCGAAGGTTTTCGCCCGATGAGGCTGATGAATGTTGATCTCACGGGTGAAGATCTGGAACGCAGCCGTTCCGGCCAAACGCCGGAGGAGCGCTTGGCGGCACTGGCCCGCGACGGGGTTGATTGTGAAGTGTTATTTCCGAACAAGGGGTTGACGATCTGGGCCACCCGCGATCGTGAGTTCGCGCAGGCCATGTGCCGTGCCTACAACGACTGGGTGTGGGAAACCTTCGCGGCCTACAACGAGCGCCTGGCACCGATGGCCTGTATCGCGACCGGGGATGTTGACGGCGCGATCGCCGAAGTCAAACGTGCCGCGAAACGTGGCTTCAAAGGGCTTGCGTTACCCTGCAAGCCGCTGTGGGGCGCGCCCGATCACGAAGATCCGAACTACAACCTGCCGCAGTTCGATGCCTTGTGGGCGGTGATTGTGGAGGTCGATTTACCGATCACTTTCCACGTTTCGACCGGCCGTGATCCGCGGACCGCGCGCGGCAATGGGGGCGCGGTGATCAACTACGCCGTGCATTCGCTGGCCCCGACCATGGAGCCGTTAATCAACCTTTGCGCTTCCGGCGTGATCGAGCGTTTTCCGACTCTGCGCTTCGGCAGCATCGAGGCCGGGATCGGCTGGGTGCCCTGGGCACTCGCCGCGATGGACGAGGCTTATCACAAACATCACATGTGGGTGCGGCCCAAGCTCAAGCACCTACCGAGCGAGTATTTTCGGGCGAATGGCTTCGCCAGTTTTGGTGATGACCGCCCGGGCCTTGAACTGATGCGCAGCTTTGGTCTCGAAGACAATTTTCTGTGGGCGAATGATTTCCCTCACCACGAGGGAACCTGGCCACATTCGGCCGCCGCGATCGAACGCACGATGGGGGGCTTGAGTGATGGCGAGCGGGCTAAAGTGCTCGGCTTAAACGCGGCGCGGATATTCAAGTTTGATATTCCGCAACGTTATCAAACCGCCGCGGCCGGTCGCTAAGTCGGTCGCTGCTCGTCGACTAGAAAATTGATAAAGCTCCGGGCGCCGCGAGAGAAAACGCGTCCGCGGGTACACCGCGTTCACCCGCTGGGCAAGCGGATAGTAGTCTTGTAGCAGCCACCGCACTCGAGCAAGGTCGATGGCGTTGCCCATCACCCACCGCGGAATCAGAGCAATGCCCTGATGCACGCACACCAAGTTGTACATCGCCTCGGAGTCGTTGATCGTGGTCGGGCCGCTGACCTCTGCGACGTGACGCCCGCTTTCCGATTCGAACTCCCAGCGCGTCCAACGGCTGCCACCGCCGTACAAAGTGCAGGAATATCCGGCGAATTCGAGGGGCGACTCCGGGCAAAATTGTCTCGCCTGGTTCGAATGCGACGAGCTGAAGCGAGTCCAGGTCCACGATCACACTTTGTTTGTCGCGCAGGTAAGGGCGTGCGAAAACGAGGACGGGATTCGCTTGATGTTCTAAGCCAGTCGCTATCACCGTAGCGCGATCGATTCTTAAATTAGTAACGAGCCGGGGTTTATCACGACCTCGAGCCGCGAAGTGGAACAAACGATGTCACGGGATTTGCAACCTCGCTTAGCTGCTGGTGTAATCCGCTCAGTCGATCCTGTCCTCGGACATGGATCGTTCGCTACCACCCGGTCGGATTACACCAGCAGCTAAGGACCCGGGCGGAAATAATCTTTACATTCGACTGCTTTCGAGCGGTTACTGAGGCGTTGCGTTTCTTGGCAATGAGCCCACCATTCCCGGCGAAACGCGCCTTGCAGCAACCGCTCAGAAACATCCGCGGTGTGACAAGAGTATTTTCGCCCGGGTCCTAAGTGAGTACCTCCATGAAGCATGTGAAATTTCTCCCTCTAGCGCTGTGCGCAGCGCTCACCCCCCTGTTCGCTCAGGAGGCCGCGCCGAGTAACACGCAATGACTCAGTTACAACGGCAATGTGAACGGTCAACGCTACGTTGAACTCAACCAGATCAACACCACCAATGCCGCGCAGCTCGGCGAAGTCTGTCGACTCAAAGTCGATGATGCGGGCGCGTTTCACACCGGTATTCTGCAGCTTGGCGGTGTTCTCTACTTCACGACCGCGAGCGATACCTTGGCGGTCGATGCAACAAATTGCGCATTGCGCTGGCGCCATCACTATGTGGCGGAGGAACCAGGCGGGTCGGCGTTACAGGTGAATCGCGGTGTCGCGCATGCCAACGGCAAGCTGTTTCGCGGCACCACCGACGGTCGCCTGCTCGCGATCGATCTCGGCACCGGCAAAACCGTGTGGCAGTTTCAAATCGGCGATCCGATGCAGGGTGAATTCTTCGCCGCCGCACCGCAGGTGTATCTAAGGTCTAGTGATTATCGGTGCAGCCGGTGGTGATTGGGGGATCCGCGGACGGGTAATGGCGTTCGATACCGAGACTGGGCGTGAAGCCTGGCGCTTCTATACAGTCCCTCAGGGTGATGAGCCGGGGGCCGAATCATGGAAGGATGCGCTCTCCGCGCGCTACGGCGGCGGCACGTGGACCACGTATACGTTGGATATGGCGGCCGGCGAATTGTTTGTGTCGGTTGGTAATCCCGCGCCGGATTTCATGCCCGACCACCGTCCCGGCGCGAATCTCTTTACCAACAGCATGGTGGTGTTGGACGCGGCCACCGGAAAATTGAAGTGGTATCACCAACTGCTCTCGAACGACGGCAAGGATCTCGATTTGGGCGCGGCACCAATGCTGTATTTCAACAGTAAGGGGGAGCGAATGGTCGCATTCGGCGGCAAGGATGGTTACCTGTACGGAGTGAATCGCGAAACCTATAAGCGCGTGTTCAAAACCCCGGTCACGACGATCACCGAAGCCAAGCCAGTGCCGAATACCAAGTCAGTCGACGTCTGCCCCGGGATCCTCGGCGGGGTTCGAATGGAACGGCCCGGCCTTTGATAAAGCTAACCAGGCCGTGGTTGTCGGCAGCGTGGACTGGTGCGCGACCATCACTGTGGATGAGAAGTTTGAATATAAACCTGGCTCGTTCAACTTTGGCGGCAGCTTCAAGTTTCACGAACAAAGTCGCGGCTGGGTGGTTGCCGTTGATGCCGATACAGGCGCTGAACGTTGGAAGTATGAGACCGCCGGTCCCCAGGTCTCCGGGATCACGCCAACCGCGGGCGGGGTGATTTTCGCCGGTGACATGAAGGGCAATTTTTTCGTCCTCGACAGCGCCAATGGTAAACCGGTGTACACCGCACAGACGGGCGGCGCGGTGGCCGGCGGCGTCATCACCTACCTGCGCGAGGGTAAACAATACGTCGCTCTCACCTCCGGCAACGTGTCGCGCATTACCTTCGGCGTGGTCGGCAGTCCGACTTTGGTGATTTACGGGCTCGGTGGCACCGGCACCGCACCCGCTGCGGTGGAGTCCGTGAGCAGTCACCTGCCGGATCCGGCACTCGGGGCCGTAACTTTCAGCAAGGTGTGTGCGGCCTGCCACGGCGGCAAGGCCGAAGGCGGGATCGGACCGGGGCTGACCGGGCTCGCGCAACGCATGGACTTCGCGGCGACGGTGCAGTGGATTGAAAACCCCTCAGCCAAGATGCCGAAACTCACGCCGAGTCCGCTAAACGTGCAGGCGGTGCAGGATGTTGCTGCTTACGTCCAAGGGTTGTAGCAAAGGAATTCCTAAACACGGAAAGTTTCTCAGACTCCGTTTCATCTAAGATGATCCGATGCAATGTGCTGCGTGTCATCACGATAACGAGCCTGAAGCCGGCTTCTGTGAAGCCTGCGGCACGCGGGTGGTGCCCAGGTGTCCGGGATGCGGAGCCGAGTACTCGGTTACCGCGCGTTTCTGTGCCCAGTGCGGCTGTTCACTTGCCGATTTGGCACCCGCCGAACCCACCGCGCGCCCGCCGGACGACGCCGAGCGACGTCAGATCACGGTGGTGTTCTGCGATCTGGTTGGCTCAATGCAGTTGTCCGAGCAACTCGATCCTGAAGATCTGCGAACCGCGCTTCAGGCCTATCAAAAAGTCGCGGCCCAGGCAGTCGCGCGCTACGGTGGCTACATAGCGCAACATCTCGGCGATGGTTTGTTGATTTACTTCGGCTATCCACGTGCACACGAGGAAGATCCCGCGCGGGCAATCCGCGCGAGTCTGGATATTTTAGCGGCCTTAGACGAGTTGAATCGCACGCCACGCGCTGGACAAACGGTGCCGCTCAGCGCGCGTATCGGCATCCATACAGGTGTTGTAGTGGTCGGTCCCATCGGTGACGGTGCCCAACGAGAGCAATTGGCTCTCGGGGACGTACCGAATCTTGCCGCGCGTTTGCAGGGAGTCGCGGCACCCGACTCGGTGGCCGTGAGCGAACTAACAGCTCGACTCGCCGGTGGGGAATTTACCTACGCCGATCTCGGGACGCAGTGTTTGAAAGGGGTCGCCCAGCCGGTGCAGGTCTGGCGGGTCATGGGAATTAGTGCTGCTGAAAGTCGCTTCGAAGCGGCGACCCAAGGGCGGCTCGCGCCTCTGGTCGCCCGCGAACTGGAGATTGCTCAGCTACTGGCGCGCTGGCAACTGGCGCAGCAGGGTCGGGGGCAGATTGTCCTCCTAGGCGGCGAGCCCGGCATCGGCAAAAGCCGGATCCTGAGTGCGCTACGCGAACGAGTGGAAGCTCAGGGTGCGCAGTCGCTGCGCTTCCAATGCTCGCCTTATCACGCCCAGAGCGCGTTTTACCCGAGTATCAACAACTTCGAGCATGCGCTTAAATTTTCTCCCGACGAGTTAGCGGCTTCCAAGCTCGACAAACTCGAAGCCCTGATGGTCGAACACCTTGGGTGTCCACGCGCGGACGCGCGGTTCATCGCCGCGATGCTGTCGCTCCCGATCGAACGTTATGGCGCGGTGAGCATTGCGCCGCAGCGATTCAAGCAGGAGACCTTGCGGGTGCTAGCCGACCTCACCGAGGCGGCTGCACGCCGAATGCCTAGCGTGATGCTGTTCGAAGACGCGCATTGGGCGGATCCCACCAGCCTCGAAGTGCTGGACTTGCTAGTCGAGTAGATCAAAGCCGTGCCGTTGCTACTCGTGATCACCCACCGCCCGGAGTTCGGATCGCGTTGGCGCGACCAGAGCCACGTCACCGCTTTGACATTGGAAAAACTTACGCGCAGCGAAAGCGGCGATCTCGTCAACGCGGTAACCGGCGGCAAGGCGCTCTCCGCGAACTTGTTCGAGCAAATTTTGACGAAAACCGACGGCGTGCCGCTGTTCGTCGAGGAACTCACCCGCTCGGTGCTCCGGGCACCAGAACTAAAAGCCCTGGGCGATCGCTACGAATTCGCGGGTGCCGTGACTACCTTGAACCTGCCAACAAGTTTGCGCGATTTACTTATGGCAAGTTTGGATCGCTCGTTACCGGTCAAGGAAATCGCCCAGATTGGCGCAGTGCTCGGCAGAACTTTCAGCCACGAACTTCTTCAAGCCGTGGCCCCACACAGTCCGACGGATCTGGATAAGGTGCTGGTCCAACTTACCGGATCGGGCCTCGCGTTTCGCAGAGGCGTTCCCCCCGCAGCTCACTACACGTTTAAACACGCACTGGTGCAGGACGCTGCCTACGATTCTCTCCTCAAGGCGCGCCGTCTCGAACTCCATGCGAAAATTGCACATGTCATCGAGGAGAAATTTTCATCGCTTACCGCGACGGAACCTGAATTACTGGCGCACCACTATGCGGGTGCCGGACTTGCGGAGCCTGCGATCGCTTATTGGCTCAAAGCCGCCAAACGCAGCGCCAACCGATCGGCCCATCGTGAAGCGATTGCGCACCTGGATGCCGCGGCCGCGCTACAGGAGAATTTGTCTGTCGGTGATGCCCGTTCGCGTCTGGCCCTTCAAATCCAGTTATTACGCGCCGGGATTTTCCTTGTAACCAAGGGGATGTCCGCCGCTGAGACTGGTGCGGCTTACGATCTGGCGTACGAGCTGTGTGGCCAACTCGGCGATGACGTCGAGGAGAGCGTGTCGGCGCTTTTCGGGATCTATCTGTTCCACCTCGTGCGCGGCGACGCTCTGCAGTCCGCTGCCGCTGCACAAGACGCGCTGCGCCGCGCCCAGCGGATCAAGCGGCGCGACTTGCTCGTGCTAGCGAATCGAACAATCGGCGCATCATTAGTTCAACGCGGTGATCTCAACCCAGCGGTAGAACACTTAGAGCAGGTGCTTGTTCACTATGATTCCACGCTCGATCGCGAGTCGGCGGCGGCTTACGGCTCGGATCTTAAAGCGGTGTCTTTAGCCTGGCTGGGGTATGCGAAAGTGCTGACGGGGGAACCAGATCGCGCGTTGGAGTTAGTCCAAACGGCCATCGACCATGCTGAGTCGTTGAAGAATTTTCACGGGGTCTCGCTGATGTTGTCGTGGCTTTCCCTCGTACACGCCTTGCGGCGTGAGCCGATCCTTGCACTCGACGCCGCACGGCGCGGTATGGCGCTTGCGAATCAGCATGAGTTCGCGATGTGGAGTAACTACAGCAGAGCCGACTGTGGAGTGGCATTAATCGAAGCAGGCGAGGTGCACGAGGGCATCGAGATGATGGAGCGGTATTTCTCGGTGGCAAAGCTTACGGGCCATCGCTTTAATCGATCACTGCATTTCGGGGCCATGGCGCTAGCCGGGGCAAAGTTGAGTAACTGGGCGAACGCTGCACGTTATTTGAATGAGGCCTTCGAGCAAACGGAAGCCGTCGGCGAGCGTTGGTTCGAGGCTGAACTCCATCGACTCAAGGGCGAGTTTCTGCTGGGGGAACATGGAATATCCGCGGCAGATCTCGCGATTCCTTGCTTTCAGCGCTCTCTTGATGTGGCGCGCGCAGGGCGCGAAGCTGTGGGAATTGCGGACCTCGCTGAGTCTAGCGAAATTGATGCATGCCCAAGGGAGCACGCACGAAGCGCGTGCCCTTCTCACACCGGCCTACACCAGGTTCGCGGAAGGTCTCGGTACCAAGGATCTGAAAGAAGAGAATGACCTCTTGGTAGCAATGTCGGATGATTAAATCCATGGAAGCCTGGTCGTTCCCGGCCCGCTACGACGATTATTTACCGTCCCCCACCGCGCGCTACTGGTTCCCTCGGCGGGAAACGATGCCAGCGCCCGATCGCGAAGCGGCGGTCCTCACCCGCCTACAGGAAATCACCCGTTACGCCTGGGCGCATTCTCCATTTTATCGACGCAAGTGGGATGACGCGGGGTTTCATCCCGACGCATTGCGCAGCCTTGAAGACTTCGAGGCGAAAGTCCCGGTGATCACGAAAGCGGACTTACGCGAAGCACAGGCGCGAGTGCCGCCGTTCGGGGATTATTTATGCGTGCCGGAACACGAAATTCACCGTATTCACGGGACATCCGGCACCACAGGACGACCGACCGCGTTTGCAATCGGACGCGGCGACTGGGACGCGATCGCCAACGCGCACGCCCGCGTTCTGTGGGGAATGGGGATTAGGCCGGGCGATCGGATTTTCATCGCCGCGATTTTCAGTCTGTATCTGGGCTCGTGGGGATCCTTGGTGGGTGCCGAGCGCTTGCGCGCGCAGTGTTTCCCGTTTGGCGCGGGTGCCCCTGGGATGACTGCACGCGCGGCGATGTGGCTGGACCAAATGAAACCCAACGCGTTCTACGGCACGCCCTCCTTCGCATTGCACCTCGCCGAAGTCGCGCGCGAGGAAGGTTACGAGCCACAGGAATTTGGGTTAAAGGCGATGTTCTTCTCGGGCGAGCCCGGCGCTTCGGTGCCAAGTGTGCGGGAGCGAATCATCCGCGAATTCGGTGCGCGTGTTATTGACTGTGGATCAATGGCGGAAATGACGCCGTTCATGCACCTAGCAGGCACCGACGAAAGCGGCATGCTGTGCTGGCAGGACATCGTGTACACCGAGATATGCGACTCCAACACTTTTCATCGCGTACCCTACGGTCAGCGCGGCACACCGGTGTACACCCATCTCGAACGGACATCACAGCCGATGATTAGGTTGCTGTCGGGAGATCTTAGCCTTTGGGATCACGAGCCTACTAGGTGCGGCCGGACTTATCCGCGCCTGCCGCACGGCGTGTTCGGTCGGATCGACGACATGTTCACGATCCGCGGCGAAAATGTTTATCCAAGCGAGATTGACGCCGTCATGAACCAGCTAGCGGGCTATGGCGGGGAACACCGAATTGTCGTTTCGCGCGACGGCACAATGGATGAACTGTTAGTGCGAATCGAGGCCGCGTCGGTGCACGAGCCGGCGTTGGCACGTGAGGCAACCAAGTCCTTACAGAAAATGTTGGGGCTTCGCGCGAAAGTCGAAATAGTCCCTCCCGGGACCTTTCCACGCACCGACTTCAAGGCCAAGCGGGTGATCGATGATCGCGATTTGTTTCGCGAGATGCAGCAGCGACTGGATCCGTCATAACCAAATAGCGGGAACTACGGAACTCCATGCTCAGGTCCGCGCATAAGGCTCGTCCCCGGCAACAAACTCGGTTTCCAGGCGCGCCAGGTCGTGCCAGTCAAGGACCGCCTTAAGTTTATGCAACGCGGCGATGTACTGCGCTGCGTCTTCGGGTAACGCCACGGCGTAGGTGGCGACGCGCGCGGCAATCGGTGCGAAGAACGCGTCGGCAATCGTGAAGTGACCGAAAAGCAATTCACCCGGCTCCTCGTTGATGGCCCGACAGGTTCGCCACAAACAGACAAGTCGATCGAAATCGCGCTGTACCTCCGGGTTCATACCACGGCCAGGCAAGGCGGCGCGGATGTTCATCGGCAGGTGGCTGCGCAGGGCGTGGAAACCTGAATGCATTTCCGCGCAGGCAGAACGAGCTACCTGGCGGGTGCCAGGCGCTGCAGACCAGAGGCGTTTGTGCGGGAATAACTCCGCCAGAGTCTCTGCGATCGCGAGGGTGTCCCACACGGCCCGGCCGTCGACGAGAAGGACCGGAACCTTCCCTGCCGCTGAATAGCGCTCGATTCCGATGACTTTGACGTCGTAGGAAAGCTTAAGTTGAATTTCCTCGAACTCAATGCCGGCTTGCCGCAGCAAGACCCACGAACGCATCGACCACGAGGAGTAATTTTTGTTGCCTATGACGAGTTGCAGCATGCGGTTGGGTGAGGGCGGACCAGGTACCGCTCACAATGGGGTTAAGTCGATCCTACCGCGCCAAGACGAGTTAGTCCCCTAAAACGCGCTTCCATTCAGGTTCCGTGATACTCGAACTTTGATACCCTCGCGCCCTAGGTTAACTGGTTGGAACCAATCAGGCCAAAATCGGGGGCCCTCACTCTCGCGCTTGAGTGACATTACAAATGGTAGGAGCAGGTATGCGGCAATTAATCGGAAAAACGATCCTGAGCGGATTATTAATAATCTCGTGGGGGGCGGTGGCAGCACCCGAAATGCGCTGCCTCACTAATGGTGCGTACATCAAGCTCTACGGAAAGACCGAGGCCGAGAATCGCGAGGTATGCGAACGGCAGGGCGGTGAGCTCACCAGCTACGATGAGAAACAACATACCGGTGGAGTTGACCAACGAGCACGCGCCATGGAATCGATCTACGGTCGCAAGCTCCCTGGCTCGGCGTCGCGCTAGGTCGATCGTTAGGCGGTTCTAAAGAGTTCCGCCAGCTTCGCGCCCGGATCAGGACTGCGCATAAAGGCTTCGCCGACGAGGAAGCAATTCACTTCACGGCGGCGCAGGCGCGCGACGTCTTCAGGGTGCTGGATTCCGGATTCGGTAATCACCACGCGATCGGCCGGGACATCGTTGAGTAACCCTAACGTCGTGTCGATACTCGTCACGAAGCGCTTTAGATCCCGGTTATTGATCCCAATCAGCGGAAGCCGCAGGCGCAGCGCCTGTTCGAGTTCTACCCGATCGTGCACCTCGAGTAGCACATCCATGCCGAGACCGGTTGCTACACCAGCAAGTTCCTGGAGCAGCCCGTCGCTTAGCCCCGCGACAATCAACAGTATGCAATCCGCGCCCAACGCACGTGATTCGTAGATCTGGTACACCTCGCACATGAAATCCTTGCGCAAGACGGGCAACGTGCAGGCCGCGCGCGCAGCGATTAAATGCTGGTCCGCGCCTTGGAAGTATTTTTCGTCGGTCAGAACTGACAAGCAGGCCGCACCGCCGCGCGCATAAGACTCGGCGATTTCGGTGACATTATAGGGTTCGCGCATCACCCCCTTGCTCGGGGAGGCTTTTTTACATTCCGCGATCACGCCGGCCTCGCCGCCCGCGAGTTTGCGCCGGAGCGCGACTTCGAAGCCGCGGCTAGGGGTTTGTGCATACGCAAGGTCTTTCACTTTCGGCAACGGCGCCAGCGCTTGGCGTATGCTGATCTCGTGACGTTTATGCGCGAAAATTTCAGCGAGAATGTCGCGGCCGGGAACGAGTGCAGTGGTTTCCGTCATGGCGATGGATCATTCGGCATCAAGCGTTGCGTAAGCGCGAGGTAGTTATCAAAGTGTACGGCGGCGGCGCCGCTCGCGAGTATCTCCAGCGCGCGATGGTAGCCAGTCGCGATCTCACTCGAAAGTCCACACAGGTACAACGCGGCTCCGGCGTTCAGAGCCACGATCTCGCGCGCAGGGCCCGGTGTGTTCGCAAAGACCTCACGAATCTTCGCCAGACTCTCGCCAGCATTTTTGACCTTGAGACTCGCGAGGCCGGTCCGCGGGATCCCGATCGATTCAGCATTGAAATCATAAGTCCGAATTTCGCCGTCTCTGAGTTCGGCGATATAAGTTGACGCTCCAATGCTAATTTCATCCAGGCCGTCCGCGGAATGCACGACTAGCGCGCGCTTGCTACCGAGTCTTCGCAAGACTTCCGCAGTGCGCGGAACCCACTCACGATGGAACAGACCCACGAGCTGCAAGGGCGCCGCGGCTGGGTTGGTCAACGGACCAAGAGCATTAAACAAGGTTCGGATCCCGAGTTCGCGCCGCGGGCCGGCGGCATGTCGGGTTGCGCCATGATGGGCCTGCGCAAACATGAAGCCGAAACCGACTTCGCGAATGCATTGCGCGATGGCCAACGGTGGTAAGCTTAAACGCGCCCCTGCGGCCTCGAGTAAATCAGCTGAGCCACTCGCGCTGGAGACCGAGCGATTGCCGTGTTTGGCGACGTAACCGCCACCAGCGGCGACGACGAAGGCTGCGGCGGTCGAGATATTAAATGTGCCGGTGGCATCTCCACCGGTGCCGCAGGTATCGATCATCGGCGCGATATCGACTTCGACCTTTAAAGATAACTCGCGCATCACGGTTGCCGCGGCGGTGATCTCATCCACGGTCTCACCTTTTTGACGTAGCGCGACGAGGAGCCCGGCGATCTGTGCCGGCGTCGCCTCACCAGCCATGATCTGTCGCATTACCTCCATCATCTCCTCGAAGCCAAGATCATGGTGCTCGACAGTGCGGGAGATTGCGTCGCGGATGTTCATGTAGTAGGTCTAGCCGGCGAAGGTAAAAAAATTCTGAAGCAAGGCGTGGCCGTGTTCGGTCAGAATCGACTCCGGGTGAAACTGCACCCCAAACACCGGATATTCTCGATGGCGCACACCCATAATTTCGTCGCGACTGCCATCTTCGAGCACAGTCCATGCGGTAATTTCGAGACAGGGTGGGCAGGTTGCCTGCTCGATCACCAGCGAATGATAGCGGGTCGCGATAAAGCGATCCGGTAGGTCTGTGAAGAGGTCGGTCCCCCGATGATGAATAAGTGAGGTCTTGCCGTGCATTACGCGTCGTGCGTGGACCACGCGACCGCCAAACGCCTGGCCGATACTTTGATGGCCTAAACAGACCCCAAGAATCGGGAACTCGTCGGCCAATTCGCGTATCACGGTAAGCGAAATTCCGGCTTCATTGGGGGTGCATGGACCCGGAGATACGATTATGTGTGAGGGCTTGAGTGCACGAATGTCCGTCAGCGCGATCGCGTCGTTACGCGCGACTTTAACCGCGTGACCCAGCTCCCCGCAGTACTGGACGAGGTTGTAGGTAAACGAGTCGTAGTTGTCGATCATTAAAATCATGGGTACGCAGACGGGGCAGCGCGGGTTGGCGCCGGCAATTCTTGCAGGAATCAACCGGGCGCGAAACCCTACGATAACCGTGCATCCTGGTCTTAAGTCCGACTGCCCCCTGAGCGCAATAGCGTTGTCGAACCGCCCCTCGGCGCTCCTCCGCCGAAGTCGCTAAATCAACAATTGCGTTCCGTTCGAAAATTAACTTACACTTCCACCATACGCTGGCGTATGGAGCTCCTCAATCTTCTAGTGGACGGCAAATCAGAAGTTTGAAACGGCGCTCGGCCAACTCGTCGCGCAATGTCGGGTCCAGCACCATCGAAGTCGTGTATTCGCCGACTTGATAGAAATACAGCGCGCGCGCGCGCAGCACCGCTTCTGATTCGCCGAACCCGGCGGAGCGGAACAGGCCCGCCAAGTAGACGGTGCGGGCCTCGTCGATTTCAACCACCGCTCGCGCGGCGTATTTGTTGAAGCGAGCGAATTCGCGCATCGCGATGTCGTGACTCGAGTCGTCGGTGTGCTGGGTGAAATCGATCACGGCCTTGATCATCGCGGCTGGGTTATCGACCGAGTATTCGAGTCCGGCGATGAAGCGAAGTTGATTGTCGCGCCACCAGTCGACCATGGAGCGCAACAAATCATCGCGATTTTTGAAGTGCCAGTAAAAGCTGCCCTTGGTGAGCTTGAGTTTACGGGCGAGGACTTCGATTTTTATTTGGCTGATACCGTGTGAGAACAGCACATCGAGCGCCTTTTTCAGCCAGGCATCACGGTCGAGGGGTTTCTTGCTCAATCTGGTGGCCGGCTTAGTGCTCTGCGAAGTCATGTTGGGATTATATGAAAAAGTCTTTGACCACGGCGCAAATGATTCAGACCAATTTCCTCACACGCTTGACCTAATACGCGAAGCCATCGCGCTCCTCTAAGCGGGTCCTTGACCCTGGGGTGGTGAAGACCACCCCGACTTTTCTTGTGTTACACGCCCGCGCGAATTGCGACTTCCGCGTGGAGCGACTAGGCTCTAGCCTTAGGTCCACGATTCGGACATTACACACGGGGAGATCACTATGGGCACCAACGAAAACAAACAAGTTATACAGACCAATTTCGCCGAGCTTGCCAAAGGCAATGGCGAGCCGTTGCTGAGCAGCCTAGCGGATGATGTGCAATGGACCATTATCGGCACCACCGTGTTATCGAAAACCTTCAACGGCAAACAAGCGGTGATTGATGGTTTGCTGGTTCCGTTTCGGGAAGCATTGGTCGATGGTCATATCCATATTCACGTTGATAATATTTTGGCAGATGGTGATTACGTCGTCGTGCAGGGGCACGGAATCGCGATGACTAAACGAGGTGTGGCTTACAACAACACTTACTGCTGGGTGTACCGGTTTGCACAAGGCAAGATTAAAGCACTCACCGAATATCTCGATACCGAGCTCGTCACGCGCGCGTTTGGTTAGACGTTAATTCAAGAGCAAAGTCAGAAGTTCTGGCAGGTTCGAGAGCAACGCATCGGGCGCATGGCTCGCTAAATCGATATTCGCCGAGTAGCCGTATTTCACGCAGTAAATCGGCATCTTGGCGGCGCGTGCGGCTCGCAGATCAATCAACGAGTCACCCACCATCGCGGCGGTCGCGTAGTTTGCACCACAGCGCCCGGCCGCATGTAATAGCGGTGCCGAATCGGGCTTTTTGGTTGGCAAGGAATCGCCGCCTAAGGTGACTTTGAAATAACAACTTAGTCCAAGGCCATCGAGCAACGGCCTGGTGAAGCGCTCGGGTTTGTTAGTGACGCAGGCCAGTGCAATACCGTGTGCGCCGAGACCCTCTAGCGTCTCGATTACCCCTGGATAAACGCGCGTATTGTCGAGTAGGCCTGTCGCGTAATGTGCCTGAAAGTGCTGATACGTTTCCGCGTGTAGCGCGGCATTCGCCCGCCCTTGCGGATCGCCGGTTAGACAGCGATGGATCAATTGTTCTGCGCCGTCGCCGATAAACGCAGTGACTTGCGAAAGCGGCCGTGGTTCATATCCCATCGCGATCAGCGCCCGGTTTGCCGCCTGCGCAATATCCGGGGCGCTGTCGACCAAGGTGCCGTCGAGATCAAATAAGACCGCGCGCAGCGCGGGTCGGTTCATGCCGGACGCGACGCGGCGATCGCCCGGCGCATTTCCGCGATGGTCGCGCGATAGTCGGGGCTATTGAAAATCGCCGAACCCGCCACGAACGTGTCCGCACCCGCGGCCGCGATCGCACCGATGTTATCGATCTTAACGCCGCCGTCGATCTCAAGGCGGATCTCCCGTCCGCTGGCATCGATGAGTCTTCGCGCCTCGGCCAGTTTGTCCAGCGCACTCGGGATAAAGGACTGTCCACCGAAACCCGGATTGACCGACATCAACAGAATCATGTCGATCTTGTCCATGACAAAGCGCAGCGCATCGAGGGGTGTCGCGGGATTGAAAACCAAGCCCGCCTTACAACCGGCTTCGTGGATCAGCGCAAGACTGCGATCAACATGTCTGCTTGCCTCCGGATGAAAGGTGATATAGCTGGCGCCCGCAGCGGCGAAATCGCCGATCAGGCGATCGACGGGATCGACCATCAAATGCACATCGATAGGCGCGGTCACGCCGTATTTTCGCAGTGCGGTACACACCAGCGGGCCGATCGTCAGGTTCGGCACATAGTGGTTATCCATGACGTCGAAGTGGATCAAGTCCGCGCCAGCGGCGATGACGGCATCAACTTCCGCGCCCAAACGGGCGAAATCCGCGGACAATATCGAGGGGGCAATAAAAGCGGTTTGCATGATTCAACTTAGAAATTGCGGCCGCCGCACTCTAACCGAATCAATTAAGTCATGCACCGCGTTGGGTGAAGAAGCGGGTCGCCGCGGCCGCTATCCTCCGCATGCAAACCAAGGTCGCCCGCGCCGTTTGGGTCAGAGTTCTATTCGGGGCTGCTTTTGTCGTTCCCCTGCCGGCGCTCGGGGCAGCCGCGGACGACGCTTCATCAAGCAGCCGCGAAGCCGCACTTGAGATCACCTTGAAGCGCACTGAAAGCCGCGACGCGCTGTTAACGTTAAAGGCCGAGGATCACGAGTTCCTTGCAATCGGCATTGCGACCGCCGGTGGAGTAGAACCGCGCGGCGGGGTGATAGTGCTAGCAGACGACGGGATGACGCTCTCCGATCCCCTGCCGACCGCCATCCGACACGTCTTGTCACCGAGTGGGTGGCAAAGTTTGAGCCTCCAAATGCCGCTTAAAGCACCCATATCGGGCACCGAAGGCAAGCACAAAGATCCGGTGTTCTGCGCGCGATTGGCCGCTGGCTTCACCTACCTGAGCAGCAAGCAGGTCGCCCGGATCGTGCTGGTTGGACTGGGTCCCGCCCTCGATCGCGCGTTTGCGTACAGCAAAGAGGGTTTTCCGCCCAGTGTCGTCGGTCTAGCGGGTATTGGCCGCTGGCGTACGCGGCCGAAGGAGAACGAGTTCCCAACCCTCGATCTCGTACCGAGCGGTGACGAAGTCGCGGTTTCCGCTGCTGCGCGCCGTCAAACGGCAGCGACACTGGTGGCAGCCTCCGCGTATCGCCAGGTTGTCATCGAGGTGCCGGATGGCGTCTTCCAAGGCGGTGAAGCCGAAGCGGCAAAACGCCTTCGGGGTTGGGTTAATCAGCTCTCAACGACGAAGTCGTAGGCTTTCTCCAGCGCTGACTTGCCTTTAACGTCGGACTCCCGCTGCGCGAGTAAGGTGACCTTGCACCATTCGCCGTAACGTTTCGCGACTTCGGTACTGGTGAGACTGAACGGCGGTGGCAGGACCAAACCCTCCGGATATTCCACGGTTATCAACAAGCCGCGTGTTCCCACAGGACAAAGACGGCGCACTGCGGCCAGGTACACGTCGCGTTGTGCGGGTTCTAACGCGATTAACGCCGCGCGATCGTATATCGCGTCGAAAGTCCCGCAGAGATCCAGCGTCGCGGAAAAAAAATCACCACAGTAAATCGTGATACCCGCCGTGGCGTAGCATTTGAAATACTCCAAAATCGTGACTTGCGGCGAAAGCGCGTTCTCGGCAAAGAGCGCTGCCACGGCAATCTCACTTAATTCAAAGCCGACGACGCTAAATCCGCGCTCTTGTAGCCATACCAGATCATGCGATTTACCACACAGTGGGACTAACACTCGCGCATTGGCCAGCGCATTGGCCGGCCAATGCGCGGACAGCAAAGGATGGATTTCGTTTTGATGAAAGCCGATTTCGTTCGCTCGCCATTTGGCCTGCCAAAACTCGGGATTCATCGCATGCCTTCGTCACGTTTCACTAAACGGGAATCCAACTTAGCGAGAAACTCCAGAATCAAAGCGTGGGTATTTCCAACGTCCTCGAACACAATCCCATGACGCTTGGACTCGACCCACTGCAGCGTTTTATCGGCGCTGCCTAGCTTGTCATAGACCATTTGCGCGCTGTGCGGATCAACCACGTGATCCTCGGTCCCCTGAATGACGAGCACGGGGCAAGTCACCGACTTCAGGGATTTTTTCAGTTCGGCAACCATGCGGGTCAGTTCGTACAGTCCGCGGATCGGCATGTTCCGGTAGTTGATCGTCGGGTGTTCGGTGTCAGTCGGTCGAAACGGCACTACGCCTTCGTGATTGGAAACCCACCCGACTAGTTGATTTGCGCCATGGACCAACGGCACGTAGCGCATGTTGCGATTGCGAAATTTAAAGGGAGGCGCAATCGCGACGATACCAGCGAGATCGGCAGGTGAATCCGCGGCGATGCTTAAGGTCAGGGCGCCTCCCGTTGAGAAGCCTACGATCACAACTTCGGCGCAATAAGCGCGCAGAATGGCATAGCTTTTTTTGATCGATTGCTTCCAATCTCGCCAGCTACGTTCGCGCAAATCCCAGGGTGAGGTGCCGTGCCCCTTCAGCCGAACGCCCAGCACGGGGTAGTGGGCGGCGACGAGTTTATCGCCCAAGGGGCGCATTTCACCCGGCGCGGCTAAAAATCCGTGTACCAGCAGAACGCCGAGACGCCGTGGTGTCCCCGGCAGGAGTAAAAACGGCGCTGGATTCGCGGTGGCGGTTTCCTGTGCATTAATCTCCTGATGTTTGGCCTTGGTATATAGACGGCGATCCCAGTCCAACGCACGCAGTTCATCGTCAAACGCGTGTCGCGCGTGATCGATCAGGTCGACAGAATCAATTTCCGCAATCGCGCCGCGCACGGCCTGCACAACTTCGGCTACCGGCTCTGATTCATTGGCATACACCTCGATGGGATTTTCCAGTCGAATACGATCAAAGCTATGGTCCAACGACAGTTTATCCAAAGCGCGGATTGAGTCACCCTCGATCAATATTAAATTTGCAGACGCTGCTGCGGTTAGAAATTCGCGTAAATTATCCGAATGGCCATCGAGTAATGCACGATAAGTGCTCGGGTTGATCAAGCTGCGATGCAAGTGCACCGCCGAGTGCGGCTGTAATCGTTTGATCGCGAGATAGATTACCTGCGCCAGACGCGCCATCGAAAATTCCCGCGTACCGCGTTCGAGTAGCACGATAATCGCCCAGGCGGCGAGATGGCTCATGTTGACGGTAACCACGCGATAAATTTCTCGCATCGAGCGGTCGCGCAAGGAGTCGATACTGGTATTCAAACTCTTCGCGGCAAGCTTTCGTACAGGATTGTCCAGTAGATACTCGTGTTCAAAAACAGCCTCAAGGCTTGGGGTTCCGCGGGCGATATACCCCGCCGATAGGCGTTCCCACCACTGCCAATGGTCCGCCGGTCGGATCGGCGCGCCGCATCGGATATCCATATCAGTGGCTTTAAAAAAAAGATTACCCTCGATTATTAGTTCTTCGACTGCTCGCGGACTCAATTTTCCGACTAACAGATCGGCACCGCGGCTCAAGAAGTTGTCTTCCACCCTTAAGGGGTAAAAAGTGATATTGGCCGGGACGACCGTCACCGGCCGACGCGCGCGTTCAACCAACACCGCAGCCGACGGCAAATCGAGCGCCTCGGCCCAGTGTTCAAGCTCGCGGTGTTTACCGTGACTAAATTTATTCAAAACCGCCTGTTTGAAAATCTGTAATCCGATCGCAAGCCGCGCCGCGCCGGAATGGTGTTTGCGCCGGTTGCCGGCGGACCGTGAAAAAATACTGTACTCGCCTTCGTCATCGATCACCTGACGATCCTTAACCATCCCTCCTTCGGGAAAGATGATGATTTTGCGCCCTTTTAAAATATCGATCGCGAGTAGAGATAGTAGCGCTGGATGGTTATTGGGAACCGCGCCGACATCGCGCAGGAGGTTTCCAAAGCGATCGTTGCCCGCAAATAACTCGGCGGCGGCGATCGAGCGGCATAACGCGCCGGTTTCCTTATAAATACAGTACTGAGGGATAAAGGTTTCGGCGCGCGCGAAATGATTGAACAAAAAGATGTCGCCGTCGGCTAGTTGGCGGGCATCGTGATGCATCACGATCCGAACGCCCAGTAGATTCTTGGCGCGATCAAAAACGCGCACGCACCAATCGTAGGTCTGCTGATTCAGGTCAAAATAGGCTTTCATCGCTTTCGACTATACCGGGTATACGAGCTGGGTAGGCGATGTTTTTGTTCAAAGAGTTACTGCATCTGCTGGACCAACGCCCATTCAATATGTTCGCGAACCAATGCAGTTGTCCGGTGAACTTTATCCTGAAGCGCGGCGGCTACCGCGTGATTTATCGGCGCATTCCCGAGCGCGACGGCGAGGTTGCGCTGCCATTGTTCGTACGACACTCGCCGGATCGCGGAGCCTTCGGTGCGGGCGAGGAATGTCGATTCGTCCCATTCCCATAACACCAGCAAATCACTCGTGTCTAAGGCGTGGCGACTGCGGAAGTCCGGTTCCGCGGTGAGCGCCGCATGGCGATTCCACGGGCAGTAGAGCTGACAATCATCACAACCGAAAATGCGATTGCCAAGCAAGGGTCGCAGTTCATGAGGGATGGAGCCCTTGTATTCGATTGTTAAATAGGCGATGCAGCGGCGGGCATCGAGCGTGTAGGGCGCGATGATCGCCTGGGTTGGGCACACTTCAATACAGCGCACACAACTCCCGCAGTAGTTTTCTTTTTGTGGAGAGTCTTGCGGCAATGGAATATCCGTGTAGATCTCACCTAAAAAAAACCACGAGCCGTACTCACGATTGAGTAAATTCGTGTGTTTACCAATCCACCCCAAGCCCGCATTGCGGGCTAAGGCCTTTTCGAGCACCGGCGCACTGTCGCTGAATACGCGGTGTCCGTAGCTGCCGAACTTCGCGGCAATAGTCTTCGCCAATTGCCGCAACCGGCCACGCATCACTTTGTGGTAGTCCCGCCCAAGCGCATAGCGCGCGATATAAGCGCGGTTAGCGTTCTGCAGCGTTGCTTCCATGTCGGAGGCGCTTGTGGGTAAATAATTCAGGGTTGCACAGATCACGCTCAGGGTCCCAGGGATTAATTCCGCGGGCCGCGAGCGCTTGCGGCCGTGTTTGGCGAGATAGTGCATCTCGCCGTGATAGCCGTGCGCGAGCCAGGCTTCAAGCAAGGCTTCGTCGGCCGCGAGATCCAGGTGCGAGATACCGACTTGCTGAAACCCGAGCGCCAACGCTTGCTGCTTTATTTCCGCGGCGAGCGCGCGGGTGGTGTGCAGATCAGGCAAGGTAACGTCGCGAGTCAAGCACGTAAACGGGCGCAGGCTTAGAGGTGCTGGACCGCGTAATCGGCCAGGCGCGAACGTTCGCCCCGCTTGAGGGTAATGTGTCCGCTGTGGGCCCAGCCTTTAAAGCGGTCGACGATATACGTGAGACCCGAGGTAGTCTCACTTAGGTAAGGTGTATCGATCTGCGCGATATTGCCGCAGCACACGATTTTCGAACCACTGCCGGCACGGGTGACCAAGGTTCGCATTTGCTTGGCGGTGAGATTTTGGGCTTCATCGATAACGATGTAGCGATTGAAAAACGTACGCCCTCGCATGAAGCTCATCGAGCGGATCTTGACTCGGTTTTTCAGTAGATCGGCGGTCGCGGCGCGACCCCATTCGCCACCTTCCTGGGTCTCCGAGAGTACTTCAAGGTTGTCCATCAATGCGCCCATCCACGGCGTCATTTTTTCTTCCTCAGTCCCCGGCAAGAAACCGATGTCTTCGCCCAGCGGAACGGTTTCGCGGGTCACGATGATTTCCCGGTAGCGTTTGAGATCCATGCATTGGGCCAGTCCGGCCGCGAGCGCAAGCAGGGTCTTACCCGTGCCGGCTGCGCCTAGGAGAGTCACGAATTCGATCTCGGGATCGAGCAGAAGGTTCAACGCAAAACTTTGCTCGCGGTTGCGGGCGGTCATGCCCCACACCGCGTGGCGCGCGTGGCGGTAATCGCGCGCACGTTCGAGGATAACCTTCGGCCCTTCAATCCGGCGCGCCACGAGTTCTAAGGCGTCGTCACCAGTGCCGTAGAGAAATTCGTTGGGATAGAAGTGCTCGAACTTGGCAGCGGCTAGCGAATAGAACGTTTTTGCGTCCTCCTGCCAGCACTTGAGATCATCACCCTGCTGCTCCCAAAAATCGGCCGGCAGTTCGCAGGTGCCAGTGTAGAGCAGATTGATGTCGTCGAGGACCATGTCATTGTAATAGTCCTCGGCCGATACTCCGATCACTCGGGCCTTAATTCTTAGATTGATGTCCTTGGAAACTAAGGTCACGTCCAGGGTCGGCTGCTTTTCACGTAACGCCAAGGTGGTGCCGAGAATGCTGTTGTCCGGAGTTTTACCGGGCAAGCCCATCGGCACGGTCGCGTTCATTTCATTGGTCTGTAGAAACAACCGCCCGCTCGGTGGCTGAGTAGTCATGCCGTTGCCGGGACTGGGAAGGAGCAAGCCCTGCTCGATCGCGGTGCGATCGGCGGCATCGAGCAGGTCGTCTAGAAAGCGGCTCACTTGGCGCGCATTTCGCGCGACTTCAGAAACACCCTTTTTGGCAGCGTCGAGTTCCTCAAGCACCATCATCGGAATATAAATATCGTGTTCCTTGAAGCGGAACATTGCAGTGGGATCGTGGAGTAAGACGTTCGTATCGAGCACGAACAGCCGCTTGGCGGACTTGGCTGCACTCATCTGGACTATTTCACGGGCTCCATGATGGCATCGAGATTGAGGTGATCGCAGAAATCCATGAATTCTCCGCGCAGCCCGGCGATTGAAAGATCGGTAGGCACGCTGATCGTCATATGCAAGGAGAACATTGGGGTGCCTGTGTGGGCTGCGGCATAGGTGCCCGAATACATGTCCTCGACCCCAATTTCGCGTTGCGTAAAAAACTGCGTGATTTCGTGGACGATTCCCTGGCGATCCGCGGCTACGACTTCGATCGCGTACGGCATCATGTTTGTATGTCGCTTGCGGGATTCGGAGCGTTGCGACAAGGTTTTAACCTGGAGTTGAGTTTCCAGCCGCGGCAGCATGCTCTCGATTTTCGCTATCGCATCCCAAGTGCCGGTGAGCAGCACTAGCATCGTAAATCGATCCCCGAGGACCGTCATTCGACTATCCCCAACGCTGCAACCGCAATCGCGTACCGCCTTGGTGAAACTCTCGATCAAGCCGACACGGTTCGCGCCCATCATCGATATCGCGATGGAGTTGAGAGTTATCTCTGGTGGGGACTTGGTGGGAGTCTTCATGGAGTCGATCAATTGTGCCCTTGAACCAGCACCAAGGGCAAGCGCGAACATCGCGCTTGGTGCCCGAGAAACAAGCCCCAGGCGCGTCCAAATTCAGTTGAGACTGCCTTGAGTTAGGCCTAGTGGGAGGCTACTATGCACGACCGTTTTCCCGGGCTCATGGCATGACGCAATTTCGAGGCAGCATGGTCGCCATTGTGACGCCGATGAGCGGGGGGATTACTCCCACTGCGGCGATCGATTGGGACCGTTACGCCGATCTCATCGAATACCACATCGCGGAGAAAACCGACGCGATAGTGGCGGTTGGGACAACCGGCGAATCGGCGACTCTAAACACCGAAGAGCACCTCGAAGTGATCCGCCGCACGGTGCAATGGGTGCGAGGAAGAGTGCCAGTAATCGCAGGTACCGGCGCGAATTCAACTACCGAAGCCATCGAACTGACAGCAGCCGCAAAGCGGTTCGGCGTGGATGCGTGCCTGTTAGTGACACCGTATTACAACAAGCCGACCCAGGAAGGCTTGTACTTGCATCACAAAGCGGTCGCCGACGCGGTCGCAGTCCCCCAAATTCTTTACAACGTACCAGGACGTACCGCCTGTGACATGTCGCCCGAGACGGTCGGTCGCTTGGCGAAAGTCCCGAACATCATTGGGATCAAGGAGGCGACTGGCGAGATTGCACGGGTCGCGCAGATCCGGGAACGCTGCGATAGTGAATTTCTGCTCGTCAGCGGTGACGACGCCACGGCGCGTGAATTTATTTTGGCCGGAGGTGACGGCGTGATTTCAGTGACCGCCAACGTCGCACCTCGTAGGATGCATGACATGTGCGTGGCCGCGGCATTGGGTAATGCGATTCTCGCGGCCGAGCACGACGCACCTCTCGCGCAACTGCATCGTGATCTTTTCTGCGAAGCGAATCCAATTCCCGTGAAATGGACGGTACATGCACAGGGTCGCGCGCAGATCGGGATCCGCCTACCTCTGACCTGGCTGAGCCCGCCTGGACAATCCACCGTGCGCGCCGCGCTGACCTACGCCGGAATCGCTATTCACACCTAGTTCAAGGCGATTATGGTAATAATTCGCCCGCCGACGTTCGTTAGTTTCGTTTCTGTAGTTGAGGTTTCGACATTATGATTCAGGTGTTGTTGCTCGCGATCTGCGCGATGTTCATGGTGTCCGGTTGTAGCAAACTGATTCCGAAATTAGACCAAGTGTTGCCGGATAATCGCATCGAGTATCGCAAAAGCAAGTCGTTACCCGATCTTGAGGTTCCCCCCGATCTCACCACCGATTCCATCAAGGATCGGATGGCGATCCCCGAGGGCGGCGACACCGCCACCTATTCGACTTACCAAGAGCGCGTCGCCGAGCGTAAACGCGGCGAAGAGCTTGAACGTACCGCCAACGAAGCCGTTCGTGTACTCGATAACGAGCATGTCCTTGCGGTCAACGGAGCAATCCCTCAAATCTGGCCACAACTCGTGAAGTTAATGACCGAAGACCTCGGTTATGAACTCGAACTCAATGACGAAGAACTCGGAATACTTGAGACAGTCTGGATCGAAAACCAGGAAGAGCTACATCGCGAGAAATTTAAACTGTTCGCCGAGCCAGGAGAGGAAGCAGGCACCACCGTGCTATATGTTTCGAACCGCAGCGAAGAATTGATCTCGAAAAGCGGCAATATGGAATGGAAGCCGACCGCGCGCGATATTGATCGTGAAAAGGTTCTAGTCGAGCGCGTGCAAGAAGCTCTGGGCGGCGGCGAGGCAAGCGAACCGGTCGCGGCTAACTCAAGCGCGGATGAGACGCAGACTTCGACCGCGGATTCAGAAGAAGTGGCGAGTGGAGGTCGCGCAGAATTAATCAGTGCTGGTGGTGGCAAAGTCTATCTCTCGGTTTTGGAAGATTTTTCGGCAGCTTGGCGTAGCACCGGCGTGGCGCTCCAAAAAGCTGGCTATGACATTGCACAATCCGATAAGGAACGAGGCATCTACTACATCCGAGTGCCCGCTAGCGAAGGTGAAGTGACAAAACGCGGCGTCTTATCCAAATTGAAGTTCTGGGGGGATGACGATGAGCATGAATTGCAGCTCAACCTCACAGGCGTCGGCGACAAAACTGAAGTTGTGGTACTGGACAAGAAAGGTCGCTGGGAAACGGGCGATATCTCCAAAACGATTCTCGATCGTTTGCATCGTGAACTGAATCGACTCGATAGCTAGTTCTCGGTCGCGGCATCTCGCGTGCGTTGTGCCTTAATCGGAAGCGGAAGCGCTGGTAACGCGAGTCTGATCTGCAGCGCTACCACGTCGCTGCTGGTGGACTGTGGTTACTCGATCAAAACCTTCGAGGAGCGTGCCGAGGCGCTAGACTTTGAACCCGCGAGCCTAACGGGAATTCTAGTCACGCACGAACACGATGATCATGTCGGCGGCGTAGCGGCGCTCGCGCGTAAGTACCAAATTCCAGTCTATTGCACGCGCGGCACGCGGGTTGCGACTGAAGCTCGCGAGGGGACGCTTGAGCAATGGCGACAGATCTCACCGCATGCGTCGTTTACGCTCGGCGATATCGAGATCCATCCGGTGCCAGTGCCCCACGATGCACGCGAACCCAGCCAGTTCATCTTCCAGCAGCGTGAGCGACGAATAGGGATATTGACCGATCTCGGCAGCATCACTCCTTATGTGGTCAACGAGTATCGGCAGTGCGATTTGCTCGTCCTCGAGTTCAATCACGACCCCGCGTTGCTGGCGAGCTCGGCCTATCCAGCGCGCCTGAAGCGGCGCATCGCGGGGAATTACGGCCACTTCAGTAATCTACAGTCCCAGGCGCTGCTGCTCGCGATGCAAGCGCCGACTCTACGGCACGTCATCGCGGCGCATTTGAGTGAGCGAACGAACCATCCCGATCTCGTCGCGCGTTGTCTTGAAGAGACGACGCAAACGCTTGGCAATCTCAGTTGGTCGATCGCGGCGCAGGATCGGGTCATGCCGTGGTTGGCGGTTTAGCCATGCCGGCACCTTTCCGCCCTGGACTTGAAAGCCGCGGGCGTGAATGATCACTCCCCGACTTATCACCCGAGATCCGGATCCGGGTCTCCATAGCGCAATGTCCTGGTATCCACCCTACGTCCCAGTTGCGGAGCGCCGCCGTAAAGCAGCTGCCGCCGCTGAGCGGATTGCTAATAAGCAGGGTCGTGCGCTTGCACCAGTAATTCTTGCGACTAAGAAAATCGCGACGACCTTCTGGGGCAAAGCCTGGTGCGACAACCTTGAAGCCTACAGCGATTACGCGAATCGCCTGCCGCGGGGTCGCAGCTATGTCCACGGTGGTTCGGTGATTGACCTCCAAATCACGACCGGCAAGGTGGAAGCGTTAGTTCAGGGCTCCGAGCTCTACGAGATCGCAATCACTTTCAAAGTATTAGCACCAAAGCGGTGGAAGAAATTCAAACAAGACAGTGCGGGTAAAGTGGTTAACCTGCTTGATCTATTGCAAGGCAAACTTTCTACCGAAATCCTCACCGAGATCAGCGCGCGCGACTCCGGCCTGTTTCCGACACCCACGGAAATCGGGATGAATTGCTCGTGCCCAGATTGGGCGGAGATGTGCAAGCACGTCGCTGCCGTGCTGTATGGCGTCGGCGCGCGATTGGACGTGCGACCCGAACTGTTCTTTACTCTGCGCGGAGTCGATGTAGCGGCGCTGATTTCCGCCGCCAGCGACACGGCGATTGTCCCGGCCGCTGAGACTCCGGTCGGCTTTGAAGACGCCGCACTCAGTGAACTCTTTGGGGTCGAGATAGAGAGCCCCGCAGCGGTCGCGGTAAGCGCGCGCATGCCCACGCTCAAGAAGGCGGCGGTTAAAAAAGTAGTGTCCAAAACGACGCCCGTTGCCGCTGCGAAAGTGAAATCCGCGATAAAGCCCAAGCCGAAACCAAAACTACCAACGAAGAGTAAAGATAAACGAAAACCGAACCTCTCGCAGTGACGGACACTACGGTGGGAGTGATTTACGAACTAGATTTAACTATCCGATGCGATTGGTCTTCATTCTGAATTCTCGTAAACCACCTAAGCAAGGGTATTGGCAACAGGACTTCGCTTCCGAGTAACGCCAGAACAAAGGTAGAAGGCATGCCATGGATGACAATTGACACGACGCGTGCCAAGCCCGCCGCGAAAAACACCCATAGCAAGCAACGAAGTACGAGAGAATATTTTTTTAAATCTGTTGCGCACAGAAATAACAGTACGCCGTACAAGGTGAATGCCGTGCCGTAGAAACGATTCTGACTATCCAACACCGGATCTTTGAGAACCTCGGCTGGTAAATCCGCCCCGAGCATGACTTCTGCGCCGACCCCTAAAAATAGATGAAGGGTGCCGACGATCAAGAAAATCGGCGCCGACAGTTTCAGGAGTAAGGCGTAAGCTTTGATTTGTTGTGCCTATTTCGCGCGGATTCGGTTGTTTTTCGGGTTGTGCTCCAGCTCACACAAACCGAGTGCTTCCATCAGCGGCGGGACATAGACGCCAAAGCGGCCACGCGAGCTCTTCTTGAGACCATACCAGCCTCCGGCGGGATTCTGTGGGGAACGACCCCAGGCCTCGACCGTGCCGTCCTTGGCGGGTTTCTGTTCGTCTGCTCCGCCCAAATCCATCCAATCGCCGTGGGCTTTGAGCATGGAGTACAGGTCTTGAATGCAGCGCGCATCGTAGTGCGGAACAGTTTTGCCCACGATACACACGAATGTCAATCGCGTCTTAAATTTGTACCGAATAGCGGGTTAAAAGTGTCCCAGTCGGGTGATTAAAAAGAGGCATCCGCCTCGTCGTTATCTGACTCCGAATAGCTAGGTCATAGAGACTCCATTCGATGAGGTTTGATCGGTTAGATTGG
>SHZM01000083.1 GCA_009692265.1 Gammaproteobacteria bacterium
CCTTTGCAATGAGTGACAATGCGGCTGCCGAGCACCTTAACAAGGCCCGGGAAATTCTTTTTAAATCTATTCCTAATCGACCGAAAGCAGCCGCCTAAACCCAGACTCAACTTCAACCCTTCAGACTCATACCTCGATTGGAATGTACTCGCCTGTTCGCGACTTTTCCAAGTCGATTCCGCTCGTATTTCGATCGTAAGCTGGAAGCATCGTGACAGCGCCAGTTATTCGGCTTCTGTGGTACTGGTAGCGAACGCAAAATTCGGTGCGTCCGCCCCTTGGCGACGCTTGCGCCGTCGATCTGTGTGATACGCGTATCCGGTACCGGCCGGAATCAAGCGACCAACAATGACGTTCTCCTTCAGTCCGCGCAATTCGTCGCGTTTTCCGGTGACCGAAGCTTCTGTGAGGACGCGAGTCGTCTCCTGGAAGGAGGCCGCCGAGATAAACGACTCTGTCGCGAGTGAAGCCTTCGTAATTCCCAACAACAATTGGAGATAAGTTGCGGGATTACGGCCTTCAACCGCCATTTTGTCGTTTTCTTCAAATAAGCGCTCCTTCTCGATCTGCTCGCCGCTCAAGTAACGCGTGTCGCCCGCCTCCGCGATCTCGATTTTACGCAACATCTGTCGAACGATAACTTCGATGTGCTTATCGTTTATCTTCACGCCCTGTAACCGATAGACTTCCTGTACTTCGTTCACCATATAGCGCGTAAGGTCAGGCACCCCTTTTAGACGCAGAATGTCGTGCGAGTCGGCGGCTCCATCGCAAACGACGTCGCCCTTTTCTACATGCTCGCCCTCGAATACGGTTACGTGACGCCATTTCGGTATCAACGTTTCACTCTCTTCACCGTTTTCTAATCGGATTACAAAGCGCTGTTTACCTTTGGTGTCCTTGCCGAACGCGACAGTACCGCTCGCTTCCGCCAGGATCGCCGGTTCTTTTGGCTTGCGTGCCTCAAACAGATCCGCGACGCGCGGTAAGCCGCCCGTAATGTCGCGTGTTTTAGAGGATTCCTGCGGAATACGCGCGATGATATCGCCGACCTTCGCTTGTCCACCTTCCTCGACCGTGATCACCGCGTTCGGTGGAAGGAAATATTGGGCAGCGATTTCGGTACCCGGAATTTTAATCTCCTTTCCGTCGCGGTCCACTAACTGGATCATCGGTCGCAGATCCTTGGCCGACGAACCGCGCTGCTTCGGATCCGTAACAACCATGCTCGAAAGGCCAGTGATTTCATCGAGCTGCCGGAGCACAGTGACACCTTCTACGATGTCCTTAAATTTAGCCACACCGTTCACTTCCGTAACGATCGGGTGCGTGTGGGGATCCCAGTTCGCGATATTCTGGCCGGATTTGACAGTCGCACCTTCGCCGACGGCCAAGGTAGCGCCGTATGGCACTTTATACCGCTCGCGTTCGCGACCAATTTCGTCCATTACAACAAGTTCGCCCGAGCGCGAAACCGAAATAAAGGTGCCGTTTTCGTGTCGCAGCACTTTTAAATTCTGCAACCTGACCGAGCCACCAAACTTTACTTCGATACTGCTAACCGCGGCAGCGCGCGACGCAGCACCACCAATGTGAAAGGTGCGCATCGTGAGCTGAGTGCCAGGTTCACCAATAGACTGGGCCGCAATGACCCCCACGGCCTCGCCCACGTTTACTAAGTGGCCACGCGCTAAATCTCGGCCATAACAATTCGAACAAACCCCATAGCGGGTTTCGCAGGTAATTGGCGAACGCACTTGGACTTCGTCGATCGCGTGGTCGTCAAGAATCTGAACCCACTTTTCATCGAGTAGAGTCCCCGCCGGCGCAACGACTTCCGTGGTCCCTGCTCGGCACACGTTAACCGCTACGACCCGACCCAGCACACGATCACGTAACGCTTCGACTACGTCACCGCCCTCGATCATGGGCGCCATCGCAATCCCCGCTTCCGTCCCGCAGTCAACTTCAGTCACCACCAAGTCTTGCGCGACGTCGACCAGACGACGGGTCAAATAACCTGAGTTCGCGGTTTTAAGCGCGGTGTCAGCCAAGCCCTTACGCGCACCGTGCGTCGAAATGAAATATTGAAGAACATCCAAGCCTTCCCGGAAGTTCGCGGTAATAGGAGTCTCGATGATCGATCCGTCCGGTTTGGCCATCAGGCCGCGCATACCCGCGAGCTGCCGAATTTGCGCGGCCGAACCGCGGGCTCCTGAGTCCGCCATCATGTAGATCGAGTTAAACGATGCCTGCCGAATTGAATTTCCATCTTTATCCGTGACTAACTCGGTTCCTAACTTGTCCATCATCGCCTTCGCAACTTGGTCGTTAGTGTGGGACCAGATATCGACGACTTTGTTATAGCGCTCTCCCGTGGTAACTAATCCGGAGGCGTACTGCTCTTCAATTTCCTTCACCCCTTCTTCCGCCAGGGCAATGATCGCGCGCTTCTCGTCCGGCACAACCATATCGTCGACGCCGATGGAAACACCTGAGCGAGTCGCGTGATGGAACCCGGTGTACATCAATCTGTCGGCGAAAATTACCGTATCTTTCAAGCCGACGTTGCGGTAGCAGCGATCGAAAAGGCGCGAAATGGAACGTTTATCCAAGGTCCGATTCACTAACTCAAACGGAAGTCCCTTGGGGAGCACCGTCGAGAGTAGCGCACGACCCACTGTGGTCTCGATTAATCCCGTCTTGGTGTATTCATTTCGCTGTTCGTCAAAGAGAGTTTCGGTTAATCGCACCTTGCAGCGGGCATGCAGCGAAGCAGCGCCTGTTTCGTGTGCCCGATGCACCTCTGCGATATCGCAAAAGATCATCCCGGTACCTTTCGCAGCAGCCGACTCGCGGGTCATGTAATAAAGTCCAAGCACCACATCCTGAGTCGGTACAATAATTGGATCACCGTTCGCCGGTGACAAAATATTGTTAGTCGACATCATCAAGCTGCGGGCTTCCAACTGAGCCTCGATGGAGAGCGGTACATGCACCGCCATCTGGTCGCCGTCGAAGTCCGCGTTAAACGCAGTACAGACTAACGGATGAAGCTGGATCGCCTTGCCTTCAATCAGCACGGGTTCAAACGCTTGAATGCCGAGACGATGCAAGGTTGGTGCTCGATTGAGCATCACCGGATGTTCACGGATCACTTCTTCTAAGATGTCCCAAACTTCGGGGCCTTCGCGCTCAACGAGTTTTTTGGCCGCCTTAATCGTCGTCGCCATGCCGCGGCGCTCTAGCTTGCTAAAGATAAATGGCTTAAATAACTCAAGCGCCATTTTCTTAGGTAAGCCGCATTGGTGCAGCTTGAGCGTCGGTCCCACCACGATTACTGAACGACCGGAATAATCGACTCGCTTGCCGAGCAAATTCTGGCGGAATCGCCCTTGTTTGCCCTTGATCATATCCGCGAGTGATTTCAACGGCAGCTTATTCGTGCCAGTGATCGCACGTCCGCGACGACCATTGTCTAGAAGCGCGTCGACGGCTTCCTGCAACATCCGCTTTTCGTTACGCACGATAATGTCCGGCGCGTTTAAATCGAGTAGCCGCTTTAAGCGGTTATTTCGGTTGATCACCCGACGATATAGATCGTTTAAATCGGAGGTCGCGAATCGCCCGCCATCGAGTGGAACTAACGGTCGAAGTTCCGGCGGCAATACTGGTAGGACCTTCATCACCATCCACTCGGGCCGGTTGCCTGAATGTAAAAACGCCTCCATCAGCTTCAAGCGCTTGGTGTATTTCTTAATCTTGGTATCGGACGTGGTTTCGGGAAGCTCCTCCCGAATTTTCTTCACTTCGTGATTAAGATCGACGCTCCGCAATAACTCGTAGATCGCTTCCGCGCCCATCTTGGCATCGAAGTCGTCACCATATTGCTCAATCGCTTCCAGGTATGACTCTTCAGACAAGAGCTGTCCGCGCTCGAGTTCAGTTAAGCCCGGCTCGATAACCACATAAGCTTCGAAATAGAGGATGCGTTCTATTTCACGCAAGGTCATATCGAGCAACAGACCCATGCGCGAGGGAAGTGATTTCAAAAACCAGATGTGCGCGACCGGGCTCGCGAGTTCGATATGCGCCATTCGTTCGCGCCGCACTTTGGCGAGAGTTACCTCGACGCCGCACTTCTCGCACACAACACCGCGATGTTTCAGGCGCTTGTACTTACCGCAAAGGCATTCGTAATCCTTGATCGGTCCGAATATTTTTGCGCAAAACAGTCCATCGCGTTCGGGTTTGAACGTCCGATAATTAATCGTTTCCGGCTTTTTGACTTCGCCATACGACCACGACCGAATTTTCTCGGGTGACGCGAGGCCGATGTTGATTGCATCAAAATCCTCAACATGCCCGTGCGTTTTAAACAGATCGAGTAAATCTTTCACGATTGGTTACTCCTGGGACGAATGACCGTCCTGAAACCTGACTTGTACATGTGTTAATCGCGGTCGAGTTCGATGTCGATACAAAGCGAGCGCATTTCTTTTAGCAGCACGTTAAACGATTCCGGCATTCCTGCCTCCATGCTGTGATCACCGTCAACGATGTTTTTGTACATCTTCGTGCGGCCATTCACGTCATCGGACTTAACGGTTAGCATTTCCTGCAAGGTATACGCTGCGCCGTAGGCTTCTAACGCCCACACTTCCATTTCACCGAAGCGCTGGCCGCCAAACTGCGCCTTGCCGCCTAATGGCTGCTGCGTCACCAAACTGTACGGACCGGTCGAGCGCGCATGCATCTTGTCGTCAACGAGGTGGTTCAACTTCAAGATGTACATGTAGCCAACTGTTATTTCGCGATCGAAGGACTCTCCGGTTCGTCCGTCAAACAGCCGAGTCTGCCCGCTACGCGGTAGGCCAGCGAGTTCGAGCATCCGCTTAATTTCGCTTTCGTGTGCGCCGTCGAATACCGGTGTCGCCATTGGCACGCCGTCGGTGAGGTTACGTGCAAGGCTCTGCACCTCTTTATCGTTCAATTCGTTCAGATTCTCTTGTCTACCGCTCGAGTTATAAACGGTCGTTAAGAAAGCTCTCAATTCCGCGGACGATGCGGTTGCCTCGATCATCGTGCGGATTTTCTTCCCGAGACCAGCTGCCGCCCACCCAAGATGAGTTTCTAATACTTGACCCACATTCATTCGTGACGGAACGCCGAGCGGATTAAGTACTACATCGACTGGCGTACCGTCCGCCATATGCGGCATGTCTTCTACCGGGACGATCATGGAGATCACGCCCTTATTACCGTGTCGTCCCGCCATTTTATCGCCGGGTTGCAAACGACGTTTTACAGCCAAATACACCTTGGACATCTTGAGCACGCCCGGCGCCAGATCATCACCGGATGTAAGTTTCGAACGCTTCTCTTCGAACTGTTGTGCAAAGTCCGAATTGTGTTGCTCGATCTGGGTGCCCAAGCGCTCAACCTGCTCGTTAATCGCGTCGTCTTTGACGCGTATTTCGAACCACAGGTCGCGTTTAACGCCGGCCAGATTTTCCGCTGAAACTTTGTCGTGACTCCCAAATCCCTTGGGTGCCTTCTCAACGGATTTGCCGATTAACAGCCGCTCCACGCGTTGAAAAATATCGTCGTGTAGGATCCGCAGTTGATCGTCGAGATCTTTTTTAACGCCGGCAATTTCTGCTCGTTCGATTTCTAATGCGCGTGCGTCCTTCTCAATGCCGTCGCGGGTAAACACCTGCACATCTATAACGGTGCCGCTCATTCCCGATGGAACTCGAAGGGACGTATCCTTCACGTCTGATGCCTTCTCGCCAAAAATTGCCCGCAGCAATTTCTCTTCGGGGGTCAACTGGGTTTCACCTTTTGGCGTCACTTTGCCTACGAGAATGTCGCCAGAATGAACCTCTGCCCCGATATAGACGATCCCCGATTCGTCAAGTTTTGATAGGGCGCTCTCACTGACGTTCGGAATATCTGCGGATATTTCCTCTGGCCCGAGTTTAGTGTCGCGTGCAACGCAAGTCAGTTCTTCAATGTGGATGCTAGTGAACCGGTCTTCCTGGACTACTCGTTCCGATATCAGAATTGAGTCTTCAAAGTTGTAGCCATTCCATGGCATAAACGCCACGAGCAAATTTTGACCGAGCGCAAGTTCACCCATGTCGGTTGCAGGGCCATCAGCGAGAACATCAGCCTTCGCGATACGGTCATTCGGGTGCACCAACGGACGCTGATTTATGCACGTGTTCTGATTCGAGCGGGTGTACTTAGTCAGAGTATAGATGTCGACACCGGGTTCTCCCGGCTTAGTTTCGTCGTCATTGACTCGAACAACGATTCGAGATGCGTCTACAGAATCGACGACTCCACCGCGACGCGCGCTTACCGTGACCCCGGAATCCTGGGCCACGGCCCGTTCAATGCCAGTTCCTACTAATGGCTTCTGCGTACGCAGAGTAGGCACGGCCTGCCGCTGCATGTTGGAGCCCATGAGCGCCCGGTTCGCGTCGTCATGTTCCAGGAACGGGATCAAGGCAGCCGCCACCGACACGATCTGCATCGGTGAGACATCCATGTATTGGATGCGGTCGGGGGTCGAGAGTGTAAATTCATTGAGATGTCGACACGACAC
This sequence comes from Gammaproteobacteria bacterium, assembly GCA_009692265.1. Taxonomy (GTDB): domain Bacteria; phylum Pseudomonadota; class Gammaproteobacteria; genus CAIKBL01. The sequence continues at coordinate 6,614 of SHZM01000083.1, forward strand.
CAGTCCATCCGTTAACTTTCCATTCTTGTTGAGAGTCGCGTTCGCCTGCGCGATCATGTACTGACTCTCTTCGATCGCGGAGAGGTAATCGACTTGGTCTATTACACGGCTATCGGCGACCTTACGATAAGGCGTTTCGAGGAAACCGTACTTATTGGTTCGAGCGAACACCGCTAGCGAATTGATCAAACCAATGTTTGGACCTTCCGGCGTCTCTATTGGGCAAACGCGACCATAATGCGTCGGATGAACGTCGCGCACCTCAAATCCCGCGCGTTCCCGCGTAAGCCCGCCCGGTCCTAACGCCGAAACGCGCCGCTTGTGGGTGACTTCCGACAGCGGATTATTCTGGTCCATGAATTGCGACAACTGACTGGACCCAAAGAATTCCTTGATTACCGCGGAAACAGGTTTAGCGTTAATCAACTCTTGCGGCATGATCCCTTCGGACTCTGCAAGGCTCAAACGCTCCTTTACCGCGCGCTCTACTCGCACCAAGCCGACACGAAACTGATTCTCAGCCATTTCACCAACGCTGCGAACGCGGCGGTTTCCTAAATGATCAATGTCGTCCACGGTGCCATTGCCGTTGCGGATGTCGATCAGAGTCTTCACGACGTCGACGATGTCAGAACCGTATGTGGCCAGGAGTGCTTTGAACTCGCTCCACTTAATTGTGCCGGTATCACCCTTTGCGGCGATTTCGGGCAACCGGCGAAGCTCCGTCATTATTTTCGAAATCGGGAGCTTTACCTCATCGCTCACACGCTCGTCTTTCTTCTGACCCTTTGGCTCGAGCAAGTCTTTGCAATCACGTTCATGCAAGGTGGTGCAGTAAACGGCATCCAGCAGAATTCCAGGTGTCTCGCTGCCGGGTCTTCTTACGCGTCGGTTAAATTTCATGCGACCAACTGCGGATAGATCGTACCGATCCTCGGTAAAGAATAGGTTTCTGAAGAGATTTTCTGCCGCATCCTTGGTCGGCGGTTCGCCTGGGCGCATCATTCGATAGATTTCGACCTGCGCTTCAAGTTGGGTTCGCGTATTGTCCGCGCGCAAGGTTTCCGAGATATAGGCGCCGTGGTCAAGATCGTTAGCGAAGATTGTCTCGATCGCGCCGACATTAGCCACGACCAATTTGTTGAGCGTGTCCTCCGTCAATTCAGCATTCGCTTCGGCGATTATTTCGCCGGTCGCCTTGTTGACGATGTCCCTTGCCAGGACGCGACCAACCGCAAAGCTACGCGGCACGGTGATTTCGCCGAGGTTTGCTTTTTGAATATCGCGAATGTGTCGAACAGTAATTCGGCGTTCGGCTTCAACAATTACATTTCCGTCTCGATCTGTTAGATCGAAGTCCAGCGTTACACCACGGAGCCGTTCCGGCACAAGTCTCAATCGAACTTCCTTAGTCGACAGCACCAGGGTGTCACGTTCAAAAAAGATCTGGAGCATTTGTTCGGTTGTATAACCTAGTGCTCGCATTAACACTGTCGCAGGAATCTTTCTTCGTCGATCGATGCGGACATACACAAGGTCCTTAGGATCGAATTCGAAATCGAGCCACGACCCCCGGTACGGGATGACGCGCGCGGAGAACAGAAGTTTCCCGGACGAGTGGGTCTTGCCACGATCGTGATCAAAAAACACGCCCGGCGATCGGTGGAGCTGCGAAACGATTACGCGCTCTGTGCCATTAATGACGAAGGTCCCGTTCTCTGTCATTAAGGGCAGCTCGCCCATATAGACTTCCTGCTCGCGGATGTCCTTGATAGCTTTGTCCGAGGATTCCTTGTCGTAAAGGACTAAGCGCACTTTTACGCGCAACGAGGCGGCGTAAGTCAAGCCGCGAACCTGACATTCCTTGACGTCGAAAATTGGAGCGCCCAGCCGGTAACTAACGTACTCAAGCACCGCATTTCCGGAATAGCTTTCGATCGGGAAAACCGACTTGAATGCTGCGTGCAAGCCTCCATCGGCACGACGCTCGATCGGCACTTCTTCCTGGAGAAAATTGCGGTAAGACCCGATTTGGGTCTCAAGCAAATACGGAATGCTGAGTATGGAGCTACGCTTCCCGAAATCTTTTCGGATTCGTTTTTTCTCAGTGTAGGAATAAGCCATAGTCGTCCTCTTTTCAGTCAGAGCGAGAGCGGGTCCGCTCCCGTTCGCCTAGAACGTCGGGAAACGAGCGCGTTGTAAGCAGTCACCATTTTGCAGGTGACCGCTTAAGATATCCGCGCAGTTAGGTATCAAGCGATGGAACTCAAGAATTACTTGAGATCGACCTTTGCACCAGCTTCTTCGAGTGTCTTCTTAATACTTTCCGCTTCCGCCTTCGGTGCTGCTTCTTTGACAGTCGACGGGACGCCTTCCACCATGTCCTTGGCTTCTTTCAGGCCTAGGCCGGTGATGGTGCGAATTGCTTTAATGACGTTTACTTTGTTTTCGCCAAAGCTAGTCATGACGACATCGAAATCCTCTTTGACTTCGACTGGCGCGGCCGCGTCCCCTGCGGCCATCATCATTGGTGCTGCGGCGACGGCGGCCGATACGCCCCACTTCTCTTCGAGCGTGGAAACTAATTCGGTCACTTCAAGAATTGACATGTTGCTTAGAACTTCAACCAGTTCTTCTCTAGATGCGGCCATTAGGGCTCTCCTCACAGATAGAATAAATAAATCGATTAAGCGGCTTGCTGTTTGTCTCGATAAGCAGCTAAGACTCTCACCAACTGCGCTGCTGGTTCCGCCAATGTCCGTACGAGTTTACTCGCCGGCGCTTTCAACACGCCTAGGAATTGGGCGCGCGCTTCGTCGAGGGTGGGCATTGTCGCCAATGCTTGTAACGCCTCGGGTCCGCGCAGGGAACCGCCATACGCGATCGCAACTGGCACGAGCTTTTGATTGTCTTTGTCTTTTAAAAAGTCCCGTACAACACGAGCACCTGCGCCGGGATCCTCGGCAGAGAACACCAACAACAGGGGCCCACTTAGCTTGGGCTGCAGACATTCGAAACTCGTCCCCGATAACGCACGACGTGCCAAAGTGTTTTTAACCACTTTGACGAAGACGCCGGAAGTTCTCGCTCGCGAACGCAGATCTGTCATCTGCGCCACGGAGAGGCCGGCGTATTCGGCGGCGATAGCCGCCTGCGCGTGCGAAGCAACCGCGTTGACTTCAGCAACAACTGTCTTCTTTTGCTCTAAAGTCAGACTCACGATATATCTCCTGGATTGGCGCTCGTTCGGAGCACCACACCTTTGATTGCGTCAGAACTCCCTAGATCCAACGCGTGATACGGTGTTCACTAGCCAGGTACTACCCGCTTTGGAAACACCGTCTACGCAGGCCGATTGCTCGATTACCTCGTACTGACAGTTCCCTATCTCTAGGGCTGCCGGAAACCTGTTGGCGTTGTCGTCAACAGGTTCCTATCGTCCTGCACGAGACCTGCGGTCTTTGACGTTTACCGGAGAATGTCGCCCGGTAACCCAAAGTTCGCCTTCAATTCTCAGTTAGAGTGTCTCTACGGATGCTCGGTCCACTGTTATGCCCGGCCCCATGGTCGATGAAATCCTGATTTGACGTAAATAAATACCCTTGGACGTACTAGGCTTGGCTTTGCGTAAATCGGCAAGTACCGCTTCGCAGTTCTCCTTAAGGGCGGAGACTTCAAACGACGCTTTACCAATAGGACAGTGAACAATCCCCGCCTTGTCGGTCCGATAGCGGATTTGGCCCGCCTTTGCGTTCCGAACCGCGGTCGCGACATCGGTAGTAACCGTTCCGACTTTGGGATTTGGCATTAGACCTCGTGGTCCAAGAATTTGCCCAAGTTGGCCCACCACTCGCATCGTCGCCGGGGTTGCAATGGCGACGTCGAAATTTATATTACCTTGCTTGATCTGCTCCGCCAGGTCGTCCAAGCCAATGATGTCGGCACCAGCAGCGCGACCTTTTTCTGCGTCCGCACCATCGGCGAATAGTGCCACCCGGACTTTGGTTCCCGTGCCATGAGGCAGCACCGTAGAGCCTCTAACGACCTGATCCGATTTCCGGGGATCAACCCCGAGATTTACTGCCACATCGATCGATTCATCGAATTTTGCGGATGCAATTTCCTTCACTAGCCGCAAGGCGTCTTCGAGCGCGCGCGGAAGATTGCGGTCGCCTACTTTTGACATCATGGCGGTCCATCGTTTGCTCTGCTTTGCCATGGTTACATGCCCTCCACGTCGATGCCCATACTGCGCGCCGTGCCAGCGATGGTGCGCGCGGCGGCATTTACGCTCGCGGCCGTCAAATCCGGGGCTTTGGTTTTCGCGATCTCGTCAATTTGCGCGCGGGTTACCTTGCCAACTTTGTCCTTATTCGGGACGCTGCTGCCCTTGGGAATTCCTGCCGCTTTGCGCAACAACACCGAGGCGGGTGGCGTTTTTGTAATGAAGGTGAAGCTGCGGTCGGAAAAGACCGTAATTACTACCGGGATCGGTAGGCCTTCTTCCACGCCTTGGGTCCTGGCGTTGAATTGCTTACAGAACTCCATGATATTCACGCCGCGTTGCCCTAACGCAGGTCCGACAGGTGGGCTCGGGTTAGCCTTTCCGGCTGCAACTTGCAGCTTGACATAGGCCTCAATCTTTTTTGCCATCGATATTTCTCCTTGGGTTCAAGCGCCTTACGGCTCCCCGACATTAATCGCCCGTTGTCCCCCGACTGGCAGCGGGAGCGAGACTATTCGACTTAGTCTTTTTAATCTTTCGACACTTGCCCGAATTCTAATCCGACTGGTGTTGAACGGCTAAAAATCGAAACCGCCACAAGAAGGCGGCTCTTTTCATAGTTCACTTCTTCGACCACTCCGTTGAAATCGGTAAACGGTCCATCAATTACTCTCACGACTTCGCCGACTTCGAATAACACTTTCGGTTTCGGCTTCTCAGTGCCCTCCTGAATACGATTGAGGATGGTTTGAGCTTCGCGTTCGGTAATCGGCGTGGGTTTATCGCTCGTGCCTCCAATAAATCCCATCACCTTCGGGCATTCTTTGACCAGGTGCCACGAAGCTTCATCCATTTCCATTTGCACGAGCACATAACCAGGGAAAAACTTGCGGTCGCTTTTGCGCTTTTGCCCATCGCGCATTTCAACAACCTCTTCCGTGGGGACAAGTATCTGGCCGAATTTCTGGTCGAGCCCGCTGCGTTTAACTCTATCTTCAAGCGAGCGCTTGACCTGATTCTCAAACCCGGAATAGGCATGTACGACATACCAGTGCAACGCCATTGACACTATCCTCCCTGCCCCATCAGATACCGCATGAGTACTCCCAAAACCATATCCAATAGCCATAGAATCAGCGCTGCAAGAATCACGACAACCATGACGGCAAGTGTGGTATTCACCGTCTCCTTGCGAGTGGGCCAGACGACTTTCCTAACCTCAACCTGGGCGTCGCCGACAAACGCGGAAATTGCCCGTCCTTTATCGGTCTGTAAGGCAATCGCGATCGCGATTCCAACAGCGCCAATTAGTCCGAATACGCGAGTCAATTTAGGAAGATCGCCCAATACATAAAAGCTGGCTAACCCACCAACCAGTAGTATCACCGCCAACGCGAGTTTTACTGTGTCGAGCGCGGCGTGGGGAGCCTCAACGTTAGAATTCATAATGCTCGACTTCCGCTTTGCCTTGCGCTCCCAGGAGCGCTACCTACCGATATATGGCAGGCCAGGAGGGTCTCGAACCCCCAACCTGCGGTTTTGGAGACCGCCGCTCTGCCAATTGAGCTACTGGCCTGTACTTTTCAAACTTACCTTTTCACCTAGCGCGTCGGCTCCGCTCGATAGCCGACCTTTGCCAAGTTCAAAAAACGTCTGGTCCTATTCAATAATCTTCGCGACGACACCGGCACCGACCGTACGTCCACCTTCGCGGATCGCAAAGCGTAAGCCTTCTTCCATCGCGATCGGGTTGATCAGCTTCACCTGGACCTTTATGTTGTCCCCAGGCATCACCATCTCCACTCCACTCGATAACTC
>SHZM01000017.1 GCA_009692265.1 Gammaproteobacteria bacterium
GAATGCAACAGTGATTTTTTAAATCCATTTTCCGACCGGTATTCGGTCAGAACTGCCGGCCTAGACGCGGCGGGCGCCGCTTATAACGTCTTGTCCTCCATCAGATTTTTCGTCGTGTACGGTGAAATGGGGTAGGTGATACATACCCCGTAACGGCTAGTTGGCGCGCCCGGAGAGATTCGAACTCCCGACCCCCTGGTTCGTAGCCAGGTACTCTATCCAGCTGAGCTACGGGCGCGTTGAGGGGCTGGATTATCGGGACCGCTCTGTGGGGTGTCAATTCGCGGATCTTGGGGGAGGAGCGTTTAGGTTTAATTCGGGCTCTTGGATTCTGGCGTGCGGATTCTGTTGCAGGCTAGACTCCCATCACCACCCTTCGGAGCGCGCGACGATGCTGAAGCAAATGGATATCAACTGCGATATGGGCGAGAGTTTCGGGAATTGGACGATGGGGGATGATGCGGGAATGATGCCCTACATCACCACGGCCAACGTTGCCTGCGGTTTCCATGCCAGTGATCCGCTGACCATGATTGGCACCGTCAAGCTTGCCAATCAACACAGCATCGCGGTTGGAGCCCACCCTGGCTTGCCTGATCTGCTTGGGTTTGGCCGGCGGGCAATGAATATCACCCCCGAAGACGCGTACGCCTATGTGGTGTACCAAGTCGGGGCGCTGCAGGCGTCGCTGAAGATGCAGGGGATGCACCTGCATCACATCAAGCCGCACGGGGCATTCTATTCCGTCCTAAAAGCGCAGATGGAATTAGCGGAGGCCGTGGCTGAGGCGATCGAAAAACTCTCCGATACACCAATGCTCTACTGGCCCGCGCCGACTAGTTCCGCCTTACCGACTGCCTGTAAAAAGCGTGGCATTCGAGTGGTCGGCGAAATTTATCCCGATCTGCACTATGCAGCCGACGGTTCGCTGGTGATCCAGCGGCACAAGCATGAAACCGACGTTGCGTTTGCTTGCTCGCAAGTGCAGCGTTATGTCCAAACCGGGAAAGTGGAGGCGATGGATGGTTCGCTGGTTGAACTCGATGCCGAAAGCCTCTGCATCCACGGCGATGGACCGAATTCGGTCGCCGTGGCACATGCGGTCCAGCAGACTCTCAAAACCATCGGTTGCAAGATCGCGCCGGTTTTGCAATGAACCCTCACCACGCCTCGGCACAGGAGCTACTTAGATGAAATTCGGCTTACTGTTTACGTTCCAATTACCGCCAGGGTCAGGGATTCCATGGAGTGAACCGTACCAAGACATGTTGAGCTGTTTACCACGCGCGGAAGCGCTCGGCTATCACTCAATGTATCTAGCGACCCACCACGCGAAAACCGATGGCCTGTGCCCAGGCCCGTTGCCGACGCTTGGGGCAGCGGCTGCCGTCACTAAAACCATGAAGATTGGCACGGCGGTAATGTTGGTGCCGATGTACGCACCCTTGAAACTCGCCGAAGATATCGCGGTGCTGGATAACATCGCCGAAGGACGCCTAATTTTTGGAGTCGCGCCAGGCTATGTCGCCGAAGAATTCGCGGCGCACTGCATCCCGCGCGAAGAACGCGTAGGGCGTTTCGAAGAAGCATTGGATTTGATGATTGCGGCGTGGACCCAGGAGGAGTTTGAATTTAACGGCAAGTATTATCGGGTGCCGCGTACGGTCATGACGCCTAAGCCCGTGCAAAAACCGTATCCGGAATTGTGGTACGGCGTCTCGGCTAAGTCCTCGCTGCGGCGCGCGGCGAAGCGTCATGCGGTTCAGATCATGTCACCGCGCTATGGGGTGGCCGAGTTGCAGGCGCATTACGCGCCTTATGAAGCGGCCGCGAACGAAATCGGTTGGACGATTCCAGCACGTCCCATCATTCGCCAAGTCTTCGTTGCGCCGACCATGCAAAAAGCCGAAACGCTCGCGGCACCTGCCATCGAACACCTGTATCGCGAGGTCTATGGCAAGGCGTCCGCCGCCGGCGATCGCGCCTTACGCAACGACGACGGCAGTATGATCACCGATCACAACCAGGTGAACTTCGATACTTTTAAAGCGCGCTACATTGTCGGAGATCCCGAATTCGCGATTCAAGAAATTACCAAGTACCGAGAGGGTCTGGGCTGTACTGAGATGGTGTGCTGGATGCATATGCCAGGGATCCGTGGCCGTGATGCGATGAGTTCGGTTGAGCTATTCGCAAAAGAAGTCATGCCGGAATTTCGCTAGGGTGCCTTGCGAAATGCGCTCAAAGTGACGGGAGCGATGCTGGCGTTGCCTACGCCGCTAGCGGCACCGCTCTATAGCACCCACAGGGAATGGAGGAATTTATGAATTTGTTACAAGCACTACTTGAAGACCAGGGCGGACAACTCCTCGGCAAATTGGCACAAAATTTCGGCCTGGATCAGGCGCAGGCAGGCGCGGCGTTACAACAGCTCGCGCCGATGTTGGCTGGTGGCGTGAAAAAGAACTTGGGGCAAACCGGTAAGCTTGAATCCCTCCTCGGTGCTCTGCAAGGCGGAAATCACACGCGTTACGTGGATGACCCGAGCCATCTTACTAGCGACGCGACGGTGACCGACGGTAACGCGATCCTGGGCATTTGTTGGGCAGCAAAGACGTCAGCCACCAAGTTGCCACTCACGCGGCGTCAAATACTGGAATCGATCCCGGAATCCTAAAAAAATGTTGCCTGTAATCGCGAGCATGGTGATGGGCGCAATGACCAAGCAGGCAGCCGGCGCCGGGTTATCCAACCTGCAGCGAGAACCCGGCGCAAATTCCGGTGGAGCAGCATCACCGCTCGGTGGTCTGTTGACCGCGTTCCTCGATACGAACAAAGACGGAAGTGTGGTCGATGACGTCCTGGGGATGTTGTTCAAGCGCTGATTTCGACCAACGCTCAAGGCATCGGAGCGCGCGCTATTCGCATTCATTAGTGCGCGCTCCGATGTGACGCAACAGCCGCGCCGCTCCGGGCAAGGTAAGCGCGTTCGAAGAGCCGCCAATTTCAGCCTCGAACGTATCCTGCTGCGTACAGCAATATTGGCGACTCACCTTGCGAAAAACACAGCGCGCATAGTGCTCCGATCCGGCCGGACTCCAGACCTCTATTTCTGGTAATAATTCTTTCGACACCAGCACAGCGGCACCAATGGCTTCGGCCGCGAATAGGTAATCGCGGCCACTGCGTAGATCAATGATCTGAAACTCTACATGCCTTGCGCTGGGCGCCTCTGTACTCGCGGCTAGATCTTCGACCGGCTCGCCTGCGGTGACCTCGATTTGCACGTCTTCGTAGATATAGCTCGCGGGCAACTTATCGAGTTGAAACTCGTGCAAGCGGGCGGGCCATGGACCTGCCACGTCAGTGCCCGCGCTGGCACCACGCCATGTCAAAGCTAACGCTATAAAAAGACCAGTCCATGCGCCGACCCGAAACGGGACACGCACTGCAGGCAAATGTACTGTGAGCATGTATTTAGCCGTTCGCAAAACCCGCAAGCTAAGCGGTCGACTCTGAAGCGGTCAAGAAAGAATACTGTGCCGAGCGTCGAATCTATGGACATCTTTGGTATCGCTAGCCACGAAACATTCGTCGTCTATACTCAAAGCCTATGAGTGAGTTGAAATCGAAGTATCGTCAAGACGGTGTTGTGTTCATCCCCAACGCCTTGAATGAGCGCACCTTAGCCCTCGCCCACGATGCGTTTGAGTGGACTTATCAGAATCCTGGTCCCGGTGCGGGGCCGGTGTTGATCGGCACCCCCGGCACCTTTTATCAGGATCAAGCGAACCCCGATTGCTTCCCCGCGTATCAGCGGTTACTCCGTGACACCTGCATTCCGGATCTCGCGGCGAGTCTGTTCGATGGTGAGCATGTGTGGCTCCTCTACGAACAAATCTGGTTCAAGGATGGCGACACCCGCCGCACGCCCTGGCATCAGGATCTGCCGTACCTACCAGTCGAAGGCGAGGATCTTTGTGTAATGTGGACGAATCTCGATCCGGTCGAGAAGGCACTTTCACTCGAATTCGTCGCGGGTTCGCATCGCGGCCCGTTATTCAATCCGTCGGCCTTCAATCCGGTGGACGAAAGTGCGGCGCTGTTCGATAAGGCGATCTGGCCGCAGCTCCCAAATATTGAAGCGACTCGGGAGAGATGGCCGATCGTATCGTGGGCGATGCGGCCGGGCGATGTGATTCTGTTCCACCCGGCGACTTTACACGGTGGTGCACCGACCCGGGCCGGCCAGCCACGGCGGACGTTATCGCTGCGATTCTTCGGCGAGCATGCGTATTGCGCGGCGCGTCCGCACGGGGGCTTGGCCGAAGTGGATGGTTATAAACATGACGACGGTGGCCGTCACCCGATGAAGAAAATGGCGGGGGTCGCAGCCGGTACCTTGTTTCGCCACTCGGAGTTTCCGCAGTTACGACCGTAGAGAAATAACACAAGCACCGGGCACAGGCGCGTTCCATCTTGCCCGCAAGCCGTGGCAGAATGCAGCCGGTCGACCACGATAACCCTGCGTTAAACGGGATCTGGCGAGCGCAATACACAAATAAGCCCCTGCGGCCCACTCGGCAATGGCCTAAACCCAGCCGTGATCGCGGGAACCACGCGCGGAGCACGACATGAATTTGCGGGTCGACCAGGAAGTCGTCAGCACACCAAGCGCGCGCCTGCGACGGGAGTTTGCGACGGTTCGTGGGTACTCGAAACGCTTGACCGAACCTCTCTCGGCGGAAGATCACGGCCTACAGTCGATGGCCGATGCGAGTCCGACTAAGTGGCATCTGGCGCATACCACGTGGTTTTTCGAAACCCTGGTCTTAAAACCCCATGCTCCGAACTACGTGGCGTTCGACCCGCGCTACCATGAATTATTTAACTCCTATTACGAAGCGCTTGGCCCGCGACATCCCCGCCCGCAGCGCGGGGTCTTGAGCCGACCGAGCCTCCGCGAAGTCTGGGCCTATCGCGAATACGTCGAGGCCGCGCTCGACGACCTTCTCGCCCAAGATACGCATGTGTTCGAGGCGATGCGCGAGCTCATCACACTTGGACTGCATCACGAACAGCAGCATCAAGAATTAATCCTGTCCGACATTAAACACGCCTTCGCGTTGAATCCCCTGCATCCGACTTACCTGCCCGCGATTTCAGCTACGACGAAACCCACTGCGATGGAATGGCGGGACCACGCCGGCGGCTTGGTTGAGATCGGGCATCTGGGATCCGCGTTCGCTTTCGATAATGAAACGCCACGACACCGCGTATGGCTCGAACCCTACCAACTTGGATCGCGACCGATCACCTGTGGTGAGTTCCAAGAGTTCATCAATGACGGTGGCTACACGCGTCCCGAATGGTGGCTCAGCGATGGGTGGTCCTGTGTGCAAGCCCACGGCTGGAACCTGCCACTGTATTGGTATCAAACTGGTGGTGGCGACTACTCGCTCTTCACCTTGCACGGCATGAGGAAATGGAATGCCGATGAACCCGTCTGTCACTTAAGCTATTACGAAGCTGCCGCGTATGCCGCCTGGGCGGGTGCGCGCTTGCCGACGGAGTTTGAATGGGAAGCCGGTGCCCCGGACTTGTGCGCGAATTATTTTCCCGATCGCGCACTGCATCCGCGTACAGACAGTTCCGTAGCTGGTTACGGCGAAGTTTGGGAATGGACGCAATCCGCGTACGCGCCCTATCCTGGTTTTAAGCCCCTGGCCGGAGTTGCTTCTGAATACAACGGCAAGTTCATGGTCAATCAATTAGTGTTGCGCGGTGGAAGTTGCGTGACTCCGCCCGGTCACCTTCGCGCAACGTACCGCAACTTCTTCACGCCGACCGCGCGCTGGCAATTCTCCGGCATACGCTTAGCGCGAGATATCACATGAACCCACGTCTGAGTTTGATTGCCCGTCCGGCACCTGAAGAAAATCCGACCAGCGAATTCGCCACTGCCTTCCAGCTCGCGTTGACCAGCGAGCCGCGCCGAATTTCGCCGAAGTTTTTCTACGACGCCGCAGGCTGTGAACTTTTTGATCAAATTTGCGCGCTGCCCGAATATTATCCCACGCGAACTGAACTTGGAATCTTGCAGCGGCATGCGCACGAGATGGCGGCGCGCATTGGACCTGGCGCAGATGTCATCGAATTCGGGGCCGGGGTGATGACTAAAATCCGGCTGTTACTGCACGCGCTCGCGGAGCCAGTGCGCTACGTGCCAGTCGACATTGCAGCCGAACATTTGCAAGCGCAGGCAAACTTACTTGCCGCCGATTTTCCCGGACTGGAAGTGCAACCGCTCGCCGCTGACTTCACTCAAGGCTTTGCGCTGCCCGAAGCAACAATGAAACCCCGCGCCCGCATAGGGTTTTTTCCGGGATCGTCGATCGGCAATTTTGCGCCCGACGATGCGCGCCGCTTCTTGCGCGCCGCGGCTAGAACTTTACGTGGTGGCGGCATGTTGATAGGCGTCGACCTCGTCAAGGAACCCGCCGTGCTGCATGCTGCGTATAACGATCGCCAGGGCGTCACGGCGGCATTTAATAAAAACCTCCTGGTACGCGCGAACCGCGAACTTGCGGCCGACTTTGATCTCGAGGGCTTCGATCACTACGCGTTCTATAACCCGGTCGCCTCACGCATCGAAATGCATCTCGTGAGTAACCGACCTCAGCAAGTTACGATCGAAACTGAAATCTTCGAGTTCGCGCCAGGACAAACCCTGCACACGGAGAATTCATACAAGTACAGCTTGTCAGGCTTCGAGAAACTGGCGCGGCAAGCGGGATTTGAACCGAAACAGGTTTGGTGTGATGAGCAGGAGTGGTTCAGCGTGCATTGGTTAGCGGCACCAAAGGACGCGGATTAGGGCATTCCGAACAACACCAGCGACGAAGTCGGTGCCGCGCCGTCACCACCCCTGGGTACTTCCACCGACAAACTCGCTGAAATGTCGGCTGTCAGGCAGCTCGACTATGTAGAACGCTATTTTTTGCCGAGGGCCGGCAAGCTTAGAACCCTAGAAGATGTGTACATGGCGATCCTCTGGCCTGCCGCGATCGGCAAGCCCTTGGATCACGTGCTGTTCGCGAAGAACGATCCGCTCCGTCCGAAACGCTATATTCAAAATGCCGGGCTGGATTTCAATCGCGATGGCTTGATCACAAAGGCCGAAGCGGCCGACAAAGTTCGACGTAAGCTCGATAAAGGGCTCAGCCCGGCGTTTCTGGGTTAAGGACGCGGAGTTCACGAAGAAATATTCAGAGAAGATTTTTTTATACCCACGGAGACCTCATGAATGTAAATGACGATCTGTATTTTCGGCAGATCCCACTTGGCCCGATGCAGAATTTTGTTTATCTCATCGGTAGCCGTCGTGTCGGTCAATGCTTAGTGGTCGATCCGGCCTGGGACACCAATGCGCTAATTAACGCCGCGGGGGAGGATGGGATGACGATCACCGGCGCCCTCGTCACGCACTACCACCCCGATCATGTCGGTGGGCAGATGATGGGGTTCAAAGTACCAGGCGGGATCGCCGAGCTTATCGGTAAAGCAGATGCCAAGATTCACGTTAATAAGTACGAAGCCGATGGGCTCATTAAGATCACGGGAGTAAGTGAGAATGATCTCATTCGTCACACCAGCGGCGATCTGGTTGAAATCGGCGACGTCAAAATAGAACTGCTACACACCCCAGGACATACACCAGGGAGCCAGTGCTTCCTGGTGCATAGTCGGCTGGTTGCCGGCGATACATTATTCATCGGTGGCTGTGGTCGAGTAGATTTACCGGGCTCCGATCCCAACGCCATGTATGAGACGCTCACTGGGACGCTTGGAAAACTCAGCGACGATGTCGTGCTCTATCCCGGTCACGACTACGGTGCGACGCCATCGAGCAGCTTGGCGGAGCAGCGCAGAACAAATGCGTATCTTCGGATCCGATCCTTGGAGGAATGGCAGCGAATGATGGGGCGCTAGAGGCCGCGCATTCGACCAATTTTTACAACATCAAGTTTCACAGGAGAGCTCCATGAGCGCTTCTCTTAATCCCCAAGCTTTCGCCCGACGCTGGCAGGAACTCTATGTTGGAATCCGCTGCCAGCGGTAAGTGGGCGAGCGCCGGGATCAGCCCAATGAGCAGCGCTCGAGGTGTAGGCCGAAGGTGTTCAAGCCATTGCCGCAGGAGCGAGCGCTTTCCCTGTCGTTTCGCGTTGCGCGGCGACTTCCTCGGGCTTCCGAACCTTGCGCACGGAGGGCTGGGCAGTGGCGCGGTGCGACTTCCGAGCCATTACCTAGTGAGTCTTTGCCCGCTCACCTCAACCAACGCTAAGAGTAGTAGCGTCGCATCACGGTCTCGGCGAAAGTCCGCATCTGTCCGACCGGATCGTCTGTTACCTGGAACGCGAAATGACTCAGACCTTCGCGTTCCAACTGCCGGATGTTATCGATGATTTTATCCGGCTCGCCGATCATCGCCGCGACTTCCGCAACCTCCGGAGTCACGAAGGCGCGCTCTTCGTCGCGCGTATAAACCAGATGGCCCTCGTGGAGAATTAGATGCCGACGTTCGGCGGGGAACGTTGCTTCGAACTCGCGATAGCGGTCGACGATGTGTGTGATCTTGCCATCCGACGGCAACAGCTTCTCGTCCCACTCACACATTACGTGCAACAGGTTGGTAATGAAGGGACCCACGCTTTTTAGGACCCGCGGGCTGGCTGCGGTTTCTCCGGGTCGCAGCACGGATAGCGGATAGATCACCTTGGAAGGGATCTCGGTGCGGCCCGCTTTGCGCGCGCCTTCCGCCATGGTTGCACGCGCCGCACGCAGCATAGCCGGGGACGCATTCCACGACAGGTGCGCGTCGCATTCGGCACCACAGTAGGCGAGAGTCTTATCGCCGAACGCGGACAAGGTGACTGGGATCTTGTGATCGAGATTGATGAAGCCGTGGTGCCGGTGCAAGAGCTGCACGAGGTGTGACTCGCCTTCGCACTCATGTATCGCGGCTTCGCCGCGCAATAGCGCCTGTATTATTCGGATTTCGCGTTTCATGCGCGGCAGCGGCACGGGCCGCAGCCCCATCGTGAGACGCGCGGTGTTGCCGTTGCCAACTCCGAGTTCAACCCGGCCTGGCGCAAGCTCGGCAACGCTCGCAATAGAGTGCGCGATTACGGGAGCCATCCGCGTGGTGGGTACCGCGACACCGGTCGCGAGTCTTATCCGCTTCGTCGCGCGCGCGGCGACGGCCATCGTCGCGTACACATCCGAATAGATCATCTGTGAATCGAAAAACCAGGCTTGGTCAAATCCAAGTGACTCCGCGAGCGCGACGAGATCGTAGTCCCCGATGCGCGAAGTAAAGGCAACGCCGAATTCCATGATGACTCCTTATTTCAGTTGATACAGAAAGTGCAGTCCGGTGAACCCGCTCGGCGCATCGCGGCCAAACGCGCCGTGTTGGAGGGTGCCGGAGGATTGCTGGGCGCCGTTCGAAGTGACCTTGCAGATTTGTTGAACATGAAACAGATGCGATCGTAGAAGTTTCGGTCACTGGTGGCGGGCACTGCAAGCGCTAGCGTCGTTTGGTGAATCGAATAGTCGTCTAAGGTCGTAATCATGTCGCGCTCCAAAATTCTGAGGCCGCTGCGCGTCGCAGCGCTTGTCCAACCGTCTGACTCAAGCGCCGTGCCGGGGCAACGTAGCATTGCCGAATTATCAAGTCGAGGTCAGCCGCGCGTAGCATGCAATTTCAACGATCGCGGCCGGCGCGGGCTTTGTGATAGCTTACGATTCACCCACCGCCATGAGCCAAGCTTCACCATTGCCTTCGGTCCACTGGGATCGCGACTACCGGGTCGATATTTCTGTCGCAACTCACAGAGTTGCTGAAGGAGGCACCTTAATGCTGCAAGACATCGATTTACGGTTGCAGGCAATCACCAAGACGCTCTACGACATCGTACTGCCGGCACTGCCCGAAGCCGCGGACCTGCCGAGTATTGAAGCGATGCTTCTTACGCCGGCAGCGACTACCAAGGCATGAGTTCCCGGGCCTGGACTAAGCGCGCGATCCGCATCATCGACGCGGATTTCAATCGCTCGGGGGATACCCACCTGGTGCCACTGCGCTTGCCAGCGCATCCCGGCATTCAACTTTATTTCAAGGACGAATCCAGCCACCCGACCGGTAGCTTGAAGCATCGACTGGCGCGTTCCCTGTTTTTGTATGCCTTGGCGAATGGGTGGATCAGCGAAGGCACCACGATCGTTGAGGCCTCTAGCGGTTCTACTGCCATCTCCGAAGCATACTTCGCACGCCTGCTTGATTTGCCCTTTATCGCGGCGATGCCCAAAAGTACGTCGCCGGAAAAGATTGAGCGCATTGCGTTTTATGGCGGACAGTCGCATCTAGTCAACGACGCGATCCAGGTCGTGGCGGAATCAATCGCGCTGGCGGCCGCCGGTCGCGGCCATTTTATGGATCAATTTACCTACGCCGAGCGTGCGACCGATTGGCGAGGCAATAACAATATCGCCGAATCCCTTTTTCTACAGATGCGCGAAGAGCCCGCGCCAGAACCCCGCTACATCGTTTGCGCCGCGGGCACCGGCGGCACTTCGGCGACTTTGGGACGCTATGTGCGCTACCGACGACACGACACCGAAGTCGTCGTCGCCGATCCCGATAATTCCGTGCTCTACGATTACTACGTCAGCGGGGATCCAACCCTCACCTTGAACACGGGCTCGTTGATTGAAGGCATCGGCCGCCCGCGGGTGGAAAAATCCTTCCTGCGTCGGGCGGTCGATAGCATGGTCAAGGTCCCCGATCACTGCAGCCTCGCGGCACTGCAATACCTCGAAAGTGCGCTGGGACGCCGTGTCGGCGGTTCCACGGGGACAATCTTTTACGGCGCGCTGCCGTTGATCCAGCGCATGGCCGAAGGCGGTGAACGGGGCTCTCTCGTGTTAATTCTATGCGATGGTGGCGAGCGCTACGGGCACAGCTATTATTCGCGCGACTGGCTGGCCGCGCACGGCTTTGACACGGTGCACGAACGTGCACGCATCACTGACTTTCTCGAGCGCGGGGAAGCGCAGGACTGGCCCGTTTCGCAGCATGAACTCACCTGCTCCATAAACTGACGATAATTCTTATGAGTATTGACTCCGAAAGTGTCGATCTTGCCATCACGTCACGGCGCTCCGTGCGGGCCTTTTTACCGACGCCCGTGGCCAATGAAACGATCCAGGAACTGCTGACGATTGCCGCGCGCGCGGCGTCCGGCACCAATACGCAGCCATGGTTGGTGCATATAGTCACTGGTGCGGCCAAAGCCCGGTTGTCGGAGGCGATCCTCGCGGTGTTCAACAATCCAGCCGCGCTCGCCCAACATTCAAGCGAATTCTCGATCTATCCCTCAGAATGGATTTCGCCGTATATCGATCGACGTCGCAAAGTGGGATGGGATCTCTATGGGTTGCTCGGGATCGGCAAGGGCGAGCATGAACGCACCCATGCGCAGCACGCGCGGAATTTTCAATTCTTCGATGCGCCAGTCGGGATGATCTTCACGATCGATCGCAGTTTCGGTTACGCGGCGTGGGTGGACTATGGGATGTTCATCGGCAATCTGATGACCGCGGCACGCGCCCGAGGTCTGCATAGCTGCCCGCAGTTCGCATTCGCGCAATTTCAGAACGTCATTGCGCCCTGCCTCGATTTGTCGCCCGCGCAGCGGGTGCTGTGCGGCCTGTCGTTGGGGTATGAAGATACTTCCGCAATCGAAAACAGTCTGCGCTCCGAGCGCGCGCCGCTCAGCGACTGGGCGCGTTTCTATTCCTGATCCGTGACAACCAACGTGCGGTCGTGTTATCAAGGGCTCAACGGGAAGGATTGCTGATGGCGAAATCGTTTGCGTTAAATTTTTCAGCGACTCTGGTTTTCTGATCCATTCAATTCGAGGGGCAGGTATGGGACCGCTAGCAGGAATAAAAATCATCGAACTAGCCGGCATTGGGCCAGGCCCGTTTGCCGCGATGTTGCTCGCCGACATGGGTGCCACGGTGATCCGCGTCGATCGCAAACAGAAAGCAGATTTGGGCATCGATATGCCGCCGCGCTTTAACGTCATGAACCGCGGCCGGCGCTCGGTGGCAGTGGACTTGAAATCCAAAGACGGTATCGAAGTCGTCTTGCGCCTGATCAGCCAAGCCGATGGCCTGGTGGAGGGTTTTCGGCCAGGGGTGATGGAGCGGCTCGGGCTTGGACCAGACCTCTGTCTTGCGCGCAATCCGAGACTGGTCTACGGGCGCATGACTGGCTACGGACAAGACGGCCCGATGTCCTCGGTCGCCGGCCACGACATCAATTACATCGCGCTGTCAGGCGTGCTCGGCATGATTGGCGAGAAAGGTCGCAAACCAGTGCCGCCCCTCAATTTAGTCGGCGACTTCGGCGGCGGCGGAATGTTCCTCGTGTTTGGGCTGTTATGTGGATTGCTGGAAGCGAAGTCGTCTGGTAAGGGTCAGGTGG
Organism: Gammaproteobacteria bacterium; assembly: GCA_009692265.1. Taxonomy (GTDB): domain Bacteria; phylum Pseudomonadota; class Gammaproteobacteria; genus CAIKBL01. Next base: position 12,554 of record SHZM01000017.1, read on the forward strand.
TCGATACGGCCATGACCGAAGGCTCGGCGCTCCTTGCGAACATTCTGTTTGGTCTGCGCGGGGTGAATCAATGGAGCGAACAACGTGGCGACAACGTGCTCGATGGTGGCGCGCATTTCTACGACACCTATGAAACCAAGGACGGTGGCTACATGGCGATTGGCGCAATCGAAAAAGTGTTCTACGTGAAGTTGCTGGAGTTGATGGGCCTCAACCAGGCAGACTTCGAACCACAGCTCGATAAATCGCGCTGGCCGGCCTGGAAGGTCCGTTTCACCGAAGTCTTTAAAACGAAGACACGCGACGAGTGGACAAAAATCTTGGCGCACGAAGATGCCTGCGCGATGCCGGTGCTGAGCACCACCGAGGCAATGCAGCATTCGCACAATCAGGCACGCGGCGCGTTCGTAACCCATGAGGGTGTTACGCAAGTTGCACCAGCGCCGCGCTTCAGTCGAACCCGTCCGGAGCTAACCCTCCCCGCCTGCAAACCTGGCGAGCACACCGCGGAAGTGCTCGGCGACTTTGGGTTCGCCAGCGCGGAAATCGATAAGCTTATAGCGGCCGGAGCGATCGCTTAGGACCCGGGCGGAAATATTCTTGTCACACCGAGGGTGTTTCTGAGCGGTTGCTGCAAGGCGCGTTTCGCGGGGAATGGTGGGCCCCATTGCCAAGCAACGCAACGCCGCGGGAACCGCTCAGAAGCAGCCGAATGTAAAGATTATTTCCGCCCGGGTCCTAAGCTGCGCGCACTATCGGCCGCCCCGACTCTTGCCCCCGTTCGTCCTAACGCATCGAAGGACGAACGGGGAGTGAAACCACTACTTTGAATGCACGCTCTCGGCGCTAGCGAATTCGTGTTGATCGCGCTCGCGGCACTCGCTGCGGGGATCGTGAACGCGGTCGCGGGTGGTGGGACCCTCATCACGTTTCCGATGATGACCGCCCTCGGCATTCCGCCCGTCATAGCCAATGTCACGAACAGTGTCGCGCTGTGTCCCGGCTACCTTGGTGGCACGCTTGCCCAGTGGCAGGATTTGCGTGGCCAAGGTCGACGCATTGCGTGGTTAGTTCCAACGGGGATTTTAGGCGGCACCGTGGGTGGCTTGTTGCTGCTGCACACCGGAGAACGGATCTTCGCGGTCCTCGTGCCGTATTTAATTCTTCTTGCCTCCCTGTTACTCGCGTTACAAGATCCGACCAAACGCTGGCTCACCAAGCGTATCGAGCAGCATCGCGCGCGCGGCGCCCCGACGATTGCGATGGTCCTGCCTCTCGCTGTGAGTGCCCTCTATGGCGGTTATTTCGGCGCGGGACTCGGCGTCGTAATGTTGGCGGTATTGGGGATCACGGTTGACGATACCTTGACTCGCTTGAACGCGTTAAAGCAATTGTTATCGTTGGTAATCAATCTTGCAGCCGCCGCCTATTTCATCATCGCGGCCCCAATTCTGTGGCCTGCGGCAGCGATCATGGCCTTCGGTGCACTGGTCGGTGGAGTCGTGGGTGGGCGACTCGCGGGGCGGATCAGGTCATCGACCCTGCGTTACAGTGTGGTCGCGGTGGGGGTGTTGGTCGGCGGATTTTATTTGCTTCGCTAATGCTCCGCATGGAGTCGAACCGGGATCCGTCTGCGGCCAAATTGCCCGGCTAAGCTGAATTGCTCGAAACACCCAGCTATCGCGGTCCCGCAGTGCGGACAGCTGCCGTCACTCAAATAGTAGCTTTCGATTTGATACCAATCACGCGCGATCAACACGGCGTGACACTGCGGACACTGTGTCGCATCGCCGGGTCTGTAATGCACATTGCCGGTGTAAACGTAATGCAGGCCGGCGGCAAGCGCGATATCGCGTGCGCGGATTAACGTCGCCGGCGGGGTCGGCGGGACTTCACGCATCCGAAAATCCGGATGAAACGCCGAGAAATGTAACGGTACGTCCGGTCCGAGTTCCTGAAAGATCCACGCAGACATCGCCGCGAGCTCGGCGTCCGAATCGTTCTTGCCGGGGATTAATAATGTGGTGAGTTCAAACCACACCTTCGTCGCATGCTTCAGATATACCAAGGTCTCAAGCACTGGCTGCAAATGCGCGCCGGTGATCTTGAAATAAAACTCTTCGGAGAACGCCTTGAGATCGACATTCGCGGCGTCCATTTTTTCGAAGAATGCGCGCCGTGGTTCGGGGCTGATGTAGCCTGCGGTTACCGCGACGGTTTTAATCCCAAGCGCATGACAGGCATCGGCGACATCCATCGCGTACTCGGCAAAGATCACCGGATCGTTATACGTGAAGGCGACACTTTTGCAGCCCATGCGTGCGGCGGTTTGCGCAATCGACTCGGGCGAGGCTTCGTCCAGCAATCGATCCATGTCGCGCGATTTGCTGATATCCCAGTTTTGACAGAACTTACACGCGAGATTGCACCCGGCGGTGCCGAACGAAAGTACGCTGCTGCCCGGATAAAAATGCGCAAGCGGCTTTTTCTCGATGGGATCGATGCAAAAGCCTGACGAGCGCCCATAAGTCGTGAGTATCATCCGATCGTCCATGCGTTGACGCACGAAACACGCGCCGCGCTGACCCTCGTGCAATTTGCAGTCGCGCGGACAGAGCGTGCAGTGGATGCGTCCGTCACCGAGGATCGTCCAATAGCGGGCGGGATACGAATCGGGAGCAGTCATAGTTCGCGATACTTGTGTACGGTGTAACGCGACAGGCCGATCTCGCTCGACCAGAAGTCGGACCGCAGGCCTGCCTTCAGTTTAAGCTGCGAAAGAAACGCCATCGGATCTGGTAGCTGTTGCCAGACCTGCGGCAGAAAGGTCGCGCGCTGACTGCCGCATTCCAAAATTACGCCATCAATATGTGGTCGCAACTGCGACAACGCATCGCCTTCGTCAGAATAGGTAATGGCCTCCGAGGGTGACAACTCCGACACCTCAACGGCGATTCGCCCGTACTCGGCAACTGAGAGTGGAGCAAAGCGGGGGTCGCGAAATGCGGCCGCCGCAGCGTTGTCCGCGACATCGGTCCCCAAGGCGCGGCGCGCAACGAGGGAGCCGATGCAACCGCGAAGTTGACCGGCGAGAGTTAAGGTTACGAACGTGGCGCCGGGCGCGTTTAGCCAAGGATCATTAAAAGCTGGTTCGCGTCCTTGCTTGAGTTCGTGGGCAATGCGACCGCGCGCGATCTCGAGTAGTACCTTGCCGCGCCTCGTTTCATCATTTGCGAACGCCATCGCGCAATAGCCCACCACGCGATCCCGACTCCCCGCGGTGTCTCCCGAATTGCACAGACTAAGCAGAGTGCTGGTAAGACCACGGTGGCCGGCCTCGAGCAAGAAACCGTTCAGCGCAGTCGCACCACAAGCTTCGTCATGCGAAATGTCGCTCGCACCATCCAGGATCCGCGCGACCGTTGACTTATCGCGGTGCTGAGCCTCGAAGTAATTTAAGAAGTGGGAGAGATCGGAGCTAATCAGAATCAGGGTTTCGTCTCCGCCCCAAACTTCGTGCAGCACTGCCGCGACTTCCTCCGCGCTCGCTTCGCCAACCACGATGGGCAGGACTGTGAACTCGCCTAACACTTCTTGTAAAAACGGTAATTGCACTTCTAAAGCGTGTTCGGGCGCATGGGCATGATCGTTGAAATTAACGAACGGCAGCGCTTGGAGAGCCAACGGGGGCTTTGCAAGCGGAATCCGGCCGAGCGGGGTCATGAAATCGGTTGCCCTCGCCAAGGCGAAACCGCGCACGTGGACGCGGTGGGCGGGGCCGAGCAACACAACTCGTGTAATCCGGTCAGGAGTGCTGGCGAGTGTTCGATAGGCTGCGGCGGCAGTGGCGCCGGAATATTGGTAGCCCGCGTGGGGTACAAGTAGCGCTTTGGGCGATGTCGTGATCGCCAGCACTGAGTCGTTGAGTAACCGCGTAACGTCGCTTCGCAGAATTGCCGCATCACCTGGGTAGAACAAGCCGGCCACTGCCGGCGGCCGTATTCGCGCGTATTCCAATTCCATCGTCCGGTCTCCCGCCAACCCCTTAAAATCCGCGGAGTCTTTCCGCATAAATGCTTTAAAGCAATGTCCTTTCAGTATAGTCCGCGTCCTAAGCAGCGCTTAGTCAATAGAGCAAAAAGAAGGCGTTTATTATTCCTTCCGTCTGTGCGTATTCGACGAATTCGAAAACCGGCAAGGCAAAAAACCAGACTACACCGTCCAGCACGGCATTTCCTAAGAGTCTAGCGCTGATAGTGAGGCTTGCGGGTGTGCTGAAGCGCCCGATCCGCGGCCAAAAACGCGGCGTCGTTTCGCAATACCGCAAGTACTCGGCACCAAACATTTGCCGCAGCTTCGCTTCCTCGCGCCGAATAACCGAGTGGTACACCAATACAAACAATAGCGGAATGAGCAATAGCAACACCAAATGGTTCGACATCATCGCGATCCCGAGAACGCCGACGAATGAGCAGAAATAGAGCGGGTTTCTGCACATCGCGAACGGGCCATCAGTAATAAGATTTCGATTTTTATGATCGCCAATAAACGCGGTGCAATAGATTCGGCTGACGACGCATAGGCCAATTGCGACTTGGCCCAGCATGTCAAAAAATTTATGCGGCGCGGATTCGAGGCCCGAAAGCGGTCGCGTAAAAATTGAGGCGACGAGGCACAGCCCCAGGATCAGATAAGTGTCTCGAACGCGGGTAAGGTTTAAGTGTTTAGCCATGAAGTGCGTTACCAGTCTCCCCAACTATCTCCCGTGGGAAGGGGGAATGGGTTGGATTCTTGTCGCTGAAGGTCGTGCAGTTTGCCTGAAGCCTGTTGAAAGTCGGGTGGTAGTACTTCTGAATTGGGGCGGGTTGAGAGCGCAAAGATATTGCTGCTCGAAGAGACCATTGGGCCGACCGCTTCACGCACTGCGCGCCTCCGCGCGCTTGACTTGTTTCGCTGCGTGGACAGAACCAATGAATACAAAGCCGAAATCCATCTCGCCCCCTGTTGAATTCGTTAATAACTAAACTGTAATGCCGCCAGCTTCGCGTACAGCCCGTCGCGCGCGACCAGCTCGCTGTGAGTGCCGGTCTCGATGATCGCGCCGTGATCGAGTACGACGATGCGGTCGACATTCTGCACCGTCGCCAGGCGATGCGCGATTATCAACGTAGTGTGATCGCGTATAAGTTCCGCCAGCGCGAGCTGGACCAGGCGTTCCGATTCCGCGTCCAAGCTGCTGGTTGCCTCGTCCAACAGCAGGAGCGGGCGTCTGGCGAGAACCGCCCGAGCAATCGCAAGTCGCTGACGCTGCCCGCCCGAAAGCCTTATCCCTCGTTCACCCAATTGGGTTTGAATGCCTTCGGGGAGCGGGGCGATGAACTCCCAGGCGTAGGCTGCGTGGCAGGCCGCGATGACTTCCTCGTCGCTCGCTTCTGGGCGACCGTAGCGCACGTTATCCGCGACCGAGGCCGCGAAGATAACCGGCTCTTGCGGCACCAAGGCGAAGAGCTTGCGCAGCGCCTGCGGATCGAAATCGCGAATCGCATGTCCATCGATTTTGATGACACCTTGGTCCGGATCGTAGAACCGGAGCAGCAATTGAAACAAAGTCGTCTTGCCGGCCCCGGACGGACCCACCAGCGCGATTTTTTCGCCGGGTTCGATTGCCAAAGTAACGGCCTTTAACGCCGCGACCTCGGGCCTACTGGGATAGGCAAACGAGACCTCTTCGAAACGTACCGCGCCGCGAATGGCTGTTGGCAGTTGCCGTGGTTCGATGGGTGGTGCGATGTGTGGCACGATATTCATCAGTTCGAGGAGGCGCTCGGCCGCGCCAGCGGCGCGCTGGAGATCCCCTAGTACCTCCGCGATCGCGCCCACCGCGCCTGCGACAAGCACGGAATAGAACACAAATGCCGACAGATCGCCGCCCGAGATCCGGCCCGCCACCACATCGTGGCCGCCGGTCCATAAAATTATCCCAATTCCAGTGAACGCCAAAAAGATAACTTGCGTGACCATGAGAGCGCGCAGGCGTACTCGGGCTTGCGCGGTCCCGAACTGTGCCTCGACTCGCGCGCCGAAGCGGGCACGATCATGCGGTTCGTGCGAGTAGGCTTGCACGGTACGGATCTCATGCAGGGTTTCATCAATATAAGCCGCGACCTCGGCCACGCGATCCTGGCTCGCACGCGAGAGACGACGCACCTGGCGACCGAAGACGATGATAGGCAGGAAAACCAACGGCACACCGACGAGCACGAGCGCCGTCAACTTCAATGAAGTCACCGCGAGCATGATCAGCGCACCGATCATCAACAGAAAATTTCGCAGCGCGAACGAGGCGGAGGAGCCGACGACAACTTCGAGTAGCGCGGTGTCGTTTGTCAGCCGCGAAATTAACTCGCCGGTGCGGGTGACTTCAAAGAATTGCGATGACAGCCCGAGAATATGCTCGAAAACGTGGCGGCGAATATCAGCGGTGACCCGCTCGCCGAGCCAGGTGACGAGGTAAAATCGGAAGAAAGTCGCGGTGGCCATCACGCTCACTACGATTAGCAGTCCAAACAAGGCGTCGTCTAGAAATCCGGCGTTGCCTTTAGCTAAACCATGGTCGATAACCTGCCGTAATCCTTGACCGATCGCGAGCACGCTGGCCGCCGCAACCACCAACGCAATCGCCGCGGCCAGTACTCGCCGGCGATACGGGTGCACAAACCGCCAGAGGATTTTTAGTTGCCGCAGATTCTTGGACGGCGCGCGGTGTTCAGCTTCGAGCATTGTTAACGTTGAATCATCATTCGGCGGCGAGCCAACTGACCGTGCAGGGTGCTTCGGGCGCCGCTTTCATTACGCGCCTCAACCACGGCAGCAGGCGCTTAAGTTGTTCATCAACTTGATACGGCGGGTTGATGATGACCAGGCCCGAACCCCACAGTCCAGCGCCGAGCGCTGGCTTACCTAGCCCGAATTCGACGCGAAGTATTTTCGGGATCTCGGTCACGAGCATCCGACGCAGCAGTTGATCCGCGACGGTTCGGTTGATCAACGGATACCACAGCACGAACGTGCCGGTCGCCCAGCGTTCTACCGCGTCACTAAGCAGAGCGACGACCGCTTTGTAATCGGTTTTTAGTTCGTAGGAAGGATCGATTAGCACTACGCCGCGCTTTTCGCGGGGAGGCACGAAGGCTTTAAGGAGCTCGAAGCCGTCACCGAACTCGACTCGGCATCGCGGTACTCGATCGAATTCTTCGGCCAGTCGCAAGTGGTCGGTGGGATGTCGCTCGATCAAGACCATGCGGTCCTGCGCCCGCAGCAACTCACGAGCGATCACCGGGGAGCCTGGGTAGTAGCGCAAATTGGCGTTCGGATTCATCGCGCTGAGGATGTCCAGAAATGCGCGGCTGACATCGGGCGCATCTTCGCGCCGCCAGAGCCGTGCAATACCGTCGCGGAATTCGCCGATTTTCTCGGCCTCACGTGAGGTTAGATCGTATCGACCGGCACCGGCATGGGTATCGATGTAACACAGCGGAGATGTCTTGCGCTGCAACGCGCGCACGATCAAGCTAAGCGCGAGATGTTTAAACACGTCGGCATGGTTGCCCGCATGAAAGGCATGGCGATAACTGAGCACTAGGCGGGTCCTGCATGTGGGCATGGTGTTGCGCTGCATCAAGCAACGCTACGGCTTGCCGAACACAGGCGGTGAGTGTAACTTTCGGCGGGCACCGCCACCATGGTGCTAAACACTCTCGAAATAGCGAGGAGAATGCTTGATGAGTCTGCGCTTTGGCGTGTTGTGGCCGTTTCGTAACCCTGAATTCGCGCGCGTGCCTTGGGAGTCGTTGTACCGGTCGCACCTCGATTTGATCGCAGACTCCGAAGCGATGGGTTATGACGACGCCTGGCTCACCGAGCACCATTTCGTGGACGATGGTTACTCGCCTTCGCTGTTGCCGATCGCCGCCGCAATCGCCGCGCGCACCACTCGAATTCGCATCGGTACGTTCTTGGTTTTACTCCCGTTACATAACCCAGTCCGGATCGCCGAAGACACTGCAACCGTCGATTTAATTTCGAATGGCCGCTTTGAATTAGGGGTTGGTCTCGGCTATCGGCGCGAAGAGTTTTCCGACCAAGGGATCTCACACACCGAACGCGGCGCTCGCTTACAAGAAGGGATTGCCATCATTCAGCGTCTGCTGAGCGGCGAATCTGTCACCTTCGACGGCAAGTTCACGCATTTGAAAAATATTCAAATTGTTCCGCCCGCCTTGCAGCGACCCCATCCGCCGTTGTGGCTGGGTGCGATTGCGCCGAAGGCGATCGAACGCGCCGCTAAAATGGGCTTCCATTTCCAGGCTGTCGGCTCGACGATGTTAGATAAGATGTATGACGACGCGCTGCGCGCGGCCGGACGTAACCCGCAGGACTACAACATCGCGCAGCTACGCGCGGTGTACATCGCGCCGAGTCGCGAACAGGCGTGGGAATTGGCCGCAAAACCAGTGCACTACATGGCGAGCTGCTATGCCAAGTGGTTTGCCGAAGCGAATGATAAACCTGGCGACGACAAGGCGGGCGAAGGGATCCCGAGTGTCAGCGAGATCATCAGAAAGCAATCATTCAGCTTTTTTGGTGAAGACGCGATCGTCGGCACTCCGAAAGATGCGTGCGAGATGATCGCGGACTATGTCAAGCGTGGTCGGATGACCCACCTCGTCACCGCCCAAGCACTGCCTGGACTCGCGCCACATCATATTCGCTCCAGCATGGAACTCTTCGCGAAACAAGTAGCGCCGAAATTCAAATAAGCACGACAACAAAGACGACATCCTAGTGAGACCTACTCCGAGGTGCCTGATGCCCGGGCATCTCGGACAATTTTTTCGAGTGCGCTACGGTGTCGCCATCGGCACTGCCAAATTGAACACGCCATAACCGGGCAATACGAATTGGTTACTCGCAAGTCCTAGAATCCTACCGCTGATCGGCGCTAGGAGTTCGATGTGATCGTCGGTTAGCGGATTCGCAATTGTTCCGATAACTTCACCTGTTGTTACTTCCGCGCCCAATTCTTTGCGGCTGGTAAAGATCCCGCCTCGCTCAGCGCGAACCCAGCGAGCCTGCTTGTAGTGATGCTGGGGACTTTGTTTATGCGCCAAAGATTCCAACATATCGAGCTGATGTAAAACCACGAAGATTGCTGCGACCGCGGTGTCCACGGTCGGCATTTGCACAGTCGTGGCTTCGCCAAATTCAAAACTCACACTCGGAATCCCGGCATCGGTCGCGGCTCGACGCAACATGCGCCGGGCCCCGCGTTTTTGTAATACCGGGATCTCACCGAATCGCATTGCAAAGGCTCGGACTTTTTTATCGTGCAGATTCGCGCGTAGTTGGGGCAGATTCGCGCGGTTAAATGACCCGGTGTGGAAGTCCACTAAATAATCACAGTGCGGCTGAATGACCTGAGAAAACAGACGATGCGCAATTCGCGCCGCGAAACTCCCGTCCGCCTTGCCAGGGAAGTAGCGATTAAGATCTCGCCGATCCGGCGTTTCGCGAGTCCCGCGCGTGAACGCTAGAAAATTAACTACCGGGACACCGATCACCGTGCCAGTAAGTGCTGCTGGGTCAATGCCGTGGAGTACGCGTCGAACTACCTCGATGCCGTTTAATTCATCGCCATGGATCGCGGCTGTCAAACATTGGCGCGGACCCGGACGTGCGCCGCGAGCGATTAACACCGATGTGCGCAGAGTGTCTCCCGCGTACGATTCGCCGAATTTCAGCGCTACGCTGCGCAGGCTTGCGGGAGCGATCTTCTCGCCTGACAGCACCAGCGGGGAATCGGCGCGCGCGCCAAGGAGTGTGAGTGCGAGCGTAATCATGATGGCGGTCGACAAGTAAGGACGCCACATACAGCGGCGACCAGATTGTCGCGTGTGTCCCACCGCGATCGCATTGTTTCGCACACTCACGTTAGGGATTGAGTTGGTACGTACGGGCCCGGGTGCCGACTATTCGCCACGTGTCTGCTGGCGGCGGCAGGGAGATCAAAAATTCCATCGAGGCGCCTCCGATCACGGAACGAAGGCGGGATGATAAAGGTTTTTCTAAATTAGTCCCTGCCCACTGGCGGAATGGAGTTCAGATTATTCTGTAACCCCAAAGGCCTGGCGCTGGGCAAAGAACGTCTCGACATTGCAGGCCATGATCAATAGATCGTGGTACTCGCCAGCGCGGTCACGCACTTCGTCTTTGAGCAGGGCTTCTGGCTGAAAACCAAGCTCCTGGAACAGTCCGCGCGCGCCGGTTTGATCCGGCGTCATCCGCGCGATCACTTTTTCGATGTCGAGTGACAAAGCCATATTGAACGCTTCGCGAATCATGAATCGACCGAGCCCCGCGCCACGCGCGCGCTCGGCGAGCTGCACGCGCAGGTCCGCGACGTGCGCGGACCAATCCAGCTCAGTGAGATGGATCGAGGAATAGCCCACTAAACCAACTTTATCTTCACATAACACGGTGTGCATTGCGCCCCGTCTAATGGCGTCTAACCAGCGATTGACGCCCTCGATTTTGGTGATGTCCCGGCGCATGAATAACAGATCGTGTGGTGCGAGCTTAAGCGCGAAATCCTGCAGCAGCGGACCATCGGCCTCGGTCATCTGTCGCAGTGTATACGCCTGTTCACCGACGGTGACTTTCATTGGATATTGCTTAGCTACCACCGGTGCCTTCGATTTAACCATCGCTAGGATCTCCATAATTATTAGACCGACCGTAGACCGAGCCACTGGTCGAGTTGCGGCCACAGGCGGTACACCGCATTTCCCCCGGCCACCAGGCTGACATGCCCGCCGCGCACGACGATTTCTTGTTTGTCTTCGCTGCCAACCATTTTAACCAGATCCGAGGACGCGGCGGTGGGCACGATGTGATCGTATTCGGCCGCGACGTGCAAGAAGGGGATCTGGATATTACCCAGCACTACCCGTTGGTCACCCAACATGTATTCATTCTTCACCAGCTTATTGTCGCGGAGAAAGTCGCGAAACATCCCGCGTGCAAGTTCGCCGGGAATCGGTAATTGTTCTGCTGCCCAGCGGTCAAAGCGCATGCTCGCCTTTACGAACGTATCGTTCTGGGCATTATTTAGTAACTGCATCTGGTTCGCTTGCTTCTGCAAGGGGCGCAACGCTTGGATGGAGGCACCGATCATATCGCCCGGGATTATGCCGAGTTCATCGACGATGAGATCGATATCGAACGATTCGGAATCGGCCCACTTCTTGTACAAAGCCATGCCGTTCGAATTAACCGGGGTCGCAAAACACACCAAATTTTTGATTGGACCGTCGTGGTGTACAGCGGCGTTCATGGCGGCCAACAAGCCACCCATGCAGTAGCCGATCACGGTGACGTCCGTTTCGCCGGAATTCCCTTGGACACTCGCGATACTTTCATCGATTAAGTCAAGCGCGAAATCACGCATGCCGAGGTGCGAATGCTCACGGCGCGGCGGGACCCAGTCCATCAGGTACACATCGTAGCCCTGCAACAACAGGTATTCGATAAGGCTTTGGCCTTTCGCGAGATCGAGGATATATCCGCGTGCGACTGGCGACATCACGATCATCAGTGGAATGCGATAGATCTCGTCGACCATTGGACGATAGTGATAAAGCCTGAGTGAATCTCGGGTGTACACCAGTTCCTTCGGTGTCGGACCGACTTCGATATCGAGATTGGCTTCCTGTAGCGTAAGACCCAGGATGTTGCGGGCAAGCGCGCGCTCAACTATTTTTTTTATCCGACTATCTACCGACTTCGCCAAGATCTCGTCGGTTTCAGATGAGGTTTTTTTTGCCATCTTTGCAGCCATCCTCAAGCCTTACTTGGCGGTTGTTTGGTCCGCGCTGGTCGTGGATCCGTATTGGCGGAAACCGCATCGGCGTCAAATTTAGCGTTGACGAAGAGCTTCCGCTGGTCACGCAACTCAACTTGCAGGGCGGCCAAGGTATCTTCGATCTGACCGAGGCGATCGCCTAGGTCTAAGACATCGGAGCGTGACGGCAAATTGAGGTTGGCCAGATACTGACTCATCGCTTCGCTGAACATTCGATGGGAGTGCAAAGCTTCCTGCATATATTTGCCCATGCCTTGCGAAAAGCGCTCATCGCCCATCATGTCGGTTAAGGCTTGGCTCCAGGCCTTCTCCGACTTCACGAACCATTCCCGCCACATCTGCATCGGTTCGATTTTTTCGTTACTGCTCATAACTCATTGTCTCCAAGTTAGCTTTGGTGCCGCGCGCCAGGGTATCGATAGAGGTTCACTAACCTGGAATGTGCTCGGCGAGGCGCGCCGCGATCGCTCGATAAACATCCTGGTGAAAAATCATGCCGATGTGGGTCGAATTTACTTCGGTATTGGCCCGCGGGTCGTCTTCCGCGCAGCTGCTCCAATCGGCGACGCCATCGTGGCGCGAATAGATCGCGAACTGTGGTACGGCGCGCGGCTGCGGTTGGAGCAAGTGCCGCACGAAATCGCATAAACAATGCCCAGTGCCGCAAGACGCACGCAAATTACGTCCGACGTGTTTACTTTGGGCCCTTTTCAATTGATCCCAGATCCCAACAACCGCCGGATGGGCTTTCACGAACGAACGAAACGGTGAGCCCAGGGTGATAACGCGATCGATCAGTTCAGGGTGACTCTGGGTCAGGCTCTTCGCCAACATTCCACCCAGGCTGTGCCCAATCACCCGCACGTTCATCCGCGTGTGGGCTTTAATGCCACGGAGTCGATTGGCGAGCATGCGTGCGGTGCGGTTCGGGCAGTCATTGTTCCAGACGATACTCGACAAATATGACCGGTAGCCGATTCGTCGTAGCCATCGATGCAGCTCCAACATGAGAGCATCGCCCGCCAAGAATCCAGGGATTAACAACACAGGTTCGCCGTTCCCACGCAGTACGCCGCAACCATAGAAAACGGGACTCAAGCGCAACTTCATCCATTCAGCCGGCCATTTAGCTTCGCGCCATAAGGGCGTTAAGGTTGGTTCGACTGACGGATCGTGCGCAAACGGATTTTCCATGTCTTCTAAATCTTGGAAATCAAAATCTGACATCGACGATTCGCCCTAATTATTTATTGGTTGTGCATTCACCACCGCGACTCGCGACGCGGCGGTGAATTGTCGATGCTTCAGCGTTGCTTGGTCCAGAAGTTAAGGAGATTGCGACCGGCTTCACCCAGGGTGTCCGACGAATCGCATGCAGATTGAAATATCTTGCGAACTTCGCTGCCCGCGTCCGCTTGTTCGCGATAGAGAACCTTAGCGACGCTAAGCGAGCGCTCCTGCGCCACGGTAACCGCGTCGACCATGGCTTTCACGTTGCCGGCCAAATCCTGGGGCTTGGTCGCGAACTGCTGAGTTAATTCGAGCAAGGTGCGCTGGCCCGCAATCAGGGCATTGACGAATTCGGTGCCAATCCGCTGCGAACGTAATTGGCTGTCTTGAAGTGCCTTGCTGATTTGCTCGTGGCGTTCGGTCAATTTTTCAAAATAAGGTACAAACGATTCAGGTTTGACGAGTGTCTCTTTAGTCGCTTTAGCTTGGGACGTAGTTGCCATTGTGAGATTCCTTTTCAAAGATTTGGGGTTAGGCAGCTGCATTTCTAAATGCTGCACTGCAATACACGATTGACATATATAGGCGCGCTCGCGTTAGATGTCAATCGCATCGCAGCAAATTTTTCCCCGAGAGGATTCGGAGATGACTTTAATCGTAGAGAAAAACGTGTCCGTCCCCTTACGAGACGGGGTAAATTTGCGGGCCGACGTGTATCGGCCCGCCGCTCCTGGCCGCTATCCCGTGCTTGCTACAAAGAACCCCGTACAACAAAGAGTTATGGCCGATTACAGCCCTAACCTTGGATCCGATTAAGGCAGCGGCGGCCGGCTATGTGGTGATCATTCAAGATGTACGGGCGCGATGGGCGTCAGAGGGTGGAGTGTTTTTCCCCTATCAACATGAATTAGACGATGGCTATGACTCGGTCGGGTGGGCGGCGGGCCAGGACTACGCCAGCGGACGGGTAGGCTGTTATGGACTCTCTTATATGGGGGCCACTTCCTGGCTTGCTGCGGCTTCGGGACACCCGGCCGTACATGCGTTGTCGCCAACGACGGCACCGCTGGATTTTTGGCGCGACCACTTTTGGCGCAGCGGCGCGCTAAACATCGGTACTCTGGCGATGTGGGCGCTGCGTGCCATCGGGCCGGCCGCCTTGATCCGGTCACGCCCCAATCCCGCAGATTTTTTTCCACCTTTGGCTCAGCTCATTGACGACATCGACAACTTTGCCGGGATCCTACGCGAGCTTCCGCTCACTCAATTCGGCCCGGCTCATCCCGATGATGAAAGCTTTCTTCCATTTTTCTACGAATTTCTACGGCACCCAATTCCCGATCAATGGACTAGCGGCCTGTTGATGACGAATCGACATGCGGCGGTCAAGGTGCCCAGCCTCACCATCGCCGGCTGGCATGACTTGCTGCTGAACGCTGACTTGCAGCACTTCCGCGCAATGCGCGAAGGGGCGGGCTCTGAACTTGCGCGCCGCCAGAGCAAACTCGTAATCGGCTCGTGGGCGCACGGGATGTTCCAGCACGTAGTCGGACAACTTGATTTTGGTTTTCGCGCGAACGGCATGTTTCTGGATCTCAAGGAAGATCTCACAAAACTACAGTTGCGTTGGTTTGACCGCTGGTTGAAAGAAGAGCGCAATAGAGTCGACGACGAAGCGCCGGTCAAAATTTTCGTCCAAGGCCGGAATCGGTGGCGCGACGAGAGCGAGTGGCCGCTAGCACGAGCACGAACAACGAACTGGTTCTTGAATGGTGATGGGAGCTTTGCGCGCGAGCACATGGTTACTGAAAATGCGACGCGTAGCTATGTGTACGATCCGAATGATCCCTGCCCAACCTGCGGCGGAACCACCTTGTTACCACCACAATATGCATCGGGTCCCGTGGAACAATCACCAATCCTGGCTCGCCGGGACGTTTTGCAATACATCTCGCCAGCCCTCGAAACGGAATTGGAAGTAACTGGGCCGGTACGCGCGGTGCTCTACGTGGCCACCAGCGGTCGCGATACCGACTTCATGGTCAAGTTATGCGATGTTCACCCCGACGGCCGCTGCTATAACGTTTGCGATGGCGTACTTCGCGTTTCCTTCCGTGATGGGGTAACTCGTCAAGCCGTGACACCTAGCGCGCTGCTTAAAATCGAAGTCGATTTATGGGCAACGGCTATGGTTTTTAAAACCGGGCACCGCCTTCGCGTGCTAATAACCTCTAGCGATTTTCCGCGCTATGACCGCAACCCCAATACCTTTGAGCTTGCCCATGAAGCCCGTGTGTTCCAACCCGTGGTGCAGCAAGTATTTAACTCGAGTGAAGCGGCGTCTCATCTCGTGTTACCGGAGATAAACTAAACCACGGCTTTTGAATCCTATGCGCGGCGTTATACTGCGCTCGTCATCCAATCGCGGAGAACGTCGATGTTAGGCACCCTGCTCGTCGTGGTCGGCGCTACCTATGCCGCCTACCGGCTCGCCCCTGAGCCGATGTTCAACCTCGCTATCAAAGCCCAACGCCGCGCGGCTGGCTTAACGCTTAAAGAGGTGACGGTCGATGAGCACCGGGTCCCGTACCTGGAAGGGGGCCAGGGTGAAACTTTGTTGTTGCTCCACGGCTTCGGTGCCGATAAAGACAACTGGACCCCGATAGCCCGATTCCTAACTCCTCACTATCGAGTCATCGTGCCGGATCTACCCGGCTTCGGTGACAGCTCGCAGCGCAATGAAGCGAGCTATAAACTCGATCCGCAACTCGACCGTATCGCTGAATTCGCGCGCGCGGTAGGCGTCACACGCTGCCATGTCGGCGGCAATTCAATGGGAGCATATTTTGCAGCGATGTTGGCGGCGCGTAGTCCTGAGTTAGTGCAATCATTATGGTTATTAGCACCGGCTGGCGCAGCAGGCGCGGAACCGAGTGAGCTGCTTGAACTCGTTGGACAGGGCGACAACTTACTGCTGATTGATTCGGAGACCAAGGGCAAGCGCTTGGCGAGTCTAATATTTACCAAAGCACCGTTCGTACCTAAAGAATTTCAAAAACTTTGGCTCCAGCGTGCGATCAGGCACTGCGCATTCAACACCAAAATATTCCAAGAGTTGTTTTCCGATCCGGTCTTGTTGGACGCTCGCGTGAGTGGACTGGCTACGCCGACCTTTATTGTCTGGGGCGATGATGACCGCATTTTGCATGTCTCGGGCGCACACGCGCTCAAGAAGTTAATTCCGAATGCTAAGCTGCGTGTCATGCCGGCGATGGGGCACTGCCCGATGCTGGAGCGCCCGCGCGAGACCGCAGCGGACTTTCTAAGCTTTCATCAACGCGGGTTGTAGCGTTCACTCTCGCGTGCGAAACGCAGTGACGAGACCAAATAGCAGTGGCCAAGAGCATCTCCCGACGCGTATTAACACGTTGCGCCGTTAACGCAACTTGAACTTCAATCAACGTTCGATTCGGCGCGAGCCGTAATCAATCGTTGACTAATCGCGTCTCCCACGGCTCGTAAATGGCCTTCGACTGCAGCCTCCGCGGCACCAGCATCGGCACCAATGATTGCCCGTCGGATTGCGAGATGAGCTCGGCGCACGCGTTGGGTGAAATGCAAGGACCCGAACGCGACCTTGATATAGAAATCACTTCGATTCCACAGACTCGCCGCAATCCGGGACACCATCGGTGCGCGCGCCATCTGGTGGATCGCGGTGTGAAATACGAGGTTCGCTCGGCGATAGGCCGGATCATGTGCCGCTGGACCTCCCGCATTTTTCAGGATCCGATCAAGCTCCATACAGGTCACGCGAAACTTATTTAAATCGTCTTTAGTACGCCGAGCTGCGGCAAGACGGGTGACACAGCCTTCCGCCGCTGCAAAAAATGCGAAGAAATCCAGTACCTCATTCGGATCCGGCACCGCCACGCGACAACCAACCTGTGGCAGGATCGTCAGAAATCCGTCGGCGGCAAGCCGTTTGATCGCTTCCATCACCGGTACTCGGCTGCAGTTTAGAGTCGAGGCGATGTCCACTACCGACAACCAGTCGTTCGGTTGTAGCTCACCTTCCAATAACTCCGTGAGAAGGTAGGCGTACGCGTCGTGAGAACGCGCATTCGGTGCTTCCGCCTGTCTTAATAACGGCCCGTCCTTGGGGCTCGATCCACGTTGGCTCATAGTTTTTGTCCTTGGGCGAAATTGTTCATTGACATACTAATATATTACAAACAGAATCGCATCCAGACCGACCATGGCTCACAGAGATGTGAGTTTGGGAAAATTGGCGTGCACTAGTGAATATTCAACTCAATGTGTCTGCACAAGGCAGCTGTTAATTCTCGCTGAATTTTAGGATCCACACGATTTGGAGTAAGACCCTATGACGATTAGAACCGGCCAACAGTACCTGGCAGGTTTAAACGATGGTCGTGAAGTCTGGTACGACGGCAAGCAGGTCGAAAATGTGACGACCTTCCCACCGTTTAGTGCCGCGGTGCGATCGACCGCGATGTTGTATGACCTCCAGCACGATCCCCGTTATCGCGACGTGTTAAGCGTGGAATCCCCGGAACTCGGTGGGCGGATCGGCCGCGCCTACGAATTTCCGCGGACTCGAGATCAACTTCGACTCAAACGCGAGGCCTATATTATCTGGGCCGAAGCGACCTGCGGCATGATGGGGCGTAGCCCCGATTTCATGAACGTCATGGTCTCCGCACTTGCCGCGAAGCAAAGTTTTTTCGCCGAGTTTGCTCCGGCGCGAGCCGAGGCGATCGTGAACTATCATCGGCACATCGCCGAGCGCGATTTGTTCCTGACACATGCCCTTTTGGATCCGCAGTTAGACAAAGGCAAGCGCCGCGATCAGCAAAGCGATCCGGGAATCCCGTTGCGAGTAGTTGATCGCGCCAAAGAAGGGCTTGTTGTTCACGGCATTAAACGCATCGCGACTGCCGCGCCTTATGCGGACGAAATATTAGTGTGGCCATTCCCACCGACCTTTCAAGTCGGCGAGGACGCCTACGCCAACGTATTCGCAATCCCGATGAACACGCCGGGATTAAAAACTTTATGTCGTCCGTCGTTCGCCGCGACGAGTGAGTCGCGCGCCGACCATCCGCTGTCATCGCGTTTCGATGAGATGGACGCCACCGTGATTTTCGATCACGTATTAGTTCCATGGGAGCGCGTGTTCTTGCACGAAGACATTCACTTCCTGAATCGCATGTACAAAGATTCCAGAATGCGCGAATTGACCGCGCATCAAACCAACTCACGACTCGAAGTGAAGCTCGGATTTTTGTATGCGCTAATCTTTCGTTTAACAGAGGCTATCGGTTCGGATCAAAAAAGCGATATGATGGAGATGTTGGGAGAGGCGGTCGCTTGTGTCGAGGTCATCCGCAGCACCACGCGCTCGGCCGAAGAACAGGCGACCGTCGATCCCGAGAATGGTGTGATGTACCCGGACCTGTTCGCGCTCCAAGCGGGGCGCGCTCTAGGTCCGGTGTACTATCCGAAGCTCGTTGACATGCTCAAGCGAGTCGGTGGCGGCGGTCTAATCCAACTCCCTGTTTCTCTCTCCGAATTCGATTCCCCCATCGGTCCCGATCTCGAACGTTCCCTGCGTGGAGCCAACAGCTCCGGTCGCGACAAAGCAAAACTCTTTAAGCTTGCGTGGGATGTGTGCGGCAGCGAATTCGGTGCTCGCCACGAACTCTACGAAATGAACTATGCCGGTGAGCGCAGCGCGCTACTTGCTGGAATTCAGCGTGAATACGGCCGAAAAGCTTACTATTCTGCGTTTCTCGATAAATTTCTGGAGGATTTATGACGTCTCCTCGAACCTTTTGGATCGATCTCCGCGCGGGTGCGTTCGAGCAGGGTTATCTCAACGCGAGTGGTTATCGCACGCGCTACTTACACGCCGGAAAAAAAGGGTTGCCTCCGCTAATTCTGTTGCACGGGGTTGGCGGCCATGCGGAATGCTATTCGCGTAATTTGATTCAGCACGGGGAGTATTTCGATAGCTATGCGATCGACTTGATCGGACACGGCTACAGCGATAAACCGCAACTGCAATATGAGATCGATGTCTACGTCGAACATCTCCGCGCAGTAATCGACACGCTCGGATTCGACAAGGTGCGACTCTCGGGTGAATCGCTCGGAGGCTGGGTCTCGGCTCGCTTCGCGGTGAAACATCCGACCCGGGTTGAACGCCTGGCTCTTAACACGACGGGTGGCGCGACCCTTAACCTCGAAGTCATGCAACGAATTAAAACCTTGACGATGGCGGCGGTCCAGAGTCCGACGTGGGAGACAGTCAAGGCGCGACTCGAATGGTTGATGGCAGATCCAACAGTCGTCACTGATGATCTAGTTGCCTGCCGGCAGGCAATCTATCGGGCACCTGGAATGCTCGAGGCGATGCCGCACATCCTCTGTCTCCAGGAACCAGGAATTCGGCGCCGCAATAATCTCACGGACGACGAGTGGCGCTCGATTAAGTCACCGACCCTGGTGCTGTGGACCGATAAAGATCCGACCGCGGCCGTCGAGGTTGGCGAGAGGATCGCGGGTTTGATTCCGAATTCGCAGTTCGCATTGATGTCGAACTGCGGGCATTGGCCGCAGTTCGAAGACCCGGAGACGTTTAATGCTCTGCATATTAAATTTCTGAAGGGTTAAACCATGCGGGTCGCAGCAATTTGTGCTTCGCATGCGCCGCTAAAGGATATTCATTCGCCGGGTGCCGACACCGCGATCGAAGTCGCCAGAGTTTTCGAAGAAGTCCGCGCCTGGGTTCGCGATCTCGCGCCAGAGCTCGTAATCGTGTTTGGGCCGGATCACTTCAATGGCTTTTTCTATCAGCTGATGCCCAGTTTTTGTATTGGTACCGCGGTTGAATCCATCGGCGATTGGAATACGCCAGCCGGCACACTACCTGTCGACTCAGCTGCGGCAGAAGCCTGCGTGAAATTTCTGCATCAGCAGGGAGTCGACATTGCAGTGTCCTACCGCATGCAGGTAGATCATGGCCTGGTTCAAACCTTGCAGATGATTTGCGACTGGGCAGCCCTGCCGCCGCTTTTGCCAATTTTCGTCAATTGCGCGGCACCACCGTTGCCACCGTTTGCGCGGATGGTGGCCCTCGGTCGTGCTATCGGTACGTTTGCCCGCGACTGTGGTAGGCGAGTGCTCATCGTGGGTAGTGGCGGGCTTTCGCACGATCCACCAGTGCCGGCCTTACGCGGGGCGGCACCGGAGGTGCGCGAGCGCCTCATTGTCGGCGGGCCGATGCCGGCGACGATGCGTGCCGCGCGTCAAGCACGGGTCGCCGAAGAAGGACTAAAGCAACTCGCTGGGACCAGCGAGTGTGTGCCGGTGAATCCGGTCTGGGATCGGCACTTCCTCGATTTATTGCTCGCGCGTGATTTCGTCGCGCTTAGCGCTATCGAGGACCTGGCACTCACTGCCGCGGCAGGACGGGGCGGCCATGAAGTCAGAACCTGGGTCGCGACTGCTGCTGCAATGTCGATGATCCCTCATTCACAAAGCCGCTTGCGGATGTATCGTCCGATCCCAATCTGGGTCGCGGGCTATGGGGTCCTCACGATCGAATAGTGCTGGCCGTCCGGAAGGTGTCGCAGAAAGGATGACTAACTTTATCACCTTGATCATCGACACTTACCGAGTACCCGATTGCGGTAAGATGGCGCGACTTCAAACTAAGCGGGAGTAAGGGCAATGTTTCGTGCCCATGTTTTCATTTTCCCAACCGACCGCTCGATGGCGCCCGCCGACCTCGCCCGTGAAGTAGAAGCGCGTCAACTGGACGGTGTCTTTTTTCCAGAGCACACCCATATCCCCTTAACCTCGCGCTCGCCTTTTTTTCCGAACGGGGTATTACCAGAACATTATTTGAGAACCTACGATCCTTTCATTGCGCTGGCGATCGCCGCCGCGGTTACCACGCGGATTAAGCTGGGCACGGGCATTTGTCTGCTTTCGCAACACGATCCGATCGCGCTCGCAAAAACCGTCGCCTCGCTCGATCGCCTGTCCAATGGGCGGGTGATTCTTGGCGTGGGTGCGGGTTGGAATGTGGAGGAAATCGAAAACCACGGCACGCCCTTTAAACAGCGTTGGCCAGTTCTTCGCGAGCGGGTGTTGGCGATGAAACGGATATGGCGCCAGGAAGAACCGCAGTTTCACGGAAACTACGTGAGCTTCGATCCCATGTGGTCTTATCCGAAACCGGTGCAGGTCGGCGGCCCGCCGGTTTGGATCGGATCGAATTCGAAATGGGTGCCTGGCCGAGTCGCCGAATACGCCGACGGCTGGATGCCGATCGTCGGCCGCACCGGTGAGGCTAATGCGGACACCTTGCGCGAAGCCTGCAAGCAAGTCGGACGGAGCATGGAAGATCTCACTTTGGCATTATTTTCCGCGTCGCAAGATTTCGCGGAAGCGCAAACCCGTCTGCAGGAAGGCTATACCGATTTTATTTTCGGCCTACCTTCCGTCGATCGCGAAACCGTACTTTCCGAACTCGATAAAATTTCGGCACTCGCCGGCAAACTCCGTCAATTGTAGACAGTCCCAACGGAACCCTCCTATGACAGCAACGCCACTTCACGCGGAAACTACCGACGAGCACCTGTTACTTACCGAGAGTGCGCATGCCTTTTGCCAGAAGGCGATGC
The DNA here is from genome assembly GCA_009692265.1 of Gammaproteobacteria bacterium. Taxonomy (GTDB): domain Bacteria; phylum Pseudomonadota; class Gammaproteobacteria; genus CAIKBL01. Next base: position 34,421 of record SHZM01000017.1, read on the forward strand.
CACTCGGGCGTCTGCGCGCTCTGCGTGGCACCACCCTTGGTTTCGATCGTGCCATGTGGGCACAGATGGCCGACTTGGGCTGGACGGGGATGACGATCCCGGAAAGCGCTGGCGGGCTGGGCTTGGATCTCAGCGCAATGGCAAGTGTCGTGACTGAGCTCGGGCGCGTCGCGGCACCGGAGCCTCTGTGCGAAGTCACGGGCTTAAGTGGAGGCTTACTAACCCACCTGCCGCGAGTGGAGCAGGTCGGTACCTTGCTCGAACGAATCGCCTCCGGGGAAGCATTGATTATTGTCGCGTGGCAGGAAGATCCCGTTGACCGCGTATCGACCACGCTCACAACACGTGCGGTCCGAACCGTCGAGGGCTTTCGCCTGAGCGGCAAGAAGTATTGCGTGCCGCATGCCGCCGCCGCCGATGGATTTCTGGTCACCGCGAACTTGGAAGACAACACCACGATCTTTTGGGTCTCGCGCGAAGTCGCGGGGATCACCCAAAGCTCCCATCCACTAGCGGACGGTACTCATCACGCTATCTTGGAATTCGTCGACGTCAGCTTGCCCCAAGCTGCATTACTTGGCTGTGGTGTCGAGGCGGCAGCGTCGTTGGCCGTGGCCCTGGATGAAGGCGCGGTCCTCGCCGCGGCCTACTTAACCGGCGCGATGGCGGCTTGCTTCGAACTCACCTTGAAGTATCTCAACACCCGACAGCAATTCGGACGCACGATCGGCGGTTTCCAAGCCTTGCAGCACAGAATGGTAGACCTCTATCTCCAACGCGAAATGGCACAGACGATAGTCACTGATGCCGCACGAGAACTCGCGGGCTGCGCGGATCCGCGCAAGCGAGCGATCCTGACAAGCCGCGCCAAGTACCGCGCCAGCAGCGCAGCGCTCATCATCGCGCGTGAATCGGTGCAGTTGCACGGCGCAATCGGGTTCACCGATGAATGCGATGTTGCGCTCTATCTTGGTCGCAGTTTGGTGTATTCGGCGGCGCTCGGGAACGCAACTTGGCATTGCCGACGGATCGCCGAGTTCGAGTCGGAGCGCGGCGTGCGCGAAGCGGCCATGAACGCGGTGCCAGCGCCGCCCCGGGAAGCCGATCTCAACGAGCTGGACGACGAAACCTTTCGTCACGTCGTGCGGCAGTGGTTCGAAAAGAATTACCCACCGGCATTGCGGTATTTTCCGCGTCGAGTGCGGTGGGCGGAAATTAAAGAGTGGTATCTGAAACTCAGTGCGCACGGATGGGTCGCACCCGCCTGGCCGCGTCAATTCGGTGGCATGGGCCTCGATCCTGGCAAGCTGCTGATCTTCATCGAAGAGCAAGAGCGCTGGGGTGTCGCGCGGGCTCCCGACATGGGGATCATTATGGTTGGGCCGTTGCTCATTCGGCACGGCAGCCCTACGCAACATGCCTATTACTTGCCGAAAATTCTGGCAGGCGATCAGATCTGGTGTCAGGGATATTCGGAACCTAATGCCGGTTCTGATCTCGCGAGCCTGCGCACCGAAGCCGTGCTCGAAGGGGATACTTTCGTCGTGAATGGACAGAAAACTTGGACCACCTTGGCGCAGGACGCGACGCATATCTTCGTGCTCACCCGCACCGACAAGGCTGCGAAGAAGCAGGCCGGGATCAGTTTTCTATTAGTCGATATGAAAACGCCTGGCATTACGGTGCGTCCAATCAAGACGATCGCGGGTCACGAGGATTTCTGCGAAGTCTTCTTCGACGACGTACGCGTGCCAAAAGACAATGTCGTAGGTAAGTTAAACCACGGCTGGACCATCGCGAAGGCCTTGTTGGGATTTGAGCGGATCTTTCTCGGCAGCCCAAAGCAATGCCAATACGCCTTGCAACGACTGGACGAAGTCGCGCACGAGCTAGGCCTGGTCGGCGACGCCGCGTTTCGCGAGCGCTTCACCCAACTAAAGTGTGATGTGCTCGATTTGGAGACGATTTATGAGCGCTTCGCGGGTCAAGTCAAACGTGGCGAGCCGCTGGGTGCCGATGTCTCACTCCTGAAGATCTGGGCCACCGAAACCTATGCCAAGCTTACCGAGCTATTGCTCGAATGCATGGGCAGTTCGGGCGCACAGATTAATAAGTTGGCGGTAGGCTCGATTCAAGTCGATCCGATGAGCCTGTTCTACAATTCCCGACCGGCGAGAATCTACGGTGGGAGCAATGAAATTCAGCGCAATATCCTCGCGAAGTCAGTGCTTGGTCTGCCTGATTAACGACTAGGACGCGGGTGCGGTGGTTAGTTCAAAAATGAGGACGGGAAACGGGAGATACCGTTCCTGCAGACAGTAACTCCCCCCGACCCGCGTGCCATCGACGGATTGCTGCTGCCAGGCGCGGTGCTCAGTGCTGTAGGGCTGAGGTAACGCGAGTACGAGTTTCGGCGTTACCTTCGTTTGCGCCGCAGAGCATTCGGCGAGCGAGCGATAAGCTCGGGCCGCGCGCGAGGCTAATACTGTCTTGGTTGTCGCGTCGATCGTCAGCTCGAAATCACTGAACACCGTGGCGACTTCAGTATCCGCGCTCGGGACTCGCATCACATACGTCCCTGCTTTCACCGGTGGCGTACCGTAATCATAAGCGTACGCGAGCGGTGCACCTGGCTCTCCCCCGAAGGGCAGCACGAATAAAGCGTTTTCAGCGTGGAGATCGGCGACCAAGAGTGGCAAGAGACACACAATCACGAGCGCTCGATAGACGTGCATAAATAATCTCAGGAAAAGCAGAGGCTGCAGAGTACCGGGACCACGCCGTACCGAACAAGCAGCAGAGTTTTTATTCATCGGCCTGCCAGTGGCTCTGAAGCTTTGCGTTGAGTGCGCCTTGGGCTAAGCTCCCCACACGACGGCACCCAACTCGGGTCTCGATCGCACCCTAAATCCCGAATCAACTAGGAGAATTCAATGGTCACTGTGCTAACTGAAGCCGGTGCGACCGAGGTGGTGAGCGCGCAAGCAACCGGTGATGACCTGTGGTTTGCGAAGACTGACGTTACCCGCGCGACCGGCTGGAATTTGAAACCCGAGGGCCTGTGCCAGGGCGACCTCTGTGTTCCCGTGCCGAAGGCTAATTCGGAAAACTTTGTACGCGAAGAGACAGTGAACATCGCCGGATTTTGGCGGCTGTTGGGTCGACCCGCGCTACACGACCAGGCGGGCGCGACCTGGATGCTCGGCGCGAGCGCGAGCGACCGCGCGAACGCACTGCAGTCCCTCGAAGCACCGGATTTCAAACTCCCGGATCTCGACGGCAAGCTGCACTCACTCTCGGATTACCGCGGCAAGCGTGTATTTTTGACGACCTGGTCGTCGTGGTGAGGCTGTCGTTATGACCTGTCCGTGTGGCAGGCACTGTACGACGAAGTAAAGAACGAAGATTTCATGATCATTGCGGTGGCAGAAGAGAGCCGCGGCAACGAAACAGCGAAAGAGTGGCTCGATCTGGCCAAGCCAAGCTATGTGACTTTGATCGATCGCGAGCACCACGTGGCGGATCTCTACAATATGGTCAATGTGCCACAGGCCGTATGGATCGATGAGCACGGCCGAATTGTGCGCCCGGCTGAAACTGCCGGCTCGCATGATGCGTGGCGTTCGATGAACCGCGAAGACATGAGCATGCCGGAGGAATCGACGGCGATCGCGGCCAAGGCCCAGAAGACCTACATGGACGCGGTGCGCGACTGGGCGATCAACGGGACCATGAGCAAACACGCGTTTAATTCCGCGCAGGTACGCACTCATCTGGCGTTGCCCACGGAGAATGTTGCATTAGCTAATACCAACTTCAGACTCGGCTTTTACTTGCGCGAACACGGCCAGGTGGAGGAGGGTGATAAGTTCCTGAAGATCGCGGTCGATCTACGCCCGGAATCCTGGAACCTCTATCGTCAGGCGATGAATCTGCGTGAGATCGGACCGAATGGCTTCGCGGCCAACGAAGACTTCTTTGCGCGGGTCGATGCCTTGGGGGCTGGACGCTACTACCCACCGCCGAATATCGAGGGTTTCCCGACCGAGGCGGGGTTCGTACCAGTAAGTTGAGTCTCTCGTAATGTGTGATCAGCGGCCAAGGTAAACCCTTGGCCGCTGAGCCTCTATACTGCACGTCTTTCTGAGTCTTGGCAGGATCGTGCAAACCCCCGTCGTCAAAGATCTCGTCCTCATCGGCGGCGGGCATACCCATCTCGCGGTGCTCAGGGCCTTCGGCATGCGTCCGCTGCCCGGTGTGCGGCTCACCTTAATCAGCCGCAACAGTGACACGCCGTACTCGGGCATGTTGCCAGGCTTGATCGCTGGTCACTACCACCATGCCGAAATGCGTTTCGATCTACGTCGGCTGGCGGATTTTGCCGGCGGGCGCTTCATGCGCGACGAGGTCATCGGGCTCGATCTCGCCACCCAACACGTGCACTGTCGGAACCGACCACCGGTAGGTTTCGATCTACTGTCGATCAACACCGGCTCCACGCCGTCGCTCGCCGATTTGCGCGAAATCGCGCCACAGTTAGTGCCTGTCAAACCAATCGACGAATTCAACCTACGCTGGCTGGGGATGGCCGAGCGAATTCTTGCGGCGACTGAATCGCGCAAGATCGGCGTCGTCGGTGCCGGTGCCGGCGGTGTTGAACTCGTCCTGTCGATCAAGTATCGCTTGAGCACCCAGCTTGCCGCCCACGGTCGCGATCCTAGCCGTCTAGAGTTCCATTTATTCACCGACTCCGAAGACGTGTTGTCGAGCCACAACCGTCGGACTCGCAGTCGCTTTCAGCAGATTCTGGCCCGCGAACAAATTCAGGTGCATTTCGGTCAGCGCATCGTCAGTAGTGATCAACACGCGGTGTACACGGCATCCGGGCAGCCGTTTCCGCTAGATGAAGTCCTGTGGGTCACCTCGGCTGCACCGGCGTCGTGGTTTGCTACAACGGGACTCGCGCTCACCGCGAATGGCGATGTTCGAATTAATCCCGATCTGCGCTCGGCCTCACACCCAACAGTATTCGCGGTCGGGGATTGCGCGGCAATTGAAAATCACCCGCGTCCAAAGTCGGGGGTGTATGCGGTTCGCCAAGGGCCCCCGCTGGCTGCGAATTTGCGGCGAGCATGCCTCGATCAGCCGCTGCGATCCTATCGCCCACAACGTGATGCGCTGAGTCTGATTTCTACCGGTGATAAGCGCGCAGTTGCCTCGCGCGGCACCTGGTGTGTCGAAGGGGCCTGGGTGTGGCGTTGGAAGGATTACATCGATCGCCGATTCATGCGGAAGTACCAGGAGTTGCCGCTGGCGACGATGCAGCCACTACCAATCGCGCCAGCGCAACAGCGCGAGATCGACTTCCTTGGCACTTCCGACATGCGCTGCGGCGGCTGCGGTTCGAAAGTCGGCGCCGATATTATTGCGGGCGCACTGCAGGATCTCGGGGCTAATCCACGCTCGGATGTGTTGATTGGGCTCGACGCACCGGACGACGCCGCGATCACCGAGCTGCCAGCGAATCATCTCGCCGTACACACCATTGATGGCTTCCGCGCCTTTCTTTCGGATCCGTATGTGTTCGGACAGGTCACGGCCGCGCATAGCCTGAGCGATGTGTTCGCGATGGGCGGCCAGCCCCAGAGCGCGCTCGCCTACGTCACCCTGCCGCTTGCAGCCTCAAGGATTAGTCGCAACGATCTCAAGCTATTGCTCGCCGGTGCGCGCACGGTACTGGAGTCCGAGGATACCGCGCTGGTGGGCGGCCACACCGCCGAGGGCCCCGAGCTTTCATTCGCGCTCGCGATCAACGGCTATGTCGCACGCGATCGCATCCGGCGTAAACATACGGTACAAGCCGGCGATCATCTGATTTTGACCAAGCCGCTGGGGACCGGGGTGTTATTCGCAGGCGCGATGCGCGGTCGGGCGTCCGGCGCGGACTTAGACGAAGCATTAGGTCAGATGGTGCAGACGAACGGCGCGGCTGCGCGCTGCCTCGCAGAGTTTTCGGTGCATGCGATGACCGACATCACCGGCTTTGGGCTACTAGGGCACCTTGTCGAGATGTTAAGACCGAGCGGCCTGCGTGCACGTATCGAATTAGAAGCCGTACCCGCGCTGCGCGGCGCCTGCCAGCTCGCCGAGGAAGGTATCCAGAGTAGCCTGCATCCGCAAAACGCGCTGTTGGATTTGTCTCTCGTTGAAATTCCGAGTGCCGCGGTGAGTAGCGCCGCCTATTCTCTGTTGTTCGATCCGCAGACCTCCGGTGGATTGTTGCTAGCGATTCAACCCACGCAGGTTGACGCTTGCTTGTTGGCGTTACGGCGCGCCGGTTATGCGCAGGTGCAACGAATTGGAGCGATCCTTGAAGCCGTGGGAGGTTAAACTTGTGCGGCAATGAATGCCCACCAACCACCGTGTTCCGTAATGTGGCTAATCTGAATCCCTTGCTGTTTGCATATAGGAGTGACAACGCCCAGAAAGTTATTGCGCCCCGTGCTTCGTCGTCTGCGTCCATGGCATTGGCCTTCGCTTCAATGACCCCGACGATCTTCTTGAACGCTTCTTGCTGGCCGGAATTTGAGAACCATGGCACCTTGGGCAAGGTCTTTTCGCATTCCGAAACGATGGCTGCGGCGGCCGCTGCGACGTCGCCTTGGTTGTTTGGGTCGAAAAGGATCCTGGTCGGCATTTCGAATTCTCCCAATTATTGATGCGTGCGGTTCATGGGGTCAGAGTCGCTGAAATGGATCCGAGTTAGCGTGTTCGACCGGGTAACGTTTCATCGACTCTGACCCCATGAACCCGCGCGCGGGAGCGGCTGCGCCAAAGTGACGTTGACACGCGTGGACTTCCGGTCTTAGCCTCAGAGTACCGGAGCGGTTAGGACCACCGGCAAGACATCCGCGTGCGGCGCGAAGTGGGCTACCGCGTGCAGCCTGACACACTCAATTTCTGCAGATAAGGGGCTGACTATGTCGAATGTGATCGGCTTCAACGAACCGCGCGCTACCGATATCGCCGCAGTGGGCGGTAAGGCGTCCAGCCTCGGTCGGTTAGTGGCCAACGGCTACCGGGTCCCACCGGGATTCAGTGTCAGCACTGAGGCTCATTCTGTATTCCTGACCACGGACAATCTGGCGCACCGTCTCCGCCATATAATCGCGACCCTGGATTTTGACGACGCCGCCGCGCTTGAAGCGCGCACCGCCGAGATTCGTGCACTCATCGTCAACACCGAAATCCCCGCGACTATTGCCTCCGAGATCGTCGCGGCCTATGAAGGCCTCGGCGCGAATGTGAATGTCGCCATACGTTCCTCGGGCACGGCGGAAGACCTCGCGCAGGCGTCGTTCGCCGGAATGTATGATACCTACCTCGATATCGTCGACGTCGCCGACGTGCTCACCGCGGTCCGCCGTTGCTGGGCCTCGATGTGGACCGCGCGGGTCGCAGCCTATCGCTATCAGCAAGGATTCGACGGCGAAACCGAGCGGCTTGCGGTGGTCGTGCAACAAATGGTCTCGCCGGTCACCGCCGGAGTCATGTTCACGGCGAATCCGCTGACGGCGCGTACGGATGAAATCGTGATCAATGCGAGTTGGGGCCTCGGCGAGGGTGTGGTGTCCGGGATTTTGAATCCCGATACCTTCATTCTTGATCGAGACACGTTCGCGTTGAAGTCGCGCGATATCGGTGGCAAGGAAAAGAAGATCGTGCGCGATCCGGAGCAGGGGCGCGGGACGATTCAAGTGGTGACTTCCGACGATGAGCGGACACGCGCCTCACTCAACGAACCGCAGGCGCGCGAACTCGCCACGCTCGGTCTCAACATCATGCAGGCGCACGGCGGATTACCGCAGGACATCGAATGGGCCTGGTGCGAGGACAAGTTCTACATTCTCCAGACGCGGCCGGTCACCGGCGTCGAGTTCACCTGGGACGAAGACGTGGATGGATGGCAACCACCAGCGGAAGCGCCCGACACGACCTGGACCTACACCTGGTCCGAGATGTATTGGACGGGTGGCATCTCACCGCTGTTTTATTCTTGCCGTGCCCACGAGTGCTATCTGAATTATTCGCGCTTCGCGAAGCTTTTCAGCTTCAAGGACATAGCCAACGTACGCTGGCACAAGTACCGCCGAGCCACTGCGTATTTCAACGCCAACGCAGAGCGCTCATGGCTGACCCAGCAATGGCCGGGGCAACTGCGCGATCTCACCAATATCCCGCCGGCCTGGCATCAGGAGTTCATCGATCAGCCGGTGTCCAAAGTGGGTTTGCTCCGCATGTGGCTACGGGTTCACCTGCTGCAGCCGCAGTTTGGCGTGACCCGCTGGTTCGCGACTACCTACGACTATCTCGATAACCGGACCGCGGACGCGAATGGTCCGAGCGCGGAAGAAGTGCGCAGTATGAGCGACGACGCTCTTATAAAGGCGGCGGAAGATCGCGTAGCGTTTGTCGATGAGTGGTACAAAACGTTGTGGCCGCCGTTTTTCTTTTATGCCACGGGCGCGCTAGGCGGGCTCGCGAAGCTACTGCAAAACTGGTACGACGGCGACACCGGCACCGCTTTTCAGGATCTCATCTGTGGGATCCCGGGCAACAAGGCGGCGCTGGAGGGCGAAGCGTTGTTTGAACTCGCGCAACGGATCCGCGAATCGACGATTCTGCGCGGCCTCTTCGAGCAACACCCGAACGACGCTTTCTTCAACGCCGTGCGCGCGAGCGATGAATCGACCGCCAAGAATTTTGTTGCCGCGTATGACAAATTCATCCTCGAGCACGGTCACCGTGGCCATCAGGACCGGGACTTTTACTATTACCGCCGCGTTGAAAAGCCAGCGCTTGATTACGACGCGTTACGACAGTTGCTGGACACCGACAATCCGGTCCATCCATCCGTGTTGATGGATAAATTGGTTAAGCGGCGAGAAGCTGTTACGGCTGAAATCGGCGCGAAATTGCGCGCCAAATCATTTGGACGGATGCGCGAGAAACTCTTTCTCTTCGTTGCTGACTACTGCCTGCGCTTTCTCAAATATCGCGACGACGAGCGTCACTATCTCGACCGGCTGACGTATGGCAAGAAGAAAGTATTCCTCGAAATCGGCCGGCGAATGCATGCGAAGGGTTTAATCGATGCGCCCGATGATTTCTGGTTTCTCGCGCGGCATGAGCTCTATGCGTATCTGAACGGCAGCGCGCCCGCTGCGTTATGCAAGGCGAAGATGGTGGCACGCAAGCGCGTCTTTCATCGCCGCAACGAACGCCTGGAACCCACCCCCACCTGGATCCGCAATGGCCAGCCTGTTGATCTCTCCGTCACGGCGACGAGCACGGAAGAGTTGCCAGCGGGCACTCTAGTCGGCATTGCCACCAGCCACGGGATCGCGACCGGCGTGGCGCGCATTGTGCCGCAGCTCGATCAAATCGGTCGCGTGCAGAATGGTGACATCCTGGTCTGCAACAGCACAGATCCCGGCTGGATGTCGGTGTTTCCAAAAATCCGCGGTTTGGTGCTTGAAACCGGCGGCATGCTCGCGCACGGCGCCTGTCTGTCTCGCGAGTACGGCATTCCGGCGGTGCAGGTGCGCGATGCGATGCGACAAGTCCCTGATGCGGTGTCGATCACAGTGGATGGCAACACGGCGCGGGTGTATCCAGCCACCTAGTCGGTTTGCTCAATGAAGGAAATCGGGACATGAATCCAGTACGCCTTAATCGACTTTTCCACGCGGACGGACGGTGCGTTATCCTGTCTTTCGATCATGGGCTGTTCGCGGAACCTTCATGGCTTGAAGGCCTGTTGGATCTCGCCAGCATTATCCGTTCACACGCGGGCGAACAACCGGACGGCATGACGTTGCCGAGCGGCGGCGCGCGGCATTTGCAAGCCATCACCGATCATCGCAAGCCGTCGCTGTTGTTGCGCGCGGACACGTCGAACGCCTACCTCGCGCAACGACCTGAGCGCATGTTCGATCTCCCGGTCGCGCAGGCGGTTCAGCGCGCCGTGATGCTGGACGCCGCCTGCGTGGTGTCCTCGCTGTTAACCTTTCCCGGGCAGGAACAATTAACCCGCGATTGTTGGGTGAATCTGGATTTGTTGCGCAGTCAGTGCGACACGGTCGGCATGCCGCTCATGATCGAAATCCTCGCGATGACTGATAATGCGGGGGTCCCCTTGATCGAGACCTCTGCGGCAGTCATCGCGCCCTTGGTGCGTTTGGCGAAGGAAATCGGTGCGGACATCATCAAAGTCGATCCCGCCGAACCAGTCGGCGAATTCGCGAAACTTGTCGATGCGGCAGCAGGCGTGCCGGTGCTCGCGAGCGGCGGCATCAAAGCGCCGGACGCAGAAGTGCTCGCGCGCACGTCAACGCTGATGAGTGCTGGCGCGAGTGGCATCGTCTATGGCCGCAATGTGATGTGGGCCGAGCATCCCACGCGTATGACCCGCGCGCTGCTGCAGATCGTCCACGGTGGCGCGACGGTCGAACAGGCGATCGAAACCGCGCGCGCAGGATAAAGGGCACCTTCGAAAAATCCCACCACCGCCGCGCGGCGACCTCCATCACCGGAGGGTGTGCCATTCGGGATTTAGAGGGGTTGGCACTTACCTGAGCTGGTTAAGCTAAGCATAACGAGGCCCAATAAAGCAGCCGTTCGCCCAGACCGTTCGATACCTCTAATTCTTCGCCTCGACGGGCTCTTCCCGGCCGGCATCCCCAAATCGCTGACCGGCTAACCCCGGTAAGCAGACTCCGTTGAGCGCCAGCAAAATATCCATGAAATGGGTGCAAACGTGGATTGACTTCCTCTCGTCGATAACTAGCATCGGTGTAACCAAACCAGTTTAGGAGGCGATGAGCCATGGCCACGATTACGTGCAAGTGCGGAGCCGTGCAAATCGAGTTCTACACCAAAAACGACTTGTTTAGGCTTGAGTGCTGCTGCCACGATTGCTCTGCTGCACTGTGGTACGCGAACAAGCGCGGAGGTCCTCCCTTTCCAAAGATTCAGTGTGTGGATAGCAGTTGGTTCCCGAACGACTTCAAGGTCGTGAAGGGAGAAAATGAACTGGGCGCTTTCGTAAACTTCGAAAATGCTGATACCACACGATTTCATTGCACGGTCTGCTGGAGCGTTTTATTCGGGGACCATACTGCCTACGCAAAAAAGTTAGTGGTGACTCAGGTCGGCAACTACAAAGAGTTCGAGGGTCTGAAAAATGCAGAGCTAATGTCCCCGCAAGCTCGCCATTTCTTGAAAGATCTCTCCAAGGAGCAGCTTGCAACGCTACCGATTTGGGAAGGAGATCCCGCGAACGTCTACCAGGGTGTCGCCGAGAATTGGATGGCCTGCTTTCCCGCGGTTTTGGAGGCGGGACATGAGGGCACGGAAATGAACGCCCAAATTCTTCTCGCTAAGATTGGCGGTGCGTTTGTCCCGACAGGCGAAGCGCGACTCACGGAAGGCCATCCTACCCTCATGCAGCAGCTAGCTGGTTCTGTCTGATTCTAGACCCCGCGTTAAGCGAACCTTGATAGACCATTGTCCGTTTACCGTTGCACTACGGTCCTCGCTATGCGAAGTCAATCCCGTGGTAGATGTTTGCCGCGGCTTCCTTCAAACGTTTCGCGTACTCCGCGCCACCAGTTGCGAAGATGTTGTAGCGCGTATGGCCGTATTCATGGCCACTGAGATTGGAGTTGTACCCCGTGATCCAGCTTTGTGCCTTGTTCAATAGCAGGCCTGCGTAACTTTGCTTGACGGCGTCAAACCATGCCTTCTGTGATTCTTCGCTGACATCGAAGCGCGTATAGCCGTTATTCCACAGGTGCTGGAGCATCGGCATAACCCAATCGATGGCCACCTCTGATCCGCGCGGAAAGTTGGCGGCCGCCGTTTGTGGTCCGCCCAGCATCACCATATTCGGGAATCCGTTTACGAGCATCCCGAGATAGGTCACCGGTCCGTCGGCCCAATGGTCGCGGAGCTTCTTTCCGCCGATTCCGCGGATATCGATTTGATCGTAGGCGCCGGTAAACGCGTCGAACCCCGTTGCGTAAACGATGATGTCGAATTCTAACTCTCGATCGGAGGTGCACAGGCCGGTCTTTGTTATCCGCTGAATAGGCGTTACTTTCGAATCGACTAATTCGACATCGTCGCGGTTGTAAGCCTCAAAATAATTCGTTTCGAGCGGAAGTCGCTGGACGCCGAAACCGTGATCTTTGGGGATCAGCTTTTCCGCTACTTCGGGATCATCGACACGTTGGCGGATCCGACCCGCGATGTACGCTGACAATTCCGCATTCGCTTTTTCATCAGTAAAAATTTCGGGGAAGTTTGCCAGCCAAATGCCAAAGCCCGGCTCGTCGTAGAGGCGGTCCCAAAATTCGCGGCGTTGCTGCGGCGAAATGTCGTAAAAACTTCTGTGATCCGGTTCGTGTTCAAATGCCGCCGGCGATCGCGCGCAAGCTGCAAATATCTCATCGTACCGAGTGCGGATCGCGTCCATCTCTTGCGCGGTTATTCGCCCGTTGTTCAGTGGCGCGGCCCAGTTTGCGCGACGTTGAAAAACCGTCAAATGAGCTGCTTACTTCGCGACTTCCGGGATGATTTGAATTGCGGTAGCGCCGGTCCCGATGATGCCCACCCGTTTGCCAGACAGGTTCAAAGGTTCGTGCGGTCACTTGGCTGTATGAAACGAGATCCCTTTGAAATCGTCCATGCCCTCGATTTTCGGCAGAGTCGGCGTGGAGAGAGGGCCAATCCCCGTCACGACTACGCGCGCGGACAGCGTGCGCCCATCGTTTAGCGTTAATCGCCAAGTATCCGTCTCCTCGTCAAAACACATCGCATCGACCCGGCAGCCGAATCGCATATGCTCTCGAAGCCCCAGTTTATCGACGACGAAGTTCAGATAACGTAGGGTTTCCGGCTGGGGTGAGAATCGCTCCGTCCAGTGCCATTCGTTCAACAATTCCTTGGAGAACGAATAGCCATACGTGTAACTCTCGGAGTCGAAGCGCGCTCCCGGATAACGGTTGTTGTACCAAGTGCCACCCACACCGGTGTTCGCGTCAAGTATCGTCGCGCGCACACCGAGATCGATAAGTCGCTTGAGCTGGTAAATGCCAGAGACTCCTGCACCGATGACGATGACTTCGTAATCGTATGGTGCCGTTTGAACGTTGGTCGATATCGACTGTGCCGCCGCTTTCGCCATTGTGAACCCTTTCATGATCTGTGCAGATACGCTAAACAATACTCGTCCGTGTCTCCCTTGATCTCCGTCAAGTTCGATGGACAATTATGCCTGGAAACCAGGTCCTGAAATCTTATGATCTACCTACCCCCTCAAGGAACGATGATGTAGTCCGGGTTTGCGACCGCGAAGGCCGCTGTACGATCAGGGGCCGGTGGATAGATCCATTGTGTATTGATGGCGCGTTTGGTCGCTTTAGCTTCCTCGCGCCTCATCTTGACCTGCCGATCCCAGCCTTCGGTGTAGATGGCACCCCATGCGCCGAGGTCGAGGCAGGTCACATATTTTGGCTGACTGTAGGGGTGTGTCGCCAAACCGACCAATTCCGCCGCCGCATTGTGGCCGGAGACGCGGCCGAGGCTCAGGGCATGTTGGCACGACATCGACGCCACGTGACCTTTGTCATCGGTTGCAACCATCGCAACGTCGCCCGTAACGAAGACATCTTTCTCACGCTTCGCACGCAAATATTGATCGGCGTGAACACGACCGAACCGATCGTGGTCGCCGTTAATTTGTGCGGCAAGCGGGTTCGCGCGCGCGCCTGCCGTCCAAACAACTGTGTTGGATGCGACTCTCTCCCCAGTCGAAGTCGTCACGCCCTCAGCATCAATCGCCGCCACGCCTGCCGAGACCTTTATCTCGACGCCACATTCTGCCAGCGCCTCTTCAATGACCGGCCGTGGAATCGGACCGAGATCGGGACCGATATCTGGTGCCTGTTCGAGTACTACGACGCGAATCTTGGCGTTGTGCCCGAAAATCTCGCGCAGCCGTCGCGGCATTTCGGCGACCGTCTCAATTCCAGTGAAACCGCCGCCCGCCACCACGACCGTATTGCGGGCAACTGTCTCTGGCTTATTAGCGAGTGACCGTAAATGCGCTTCAAGCTTCCGCGCATTTGCCAACTGATCGACATTGAAGCTGTGCGCTTTCAGCCCCGGAATGTCGGGAAGAAACAATCCGCTCCCTGTCGCTAGAACAAATCGATCATAGGGTAAGGTGATCCGTTCGCCACCGTTTTGCATCACCACAACTTCATGTTGCAGGGCGTGCACCGTTTCAACGGTACCGGCGAGATGTCGAACACCGACCGCAGCTAATAGCGGTGCGATGTTCGGTGCCATTTCCTCGAATACTGTTTCATAAAACCGTGGACGGATATGAAGATTCGGTGTCGGTGACACGATCGTAATTTCTACGTCGTTGTCCTTGCCTGCCAGCGACACGGCGCGCGCGGCGGAAATTGCGGACCACATACCGGCGAAACCTGAGCCGGCGATTACAATTTTCTTAGTCATGTTCTCGCTCCTTGTTGGGGGCTGGAGAGGCGACTATTCGCGTCATACACGCACAGGGCGCTAGTCCGGATCGTCCAGTGAGTTATCGAGACAAGGTACGGGAATCTTGGATTTTCAGACCGGTCAGCGGTCAGCGATGGGAGGGCGATCCGATCTCGCGACAGTTCGAACCCTTCTGCGAGACTCGCCAAGGTTTCTTGCGCCAAGGTGTCACGCATCGACTTCTCCGCGCGCAACATTACAGCGTGAATCGCGCAGACTCCGTTAGTCGCCCAGCGCGGCGGATCGCCGTCAAAGAGGGCGCAGTGTCGGCGGATCTCCTGGCAATCGAACAACGGCTTGTTTCCTTCAATCGCGTCCATGATAGTCAGCACCGTAACGATAAATTTAGTCAGCGATTATCTCTTGAGCCAGAGCGCGGCGAAAAAGAATTCAGAAATTAATTTGTAGGTAGGTTTGCTATTAAAATATAAACACATAAATAGACAATAGGTTATAAATCTCTGTGGCGGAAGAGGTATCCGCATTTCTGAAATGCCACCCCATCTCATGCGCGCCCAATAATTGAATTTATTAGCGGTATTTATTGAAATTGAGACGCGGAGAGATGGCATGCCGTCCTAGCCAAGCTCATATTTATTGGTATGCTGATAGGTATGCCGAAACTAATTCGCCCACTCACCGCCGTTGAAATCAATCACATCAGCACGCCCGGGTGGCACGCCGTCGGTGGAGTCGCTGGATTACTGCTTCAAGTAGGGCACAGCATCGCTGACCGCCCGACACCAAAATGCTGGCTACTGCGTCGAATGGTCGGCGGTAAGCGGCAACTGATGGGGTTGGGGCCATACCCGGAGGTATCGTTAGCGCAAGCGCGGGAGGCCGCAAAAAAGTTCTCTGACGCAATTCGGCAAGGTCGTAATCCCGCTGAGGAGCGCCGCGCAAAAAAGAGCGCCCTGAGCGCTGCCAAAGCCCGTCAGAAAACCTTCCGACAGTGCGCCGCCGATTATCTCTCCCGGCACCGTGAAGACCACACCAACGCAAAACATGCGGCACAGTGGGAGACGACGCTTGAAACTTATGCGTATCCGCGCCTTGGCAATATGTTGGTTTCCGACATCACGATGAGGGATGTCCTAGATGTGCTGGAGCAACCCACGTCCGGTAAAGCCGCGCCGAATGGCGACCGGAGGTTTTGGTATGCAAAAACTGAAACTGCAAAGCGTCTGCTCGGGCGGATCAAAAGCATCCTCGATTTTGCGACCGTTAACGACTATCGGACAGGCAGCAACCCGGCCATCTGGACGGGACTATTAAGCACACAACTCCCCGCCCCGGATAAAGTGCAACCCACAGTGCACCATCCCGCAGTCCCGTATCAGGAAATCGGGTTGTTCCTGGCGAACCTTCGGCAAGTTGAAGGGATGGCAGCGCGAGCGCTGGAATTTTTAGTTCTAACGGCCGTGCGCTCTGGATCTGTTCGATCCGCCGAATGGCAGGAGATTGATCTAGAAGCGGCGCTATGGACTATCCCGGCGGAACACACAAAGACCAAGCAAGTACACCGGGTACCACTGTGCCCCGCAGTAGTGCAGATGCTGAAGGCTTTGCCCCGGCTAGCTCGTGGCGACCTGATTTTTCCGAACATGCGTAGCGGCAAAGCCTTATCCGATGCGGCACTCGGAAAAGTAATGCGCGATATGCAGATTAAAGGGCTGTTAAAGATAGACGCCGTGCCGCACGGGTTCAGATCCACATTTCGTGACTGGGGTGCTGAAGTTACAAATTATCCCGACGAAGTTCGCAAAGCGGCTTCGGGGCATCAAGTCGGAGATGCGGTTCAGCAGGCATATCAGCGCGGAGATCTCCTCGATAAGCGCCGTCGCATGATGGCCGACTGGGGTGCCTTCTGCGGGCGGTTACCAGTTCCTTCAACCGTGACGGCTATGCGTCGGAAGAAATGAAGAGGGATCCCATGAAAGGACGCGACAAGATCGACGCGGGGCTTTTCAAGGAGCTTGAAGCGCTAATAGGTCCCCATCTCGACAGTTGGCCAGAAGAGAAGCGTAAGCGTGTCAATGCGATTTTCGCGCGATACCTTGCGGTGCCGACTACGTCCGAACAAGCCGAAAACACACCGGGGGAAGCAGACGCGGTTCTTCAAATTCTCAGGGAGATGGCTGCCGTTAGAGGTTGGCAAGAGAGCGAGTTGATGGATGCTTTGGCCAATTCCGACTCGCCCCCGCTTAACGCTCATCTCGACAAATTCTTCAGGAAATTAGCTCGAGGAGACAGAGCTTCGGCCTTGGGCTATATGGAGGAAGAGGTGAAGGCCAGACAATTCCAAAAAGATGCGGAGTTCCGGGACGAACAGAGCAGGAAGGGAAAAAAGCCCCGCCAGAAGCCGAAGGTTGCGCGTCTGATTGAAGAGAAAGCCAAGCTGAACCCGAACATCTCAACAAAAGATATGCACGAGTACCTCGAAACCTTGGCCCTGAACAGAACCCTTATCCGCGACGAGGATAAGAAGGCGCGCGAACGAGCTTTTTATATGGATTCTGACGATGGCTCGATTTCAAAGAACATCGATTCGCGACTTTCGAAGCTCCGGACAAAATTCCGGAAAAAAATCGAGTTTCACAAACCGGTTAACGAAAATCACCGTTATAGGCTTCTTAGCGTACCAACAGACGCCAAGGTGATCCATGTCCAGACCTGCACTAACCAGCGCCCCAAGCGCACCCGGCACCTACCCTGATGAAGCATTCTTCCGGGCCGGTGATCTTGAAGACCTAAACCTTCTCCCATTCAGTCGGGCGACCATGTGGCGTCGGATTGCGGAAGGGACGTTTCCTGCCCCCATCAAAGTATCCGATAACGTCAGCGCATGGCGCTGGGGTGACCTCCGTCGGTGGTTGGCTAATCCAACCGGCTATCGCGCTGCCGCCAAAGCGGTGCAGGCGAACGGGGGGATCCAATGAGTAACCTGCAAAGAATCCGATTGCTAATGGCGAAGGTCGATGCTCTCCGTCCAGATCACGGGGGGCTTCCAGACACTGACGAGCAGTGGGCGAAACTCCTGCCGCTAATGCGGGAATTCGACGTGCTCGTTTATCAGGAAAATGGCGCTAGCAGGAAGGAGGCAGAACGCATCGCTACCGTGCTTTATGGGCCCAAAGGATCTGCTAAGCGGCTCATGATGGAGCTCGCGTTTAACGCTGCTGGAGGTGCCATATGAGTCACCAAGAGCAGACGATCGACCACATGCGGGCGTTTTTGGACGCAATACGTGGCGACGCGCCGGGTTTTCTATTTCAGCCTCAAAACTATCCCAAACAAATTCAGTTCTCTTCAAATCAATCGGCGGCCTCTAAAGCTATTGCCGCCCGAGAAACGGCGGACGTGTATTTTTCGGTCGGCGCTTTCCTAGAAGGCCAGCCAAAACGGAAAGCGCAATTCGTGCA